>VBDZ01000113.1 GCA_005881215.1 Chloroflexota bacterium | reverse complement strand
CCCACAGCTGGACGATCGAGGCCGTCCACGTCCCCACGCCATCGCCGCAAACATGCGCGCAGTCTGCCCTGAACGCTCGAGCCGGTGGCGAATAAGACGGTCGCCTGGCCGCGGCAGGTAGGCTTTGGGTGATGCAGGTCCCGGCGAAATGGTTCACCGCCGTCGCCGCAGTTCTCGCGCTCTCCGCCTGCGGTGGGACGTCTACCACCGCATCGACTACCAACGCGGCATCATCTGCCGCCAGCCGCAGTCCCGCCGCGGCGTCGACTGACACGTGCCCCACGCAGTTGACACCGGCCCAGACGGAAGGGCCGTACTTCAAACCGGGATCACCCGCGAGGACTTCCCTGATCGAGAGCGGCATGGCCGGTACACGGTTGGTCCTTAGCGGTCGGGTGCTTACGCCCGCGTGCGCGCCCGTCGCCGGTGCCACACTCGACTTCTGGCAAGCGGACGCAGGTGGTACCTACGACAACAGTGGCTACCGGCTGCGCGGCCACCAGTTGACCGATGCCGCGGGCCGCTACTCCCTCGAGACGATAGTCCCGGGCGAATATCCCGGTCGCACCGAGCACATCCACGTCAAGCTCGGTGCGCCCGGCAAGGCCGTCTTGACGACACAGCTGTACTTTCCCGATGTTGCCCGCAACCAGCAGGACTCGATCTTCGACCCGCACCTGCTCGTGACCATGCAGGATACGGCCACCGGCAAGGCGGCTACCTTCGACTTCGTCACCAGCGGCTAGCGGCGCGAGGCGTGCTAGGCCCGCATGGCCTCGGCACACGGGCTGGGTCAAGCAGTGGAGTGGCCCATCGCCGGGACCGCCCGGCAATCGCAACGGGCACCGTGCCCTGGCTATAGGCGGAACTTCCTCGGTGCCGAGGGCGGGAGACCCGCAGAATAGTTGACAAGTTGCGTTGTTCTTAGGGTGAGCGCCCTACCCCAGCCCCCGCCCGACCAGCCGGGCCGCCAGATCATGATTGTGCGTCCCCTACGGGCGATGGTCATCATTTCCTGGGGCATCATCCTGGCAGTTATCGGTCCGCTCCTCTGGATGGGCACCTCGATACTTCTTCAAGGCAATCTCAGCGGCCTGATCATTCCGGCTTCGGGCCTACTCTTTGCCGCTTGGATCTACAACTCTGTGGCCGGCGCTTATCTGTGGGTGGACGCGGAATCGGTGGGCGTAAGCCGCCCCTGGCGGAGCGCCAGTTGTTTGAAGAGCGAGCTCGATTATCTCTTGGTGGACAACCCGGGTTTTAGGCGAGGTCGCCCGCGTTGTTCGTTCGTCCGCAAGGACGGCCGCGTCGCTTTTAGGATTCCGGCCAAGCCATACGGCCGGGCCCAACTCGCAACCACGGCAGCCTACCTCAAGGTGCCGCTTACTGGGTCCGAGCGGGACTGGTAATGCTGTCGGAATAGGGCTGGTTTGTAGCGACCCAACCGGAAAGTTTCGAACTCCGCCCCGAGCGCCCAGCCAGGCCTCGCTGCGGTTTAGGACCTCCGGGCAGGCTCCGCCCCTCCCCCAATCGTCGTCAGCTCCCTGTCGGGCTCAGAGAACAGCGCCGTGCGGAGGTCCCGGAGTGCCTGGACGGCGTCACCGCTAAAGGCCGGCCCGTGCATGCACGCAAGCACGCCAGGACGCAACGCCTCCAACCGATCAAACACCCGTGCCGTGTGCTGGCTGACCGGGATATAGGTGGGCAACTGCTTGTGAGACGCCATCGTGCGTTCCACCATGTCGCCGCTCGTCATGGAGGTTTTTTCGCCGAGCTGGGTGAACAGGTCGCTGGCCATTAGCGTGCCAGTTGTTTCCTCGAACGCCAGGATGGCATCCCAGCAATGGGGGACCTGCGGTGTGATCAGAAACCGTAGTTTGTGCCGTCCCAGATCGAGCACCTCACCATCGCCGATTGTCTTGGCCGGACGGATGGCGAAGTCGTTGACATTGACCACGACACCCAATTCGCTATGGACCGCTTCGGCCTGCGGGGCGATCTGGAGAAATTCATTGAGGGCCCCGGACTCGTCTGCTTCCAGATGTGACCACGAAATGTACCTCAAGCGGCTTGGGTCGATCACCTGTCGAACCGCTTCCAGAGTAAGGGGGAAGAGCAGTCGCTGCCCTGTGTGAAACAAAAGCGGCTTCTCGTCCGCAATCAGGAATTGGTTAAAGGTGATGTTGGCCTCCGGAATGAAGGTTGCGATCCGGAAGATACCGTCAGCGATTTCGTGTACTTCGGCCATTTCTTCCACCCTCCTTGCCGGGCCCTCAGACCCGGACTATAGCGACCACTGTCGGCAACTTCAGCGAACGCGACGCTGTCGGTTCAACCAGGTCACGAGGACCTCGGTGATGAGTTGCGCGGCCGCCTCCGTCGAAAGTCGCGAGCGGGTTAGCGACCTCCAGACGCCGAAGTCGGTCAGGGCGAGCGCCGCATCCAGTGCATGGCGCCGACGTCGGAGCGGCCCGAGCGTCTCCTCCACAAGAACCTTCAGTCCAGCTTCACGACGGCTGAGGATGGTATCGAGAACTGGTAGTTGGTGGCGGTCGATGCTGGCTCTCGGCGTCCAGGGCGCCGACCGACCATAGAAGGCGAAGAGTTCCTCAACGAATCGGCCGATGCGCTCCTCAGGCCGAGTCACCCCAACGAGGACGCTGGCTCCGGGAGGCCTCATGCGGACTGCGTTCTCGGAGGTGCACGCTGGGACCAGCTGATCGAGGCCGGGAAAGTGGCGGTACACCGTACCCAGCGCAACATCGGCCCGCTTCGCAATGTCGGGCCAGGTCGTGCCGAGGATGCCTTTCTCGGCATGGAGAGCTATCGCGGCGTCCACGATCCGTCGGCGAGTCTCTGCGCTGGCGGCGGCCCGGCGCGTCATCCGGTAGGTTCTGGGCGCCATGATTAATTAGATGCATCTTATATCCAATATTTAAGCCGGTCAAGCCGCTTTGAGCCAGCCCGTGCTTTGGAATGCGGTCAAATCAGGGAGATACCGGGCCCTTCTCCAGCTCAGCGCACGTCGACATGAATGACCTCGATCGCGTTGTTTCCATAGCCGAGCCGGTTCCAGGCTGGGACATCGGGTTGCACGTTGCCGGCTGCATCCGTCCCGCGGGCTCGTAGCGTGTGCCGGCCGACCCCGATCTCCTTCCAGTCGAACGACCAGTCCTGCCATTGATAAGGCCCTTTCGGGGGCTCGAGCTGCGCCACATTCCAGTCGCCCTCGCCGGTTAAGCTCACGTCGACCTGCGTTACCGGTCTGGCGCCCGACCAGGCCTTCCCGCGCACGGTGTATCTGTCGGGAGCAATGGTCGCGCCGCGAGCCGGGTCGGTAATGCGGGCGCGCACGCGCATGAGAGTGACGGCCTCGTGGGGTCGATCGGGCCACTGGTACATGTAGTGGCCCGTCTGGAATTCGCCGCCGTGTGGCTCTGTCAGGACGGCGATCCGCTTCAGCCATTTGACGGATGCGACGGCGTACCAGCGGGGCACGATGAGCCGGAAGGGAGCCCCGTGGTCGGGGCTCAGCGGCTCGCCGTTCATCTCGTAGGCGATTAGAATCTCTGCCGCGGGATCGGCTGCATGGGCAAGGGGCAGTGATCGCATGAAGGTCAAGTCGTTTTTGTTGGTCTCCGGAAGGACTGGCTGGAGGAGGTAGGCGCCGCGGTCGGCGCCTGTGAACTGAACTTCGATGCCGTCGGCTGCCGGGTGCGCCCGCTCCAACACCTCATGCAGGAGGGCGCCCGTCCAGCGGGCGGTGGATACTGCGTAGTCACCCCATGGTTCGCCGACGGGCAGCGGTCTCATTTCGAGACGCCCATTCCCCGCGCATTCGAGCGTGACGACGTGCTCGACCGCTGGCATGGCGCGCAGGTCGTCGAGCGTTAGCGTGGTCGGGTTGTCGACCGCCCCGCTGACCTCGAGCCTGCCATCGTGGACCGGCACGGCGAAGTTACTGCGGACGTAATGCAATTCGGTCGGCGTGATGTCTGTGGTGAGGGCCTCCGGCGGAGCTTCAGCATTGAAGGGATCGGGGTGGATCATCCTCAGTGCCATGCGCGCTTCCTGAAGCTCGTCTGCTACTGCCATGACTCAGCCTCCTGGTGGATGGATCGCCCTCGCGTGACGACGCATCAGTAGTCGGGATCCTGAAAAGTCGGGTCGCGACCCGCGTTGAACGCGCCGATGCCCTCGACGCGGTCCGGATGAACCGCCGAGCGCCAGTGCGCCTCCATCATGATTGCAATCGCTTGCTCGATCGGCTCCCCCTCGCCCGTGCGAACGGCCCGCTTGACGGCTTGGACAGCCGTCGGCGAGTTGCTCGCAATCTTCTCTGCGATGCGGTGCGCCGCGTGCATCAGCTCGGCCTGGGGGTAGGTCTCGTTGACCATACCCAGCCGATGTGCCTCCTGCGCGCTGATAGGGTCGCCCGTCATCAGCATCTGCAGGGCCTTGCCAGGAGGAAGCAAGCGCGGAAGCAGCGCCGGCGAACCGCCGCCGGCCGCGAGGCCGATCATCGCTTCAGGCTGACCGAAGGTGGCGTTGTCGGAAGCGATGATGAAGTCGGTGCTCTGGGCGAGCTCGGAGCCGCCGCCATAAGCGATTCCGTTGACGGCGGCGAAGATTGGTTTTCGCAGTTGGCGCACCGTGTAGAGCGTGCGATCGAAGTCTTGACGCTGGCGCAGCCAGTCCTCCTTCGTCATATCCTTGCGCTGACGCAAGTCGCTTCCGACGGAGAAGGCTCTTTCACCAGCTCCGGTAAGGATGACGACGCGGACGGCCGGGCGGACCGCGATCGTCTCGACGATCTCGGTCAGGCGCGCCCCCACCTCGGTCGTGATCGCATTGTCGGCGTGTGGTCGGTTGAGGGTGATGACCGCCACACGCTCGCCGGAGAAGAATTCAACGAGCACAGGATGGTCGGACTCCGCAAGGTCGGACGGCGGTGGGCCGAAGTCGAGGGTCTTCCAGCGGTCGGTTCCGGTGAGGCTCGTGGCCACGTTATCCCTCCTCTCCTCGATCGAGGCTGGTCACGTCTCGAGCTCCGCCAGCCAGCGGAGAGCTCGCAGGCCCGGCGCGAAGCCGTACTCGCCGCCGCGGGTGACGACGAATGCCGGCAGGTTCCGCAGCCGACGCCGGATCGGCTTCTCAGGAACGGTGAAGCCTCCAGATCCATCGTTCGGCCCGGCGAGTGGGTCCTTGTCGATCGGGACGCCGATGAAAATGCCGTTGTTCAGCCATTGCGTCTTTACGAACTCGAATTGGCGCTTGAGGTGCGCGCCAGCGAAAACGAAGATGATGCCCCGGTCGACGCCGTCCTCCTCCAGCACTCCCTCGGGCAGCATCGGGCCGTAGCTTGTGCCCCGCCGGATCATGCGGTGGAGGCCGACGTTGACGCTCCCGTCGTTGTCGAGCGCATCTCGCGGGTTCGCGCGCCGCGCGTGCGCGCCTGCCGGGCATTTGAAGCCGCGTAGATCGTCGCGGTAGAGAAAGTCGTTGTTGCGGTGCGGATCGGCACCGAGCTCGGGATCGTCACGGTCCGGGGAGAGGACGAGCGGAGCGCCGCTCTGCCAGCGCCCAACCATCTTGGCGCCCAGCAGTGCCGCACCTTCGCGGTCCTTGGCTTTGGCCTGTAAGTACCGCCGATACGCCGCCACGCGTGTGTGCAGCTTTCGAAAGACGATGTAGGTGCCGTTCCGGCCAAGCACATCAGGGGTCGGCATCGGCGGCAGGCCTGCCGTCTCATCCGGGTATCCGAGGATGAACTCGCCCGCTTTGATCGGCGCTTCATTCGGGTTCGAGCCGGCGATGCCGCTCCCCTCAACGGCCGGCTGCCCGATCCCGTCCTTGAAGCCGAAGGAGGTGCGCCCTGTCGGGAGCTGGTAGCAGTCCTGGCGCCAGATCAATGTGACGCCGGCTAGTTCCTCGAGAGCGCGGCGTGCTCGCGCGAGCGTGGCCTCCAGCCGTGTGCTGTCGGGCGACAGCGCTGCGAGGGCGACGTGGACATCAGGAGTTCCCAGGGGCTTTTCCCAGTGGGCCGGGCTGCTCTCGCCCACGTCGCCCAGCTCGGCCGCACGTGCCGCCATCCCCTGCTTGAACTCCGGTGCAAAGCTGTCGAGTGAGTCCTGCGGTACACCTAACGCCTTCAAACCCTCGTAGGTAAATGCGACGGTGATCCAGGCGTCCCGAGCCGAATCGGTAGACGGCCGGGCTGAATCAACGATCCCAAGCAGGCGCCGGACCAGCTCTCGCCCCGCCGCACGGTTATCGATGCGCAAGAGGAGGTAGGTGCCGACGTAGGGAGACGGTCGCTCGTGCAGGGCGCCACTCTGGATGTCGTCGAGCTCCAGGTTGATGCTCTGTCTCGCGGTCAGGTTATCCACCATCGTCGCCATTGCTACGGATCCTCGGGTCGCGGGGGCGGATCCGGGTTCGGCGGAGCCAGGTAGGGGAAGGCGCGCGATGCGGGCCTCGTCGCACGGTCGACGCCGTCGCGGATGATCGGGCCGTTCCCCGCATTCACGAGCAGCGTGAAGATCGTGTCCATCACGTCGTCGTTAAGCGTCCGGCCACCGCAGCTCTCCCAGCTCTCGCCGCGCCGGTTTGCGAGCTCGATCTCGAGAAACGAGCCATGTTCGGAGTAGGGCTTGGTAAGGTCGACAACGAGGAAGTCGGCCAGCAGGAGGTCGGTCAGTGGATGGCCCCCATTCGCGTCCGCGGGCCAGTCCGTTCTCCCGTCGAGACTGTCCCAGAACACGAGGTTGGCGTTCAGCCGCGCCCGGTAGGCGTGCTGGTAGCACGCTCCGAGGCGGAAGGCGTCCTCCATGTTATAGAGATCGCGGATCTCGAGGTCACGGTTCACCGGGTCGAATTGCTTCGGCGCCAGCATCATGTTCTTCACCTCAGGCCGCCCAACACGTTCGATCCGAACGTTGAATTTGCCGCGCGTCAGCGTCTCGGCGACCACACCGACCAGCTCCACGCCGGCGAGGCGCTCCGCGTGGTCGACCTCGACCACAAGGCTCATCACGTTCTTGCCGTCGAGGAAGATCGAGCCTGGATCGGTGAACGCCAGCTTGCCCGTTGCGATCGTCTCCAGCGCCGCCGGGGCATCCATGATGAACGGATCCCAGCGCGGACCGGCGAAGACTCGAACGCCGTGCGCCGAGCCTCCCTGCTCGTCGTTCACGCTGAAGGAGACCGTCTCGCCGCCGGGTATCGTGCAGGTGCCTTGCTGATAGTGGCCTTGCGCGTCGCCGCCGGGGGCGGAGAACACACAGTCGAAGGCGAACTCTTCAGCCACGACCGCGAACGGCACCGGATGACCCGGCACGCGCGCCGTGAGCGGGTGCAGGCGGAAGCGGTAGACAAGCCCGTCCGAGAAGAAATCCGAGGGCTGGGCGAAGGGGCGGGTGTTCACCACGAGAACGATGTGGCCCGGCCGTTCGGGGCTCGGGAACGCGTAGACGTCTGTGATGTCCGCGATGGGCTCCGCCAGGGCTCGTGGTCCCGAGATGTGGTCCGACATCGGCGCGTCTTGAGGGTCTCCGCAGTCCGCCAGCTAGGCACCGGCCTCGTCCAGCAACGGCTTCAGAGCGCGATGTTGCAGCGCCTCGGCGGCCTTCGGATCGTCCAGCACCTGCTGGAACGCATCATTGACACGCTGCTGCTTGCGGATCTCCATCACGGTGCCACCGTAATTGCGCGCGTACGCGGCCGCGGTCTCCTGGGCACCGTAGATGAGCGCCTTCAGAGCGGCGAGGTCTGGAAGGCCTTCGTAGCCCTCGACGTGTCGGAAAATGACGTCGAAAAGCGCCAGTGTCGGCCCGGAGGTGAAGAAGTCCTCCATGTAGGCGTCCCACGGACCGTCGAAGCTCGTAACAAACGCAAGCCGTGTGTCGTTGTCGAAAAGGACGAACCTCGCTTCGTGGATCGTCGCCACGGCCATCCCATAGTCACCAGGTCGGTATCCCGGAGTGTCCTGCAGCGCCCGAAGTGCCTCTCGCAAGCCCTCTTCCTGTCCCAGCTTGACATGGAAGAACAGGCTGAATTCACTCGTCGGCCCAACGCTCAGGCCCGGTCGGGTCGTTTCTGTAAGCGATGTCGGCATTCGTTCCTCCAATAGATCTCACTGCTTTCCTCCAGTCACGATCCAACTGACGCGCGGCGCGGGGAAGTGCCGAAAGGAGTGCTAAGGCTAGGTCCCGAGTCCACGCCATCCCGGGACGACGCCCCATTCTGGTGATCTTGGATTCGGGATACGGCGGAAGCGGGACGGTCAGCCTGACCTTGCGCTTCGCTCGGAAAGGCCGACAACTCTCGGTTGCTGGGTCATGAAGTTGCCACGTGCGAAGTAGCATCGGGTTCTCGAATCTCGTAGCGCGGTTTAAGCCGAGTCCGCAAGTCTCGATGAGTACCGACATCAGGGTCAGCGGCACCTCTGTGGCGCACCAGTCGCTCCCATGGATTGAGGAGTGGGTAGGACGCTAGCCAGGCGGCCCTGATTTCGTTGAAGTAGGGCGGCTAGTCAGGGCCCCGTAGATCGCGGCGGCAACCCCCAAGACGAGCGCCAGCCAGAGCAAGGCGACGAAGTGCGTGGCGATGAAT
>VBDZ01000020.1 GCA_005881215.1 Chloroflexota bacterium | reverse complement strand
TCCGTAGAAGGGTTCGAAGGCGTTACCGATGTCGACCTGGCTCTGCAGCAGCCGTTCCAGGGTCGCCGTCTGGTCCGGAAGGTCGTCGGCTGCGCTGACAAAGTAGAAGCGTAGCCAGCTCGCATAGTCGGCCCAGAGCATCCTCAACGCCTTGCTCAGGGCGACTGGATCCATCGCCGCCATGCTCCTCCCGATCGGACGATTACGCACCGCCACTCCAACTCAAGGATTTCCGCCGTGGTCTAATTTTGCGTCCAAGGGCGGCCTGCCCGAACGAAACCCACCTCAGGCTTGGCGCTTCACGTGTTTATATGTTATAAAGCCTACAAACCTTGTCCGGCAGCCCACGCAGCTTAGGAGGAGTGAAGAAATGCCAGAACCCACCCTCTATGAACGCCTCGGTGGCGTCTAGGCCATCAGCGCCGTCGTCGACTACTTCAGCGATCAACTGGTGCAAAGGGACACGATCGAGAAAGAGAACCGGTTCATAAAGTCGTGGAACGCGGAGAAGGCGGGATATCGGCTGCCCGGCCTCAAGTTCTTGCGGACACTCTGGCTCTGTGCGGTGGCCGGTGGACCGTTTCAGTACACGGGCAAGACCCTCGGCGACGCCCACTTCGATTTCGAGCTGACATCAACGGAATTCGACGCGGTGTCCGGGGTGCTCGCTGATGCACTCGATCACTTCAAGCTCCCCAAGGGCGAGAAGGAGGAAGTCCTGGCCGCCTTTGCCGCATTTAAGCCGGCCGTTACGGCTGGTTCGATCCTGCGGGCGTAACTCGACTAGGGCTCCCTGAGGCGATCGGCACCAAATCCGGGAGGCCGCATGACGGCGATCTCGTTCTCCAACCTGGTCATGGTCGCCGCCGTGGCGTTCATGGCGCCGCTCGTGCTCGGCCAATTCCCGAGACTTCGGCTTCCTTCGGTGGTCCTCGAACTCGTCCTCGGGATAGCGATCGGCCCATCAGGGTTGGGGTGGGTGCATTCCGACGTTCCTGTCAAGGTTCTGTCGCTCGTGGGGTTGGCGTTCCTGCTCTTCCTGGCGGGCCTCGACGTCGAGCTGGAGCGGCTTCGGGGTCGCCTGCTCAGATTGGCCGCACTGGGATTCTTCGTTTCTGTGGGCCTGGCCCTATCAGCGGGCTACGCCCTGCGCGCGATCGGACAGGTTCGCAATCCCCTCTTTATTGGAATCGTGCTATCAGCCACGGCGGTCGGGCTGGTTGCCCCCGTCCTAAAGGACGCTGGTCAGACCGAAAGCATGTTCGGACAACTCGTGCTGGCAGGCGCAACCATGGCCGACTTTGGCACGATCGTTCTCCTCTCCTTGTTTTTCTCTGGGACCTCCGCAGGCCTGGGGGCCAGGCTCGCCCTTTTGGCGAGTTTCACCGCCCTGGTCGCCGCGGTGGGATTGGCCGTCGGTGGGATGGGACGGTCGGTAAGCCTGTCGGGTCTCCTCGTGAAGTTGCAGGACACTACCGCGCAGATTCGGGTCCGAGGGGCGGTCCTCCTGCTGGTCGCGTTCATCGCCTTGGCCGAGCGATTCGGTTTGGAGACCATCCTGGGTGCATTCATGGCTGGCGTCATCCTGCGAATCGTTGACCGCGACGCGACAGCGACCCACCCGCACTTCCGGCAGAAGCTCGACGGCATCGGCTACGGCTTTGTCATCCCGGTCTTCTTCGTGGCCAGCGGCGTGCAGTTTGATCTCTCTGCTCTGTTGGCAAGCCCACCGACGATGCTCCGGGTGCCACTCTTCCTGCTCGCGATCCTCCTCGTGAGAGGCATCCCGGCGCTTGTATACCGTGGCGCGGTGGGGACCCGCCGGACAATTGCAGCCAGCCTGCTGCAGGCGACATCACTCAGTTTCATCGTGGCCGCGGCCGACATCGGGATTGCCATCGGTCAGATCAGTGAGACCAGCGGTGCGGCCCTCATCGGTGCCGGCCTGCTCTCCGTCATGATCTTCCCCGCATCGGCCCTGATGCTCCTGGCGCACCGCAGCCTCCCTTCCTAGGGTCTCGCCCCTATATAGCCAATATTTTGGCGAGTGGCTGTTAGACTGAGGATCCGGATCCCATGGTTGGCGGCAAACTCAGCGACGACTTAGAGCGTGCGGTCAGCGCCCTGCATGATCCAACACGGCGCGCCATCCTTCTTGACTTCTATATGACTGGCGCCGAACGGACCGTGGACGACGTCGCAAAGGCCGCGAGAGTCCACCGAACCGTCGCGTTTTCCCATCTCGAGCGGCTGGCGGCGCTTGGCTACCTTTCAACCAGCCAACTGCGGGGCAAGTCGGGGAAGCCTGCGAAACTGTACCGGCTGACCGCGCGGCCGATCGAATTGAGCTATCCGATGCGTCGATTCGAGTTGCTCGCCGCTCTCCTCGCGACGAGTCTGAAGGAGTTTGGCAACAAGGGAATCCAGGTAGCGAGAGAGACCGGCCGCCATTACGGGGCCGGCCTTGTCAATCGGCCAGCGACATCGGTCCAGGATGCCTTCGGTCAGATCGCGGAGTTGGGCTCCGATTACTCGCTCGAACCGAATGACCTGGTGGTCGCTCGCAACTGTATCTTCCGGGAAGCATGCCGGCAGAACCCCGAAGTCGTTTCCCAAGTGCATGCCGGCTTACTCGAGGGGGCCCTCCAGCAGGCTGGGTTGAATTGTCAAGTGCAGCCAAAAGAATGTCACGGCGCCGGCTGTAGCTTTCACGTGGTCGGCTCATCTGTGGAAGCCTTGCAGCCAGCCAGCTAAGGCCCGGACGCACCTAAAGTCACACCTACTCGCCGTAGCGAGCTACGATGGTATCGAGGCTTCAAAGCCTTGATATTCGTTGATATCGGAGGTGGGTTATGGCAGAGCAGTTGGATACGAGTAAGGGCTGGTGCTGCGACGGTCGTACCTGGACGGAACACGCGAAGGAGGGCGGGCAGTGCTGCCAGCCGCCAGGCAAACAGATCAACGATTTGCCGGCTGACGGCCAGCGCAAGGCACGGGAGCGAATGGCCCAGGCGGGTTCGCCCTAATCAGGTATGCGGCTGAAGATCCAGCTCGAACGCGTCTACACCGCCAGAACCAACGCTCGCGGAAAGCGAATCTTGGTTGACCGACTCTGGCCGCGCGGAGTCAGGAAGGACGCTCTCAAGCTTGACCTCTGGCTCCGCGAGCTTGCTCCCTCCAATGAGCTGCGCAAGTGGTTCGGGCATGATCCAAGGCGCTGGGAGGAATTCGAGCGGCGTTACTACTCGGAGCTTCAACGACCCGAGCGTCAGGAGCAGCTTCATGAACTGCTTGCGCTGGCACGGAAGGGTCCGGTCACATTGCTTTACGGTGCCCGGGACGAGGAGCACAACGAAGCGGTCGTGCTGCGCAAGTTTCTTGAGGGCTCTCCCAAGAAGTAGGGCCGCGTCTGTCGCTAATTTTGTGCTCTGTTTTCTGTAGCCACCGTTGTAGCCACCAGAATGGAATTCCCTGGACGCAATGGACATCCTGGAATACCTGGAAAGCGAAAATCGCGAGCTGACTTCAATTGGAGCCTGATTTGTAAACAGCGGGTCGCCGGTCCGAATCCGGCCGTGGGCTCCAGATTTTGAATACGACACCGCCAGAGCGAACTGCTCAGCTCTGGGGTCGTACCACCAAAAGTACCACCAATTTGCGAGGATCTCCATCATTTGGCAGGGATCCAACGGTCAAAAATTAGGCTGAGTTCAATCAAGTTCTACGATCGTGAAGCTAGCGGCGCCACCCTATTGAAGTCGGGAGTTGACAATACCGGCGTTTGTGACCCAATCACGTCAGGATGGTTAACCGTTCCCAGGAACCGCAGAATCGCCTCCGCGGTGATGCCAGGGCGCTGCGACTGCGGATAGTGCCCGGCTTGGGGCACCATTACGACCTCTCCATGCATTGCCTGCGCTATCCAGTCGGCTTCCGCGCGCTGGTCCTTGAAGTCAGGGTCTTGCTCACCCATCACGACCATGGTGGGTGCGGCGACCTGACCGAGCAAGGCTGCGACCGGCGCGTGGTCCGTGCGGGTTGTCAGGGAGAACGACTTAGCGTATCCGCGACGGCGGATGCTCGCCCGTACCAGCGCTCGGTACTCATCGAAGTCGGCAGGACGCCGGCCGGCGTAGAGCTTGGGGAGATATGCCTTCCAAGTGAGGGCTACCCACGGTCGGGCCATCGCCACACGCAGGACGATGCGCTGGAATGCGCCAAGTTTGGGGTTGCGGACGAAGGGCCCGACTAGGACCAGACCGCGCACCAGGTCGGGCCGTTGGGCCGCGGCGAATGCCGCGGCGCCGGCGCCCATGGAGTTCCCAATAACCACGGCAGGTTCCTTGAGCTCCTCGATCAGCGCGACGACGTCGCCCGCGGTTTCGACATCACCGTAGGAGGCAAACGTCGCGTCGCTGGCGCCGTGTCCGCGAAGGTCTGTGCACGCGACTCGGTAGCCAGCCTCCCGGAGGGCCGGAGCGAGGAATCGATAGCCGGTTCGCAGGTCGCCCATACCTGGCACAAGAATCACCAAGGGTCCTTCGCCGCTGATGTCGTAACCGATTCGCCCCCCAGGACGCGCGAGGTAAACGGTGCTCGAGTTAGTGATCATTGGCGTTTGTCCTTCTGTTTCATGATTGAGCGAAGTTGCTGGCAGGCCGACTGGGCGCAGTCTGTCGTCGTCCCGACGCACTACCCTGGCGGCACTGGCCTTACGCAAGGCTGAACGGCGGATACTCATCAGTCACCAGGATTAGCGCGTAGCCGGTCACCCGATTGCTCCACCGCATGACCCCGACCACGTAGTCGAAGAGACCACGCGGATAGCGTCCGGTAAACAAGATGGCAAACCAGGACATGATGACCGCTACGAGGGCTCCGATCACCAGGAAGAAGAGCACGATGTAGTGAGGAATCGCCAGCAACCACTTCACCAGGGGAAGCCACCGATTGAGCTGCCGCGCGTCGGGGTACGGGAGGTCAAGGTGAACCGCCTGCTCCTCGTCGGTTGACGGATAGCGGTCGTCGAGCAACCCAAGGTAAGCGCTAACTCGGTTCGAGAAGCGCAGGAGCTGCAGGTTCCAGTCGAACCACCAGCGCGGATACTTCTGGCGGAACACGATCATCAGCACAATCGGAAGGAACAAAAGGCCGCCTCCTGTCGCGAGCGCGACCGTCTCGTTCGAGCCATTTGCGCTCGTCGCATAGTGCAACGACTGGCCGGTCAAGAGACTGAGGACGAAGACAATCGGAATCGCGACGATAATCCGGAAGGCAGTGGTCAGCCGATCGAGGTGTCGGTCGGGAAAGTCAACGGAGAATGTCACTGGATAAGCCGTCTTCATCTTGACCCCTCCTCACCCATTCACTGGCTTATCCAGTGGCCATACGTCGTCATACCAGGGTGTCATGAATAAGCTCATTGGCTTTGGCAAGGTAATCGCCAGGCCAACAATGAGCGTCAGAAGCAGAGCCGCATTGAGCGTAAGGTCGAGCACGGTTCGAGGCCCGATCCCTACGGCGATCGTCAAGACCCCCACCAAGACGCCGACGATTCCGAAGGACTGGGCCGCGGTCGCTGATCGGCGGTTCCAGGGTGGCGGCGTCCAGGTCAGCAGCAGTCCAGCGACCAGAACTGCCGCGATCACCAACTCGGTCGTCCCGGCGGACCTCTGACGGTAGCCGGCTATCAGCAGGCCGAAATGGATCGACACCATCGAAAGAAAGATCACGATCTGCAGGACTAGGAAAGCGCGGACTCTCCAGATAGTGCCGAACCCTTGTACCAAGGGCGCAGGGAGCACCTGGCCGGGAGGCGGAGCGGCTGAGACGGCCGTTTTCATCCCAGCGTTTCCATTGGCGTGGACGGCATCCGCGTTGCCGCGCTTGCCCACGTCTTCCATCGCTCGACGTTCACGCCTTTCACTAGGAGCCACAGGCAGAGCGATCCTTCACCAAAGAGCGCCGGCAGTTGGATCCATGGAACCAGCTGAGATGCGAAGCCTGGTGCCAGCATGGCCGCGAAGCTATAGACGAGGTAGGCCAGGCCGTCGATCGCCAACAGGACAGCGATGGCTCTGGGAATGAACTGCGACTTAAGCACCAGGTACGCCATGAGGAGGATGTCGAAGCCAAAGAACACGGTGTGGATGTTGTAATCGACTGACGCAAGGGCGCTCGGCAAGTAGGCGAGCGCCTGCAGCTGTCCCGCCGGAAGAGCAGTCGCATAGGGTCCGCTGCCGAGAAGGGCTAACGGTGCGAACTGGTTGACGAGGCCCGCGGCCTCAATTGCGGTCGCGACCAGGATGAAGAACACGTCCAGCAGAGCAAGCCTCCGGTTCACCACCTTGAATATTTCGTAGAAGATCACCGCCAGAAAGATATTGGTCACGGTGACGACGACGTGCGCCACAAGGCCCGACCGGTAAAGCAGCTCGTGGGTTTGGATGTTGTGCGCCATGGCTGCCGGACCCGATCCAAACAACAGGGCCGGAACGATGCTGATGGCGAAGGCCCCGCCGACGATGTTGATCAAGTACAAGAGCCCGGCACTCCTTGCCAACTTCATCAGACCACCCGAAGGAGCACGGCCGATTTGGCCGGATTGAACTGTTGTTGCGGGCATTGCAGCCATTGTTTAGGACCCCCAATTGATGAGCGGTTGTTGCCGAGGAAGAGGTGACTCGGGCTGGAAACCTAGTGTCCTTTGAAAGCCATTGGGCGTCTTCGGCTGAGGGATCTACGATGTGCGCACTCTTCGAGCGAGGCGCCTGTCACCCAAAAGGTTGAGTTGTCAACGTACGGTAGGTGAAGACGCCCCGACTAGTGGGTCAGGCCGCGGTCGGGTCCGTCATGTTGGGCCTCGACCAACCTGCTCGGTTGAAACAAGTCCAATGCGAGCTGCATAGAGCGCGGCCTGGGTACGGCTCTGCATGCCAAGTTTCGCCAGCAAGCTGTGCACGTGACTCTTTATCGTGTGTTCGCTGATTCTCAGCGTTCGGGCGATCTCCTTATTGGCCTTACCCTCGGCGAGGAGTCGCAGGACCTCGGTCTCGCGTTCGGTCAGCGTTTCCGGACTCTGAGGAGACCGGATCTCGCGAACGAGCCGGGCGGACGCCTCCGGCGAAAGGCGGACCTCGCCTTCGGCGGCGGCATGGATCGCGTTCAGTAGCTCGTCCCCCTCGGTGTTCTTGAGCAGGTAGCCGATGGCCCCGGCCTTGACCGCGCCAACTACGGATTCATCTTCGAGCACGCTTGTCAGCGCAATCACCTGAGTATCGGGAAGCTCCTGGCGGATCTTCTCGGTGGCCCCAATGCCATCAAGTTTGGGGAGCAGGAGATCCATAAGTACGACGTCCGGACGTGTCTCCCTGGCCATGCGCACACCCTCCTCCCCATCGGCCGCTTC
Organism: Chloroflexota bacterium; assembly: GCA_005881215.1. Lineage (GTDB taxonomy): Bacteria > Chloroflexota > Dormibacteria > CF-121 > CF-121 > CF-13. Next base: position 17,577 of record VBDZ01000020.1, on the reverse strand, counting down.
GCCCACGAGCTCCAGCCGGGGATCGTCCTCGAGGAACATCCGCAGCCCACGACGGACCACCGAGTGGTCATCAACGATCAACACGCGGATGCGATGAGTCACATCTGGCTCTTCAGGAGGGCCCATTCAGGCTCTCCGTGATTCAGTGGTAGGCAGGGCGGCGAGAGCCCGACTGGGGACGCGGACACGGACGGTCGTTCCCTCGCCTGGCCGGCTCTCGACCTGAAACCCGCCGCCGCGCGATTCGGCGCGCTCGCGCATGGACTGCAAACCGAAATGGTCTGGGTACGACCCCGACGGATCGAAGCCCTCGCCGTCGTCGACGACCTCCATCGCTACCGCATCGCTATCGATTCGGAGCCGTACCGAGGCGTGTTTGGCACGAGAGTGCTTGACCACGTTGTGCAGAGCTTCCTGCGCGATTCGATACATGGCCTGCTTGGTATCGACCGGGATGGGCGGTTCCTCCGGTAGGTCCGCGCTCACGTCGATGCCGTACCTGCCCTTGATCGCATCAACTCGTTTTGCGAGCGCTCCGACCAGGCCTTCACGCTCCAGCGCTTCAGGCTGCAATTCCAGGATCAGGCTGCGCATATCGGCGAGCGCCGCCTCCGCAAGGCCGAGGATGTAATCAAGCGGCTCAACCGCCCGCGGCGGATCGCGGGAGAGACGATTCCGTGCCGACCTCGCCCCCAGGGCTATGCCGTACAGCGCTTGGGATACGGAATCGTGCAACTCGCGAGCGAGATGCTGCCGTTCTTCCAGCGCGACTTGATGCTGAGAGGCGCTGACCAAGCGAAAGATCTCGGCTGACGACGCCGCCAATGCAGCGATCGCATGGAAAAAGGTCATCGTTGGCTCGCTCGGCCGTTGACCCGGCCGAAAATACGCGGAGAGAGCACCTAACGACCGGCCGCCGTGGATCATGGGAATCGTCACGACCAGCTTCCACGGCACGTCGCGAACGACCGAGTGTGCGGGCGCGAAGGCAGGGTCGCTGAGAATCCGATCCGGAAGATCCTCGTACATGAAATCCGCCTGTTTGGCTATCGCCTCGAGCGCTGGCCGCGTGGCCCCCGCCTGGGCCGCGGCGTCCATCGCGTCGAAGAAGCCGATTGGCAGTCCCCAGGTACCGGCGGTTCGCAGCGTGCGCTGATCTTCGAGGAGAAAGACGCTGGCGGCGACCGCGTCGGTAGCCTCAACGACGCTACGGGCGACAGCCTCGAGCATGCGCTCAATCGGCTGGGTGACCGCCATGTTGGTTGCCACCTGCGCCAGGGCGGTTGCAGCACGCCCCAGCCGGTTGGTTTCGGTGATGTCGCGGAAGATGACTGCCGCGACTGGGTGACCACGAGCCACGATCAGGGTATGGGACACCTCCAGCTCGCGAACGTCACCATCCGGACGCATCGCCCGCACCTCGAACCTGGCGGCGCGGCGGAGAGTGATGTCAGCGACGTATGGCCCGAACTGTGGCCGGTCCTCGGGAACGATGTAGTCGAGCAAGGCAGTGCCGATCATGGATTCCGGTGAGACGCCAAGCACATCGCCCACCGCTGAATTGGCATAGACGATGCGTCCCGCCTGATTCAGGGCCGCCACGCCGTCCAACGAGGAGTCGACGACCTGGGCCAAGCTCTCCAGTCCGAACACCGTCGATGAGCCCGGTATCGCCTCATTTGCCGTGCCTCGAAGGAGGATGATCAGCCGCCGGGCGTAGAGGCGAATGGCGATGGCGATTAGTGCGAATACGGTGGCCTCGGAGGCAGCGGTAATCGGAACAAGGGCCCCCACCGCACCCGCCACTCCGATCAACGCAATGCCTAGGACCGTGACGCCGATTGCAAGCGGCGTCGAAAGCAGCCAGACGGCCGCCAAGATCGGGACCAGGCCCAACGTTGTGATGACCACGGTCGTGGGCGTCGCCAGCTGGGCGATAAATATAAGGATGAGGCTCGCGGCGAAGGCCAGCCCTACGGGATAGCCCCACCGGTGGCCCACCAGCCCGTGCGGAACGTCCCACGGCCAGTCCGTCGTGCGATGAGTGGTTGCTTCCTTCCCCAACATTTAGCGCCCCCGCCGAAAGGCCCACTCAGCCTACATCGATACGGGCATCCACCAAAGGGTGGGGTTCAAGCTCGATCCATCCGGTGAAGCTGGAACGAACTCGACGTGTCACGCTCGGCCGCGTGTCGGAGTCTGTGCGGCTGCTGCTTGTGGGCTCCAATGGAGGCGTGTGCCGTGGCATCGAACTGCTCCTTTCCGGTGAGGCGGGCGTCGAGATCGTCGGGCGAGCCGAGAGCGTCACCTCGGCGATCCGGCTGGGGCGTGACGTCGCGCCAAACACCGTCCTGATCGATCTTGAATCGCTCGGAGAGCGCGGGCTGGAAGAGGCCGCCGAGTTGAAGGGTCAGATAGCGGCTACGGTGATTGTGCTCAGCCTTCGGGACGACCAGCAGAGCCGGCAGCGGGCTGATGCGGCTGGGCTTCGCTTCGTCAGCAAGCAGTCAGGGAGCGACGGCTTGCTTGCGTTGCTACGCGAGCGACCGGTTTGATTAGAGCCATCTAGCCAGCAACGGAAGATCAATCCTTTGGGTGACAGGCGCTGTCGCTCGGACGGTGCGCTTTTCTGAATCCCTCGGCCGAGGCGAGAGCACGCCTTTCACAGGACACTAGGTGGACGCACTAATAACGCCGTATGCGTGCAAACGGCTCAGGGAGGCAAATCATGATCGATTCGAAACCGACCACCAATGGCCACGCGCCCACGAGCTCGCCGGCCCCGGTTCCAGGGATCCCGGTCAATCTGACGACGGCCGCCGTGGGAGGGCAACGTGATATCCCGTCTTCACCCAAACGCCTTGCGAGAATCGCGGGTGTCCTTTACCTGCTCGTCGGTATCTTCGGTGGCTTTGCCCAGGGCTTCATGTACCCAAAGATCTACGTCGCGGGCGACGCGGCGAAGACGGCCGGGAACCTAATTGCAAACTCAGGACTCGTGCGTATCGGCGTTGTCGCCGATCTCTTCCAGGCGACGGTCTGGGTCTTTGTGGCCTTGACGCTCTACCGGCTGCTCAGGCACGTGAACAAGAGCGCCGCGAGCGCAATGGTCGTCCTCGCCTCAATCGGGGCCGGGATCACGATGCTCAACGCGGTCTTTGAATTTGAGGGTCTGCGTGTCGCAACCGGTGCAGTGAACCTGGCCGGCTTCGGCGCCGCGGGTTCCAATGCCCTGGCGTTGCTGTTCGTCGACGCTCAGCACTACGGGCTCCTCATCGCGTCGATCTTCTTTGGCCTGTGGTTGGTGCCGCTGGGGTATCTCGCATACAAATCAGGGTGGTTTCCAAAAGCGCTAGGCGTCGTGCTCATCGTGGGAGGCGCCTGCTACCTGGTGGACGTGCTCGCGGCGTTCCTCGTCCCCGACATTGGCAAAGCGATTCATGGCTACGACACCGTCCCGTCGATCATCGCGGAGGTCTGGACGCTCGGATACCTGCTCGTGATCGGCGTGAACACCAAAAAGTCAGACGAGCGCATCGTCGCGGCGTCGTCGTAATGGCCATGGAAAACGCACCGATCGTCGAGACCCACGGTCTCAGCAAGCGATTTGGGAGCGGATTCCTCGCGGTCGACGGCGTCGACATGAGCGTGCGGCGTGGTGAGGTCTATGGCTTCCTCGGACCCAACGGCGCCGGGAAAACCACGACCCTGAAAATGCTGGTCGGCCTGATCGGGGCAACGTCGGGAACGGCGACCGTCGCCGGCCACGCGCCGGGTGATCCAGCGGGCCTGGCGAAGATCGGTTGCCTGATCGAGGGTCCGGGCTTCTATCCGTACCTGTCGGGCCGCGAGAACCTGAGGGTCGTCGCCGACCTGGCAAGCGTGAGCCAGCGGCGCGTCGATGAGGTGCTCGATCTCATCGAGATGACGTCGCGTGCTGGGCGCAAGTTCGGGACCTACTCGACCGGCATGAAGATGCGTATCGGAGTTGCGGCCGCACTGCTCAAGGATCCGGAACTTCTGATCCTCGACGAGCCAACCGCTGGTCTCGACCCGCAAGGCATGGCCGAGATGCGCAAGCTCATCACTGACATCGGCCACGGCGAGCGGACGGTGCTGATTTCCAGCCACCTTCTTGGCGAGGTCCAGGCGACCTGCGACCGCGTCGGCGTGATCAGCAACGGCAAACTGGTCAGGGAGTCGACCGTGGAAGACCTGCTCGGCGACGAGGGCGTCTTCGTCCGCGCAGAGCCATCCGAGCGCGCCAACGAGGTGCTGACGCGGATGTTCGGTCCGGCGGCCGTGGTTCACGAAAATGGTCATTTCAACCTCAAGACCAATCCAGCCCAGAGCCTGGCGATCAACCGTCAGCTGATGGCATCAGGGGTCGCGGTCAGCGAACTGCGTCCCGTGGAGAGATCGCTGGAGGACGTGTTCTTTCAGCTCACGGGGGATAAGCAGGGATCATGATCGCAACCATCAGAGCGGAATGGCGAAAGAACCAGTTTCGACCAGCGTTCCTCGTGTCCCTGGGCGTCGTCGCGGCGAGCACCCTGTTCGTCTACGGCATCGTGTGGTACCTGGCGACGCACCCGAGTCCCGGGAACCAGCAGGGCGTCTCGATCCTGACGCTCTACCCGGATCAGTTCGTCAACTACGTGATGGGCATCGGCTTATTACTCGGCGAAGCCATGGCGGTCGTCCTCGGTGCGGTGGTTGCGGGGTCGGAGTACTCGTGGGGCACCACCAAGACCATGCTTACGCAGCGCCCCGGGCGGCTCACCAACTGGTCGGGCCGCGTGGTGGTCTTCGCGGCGGGGCTGGGGATCATGGCCCTCGTCCTCTTCGCCGTGGGTGCGGCCAGCAGCGTGGTCGTTGCCGCATTTGAACATCACGCAATCACCTGGCCGGCGGCACTCTACATCGCCGAGGGCCTCGCAGCCGTTTGGCTCGTGTTCATCGCGAACGGCGCCATCGGCCTTGCGCTGGGCGTCCTGATCCGGCACTCGGCGGCCGCCCTTGGTATCGGCCTGATCTACGTGCTGGCCGTCGAGGTTCTCGGCGTCCGTTTCATCGACAGCCTCAACAACGGTGCCTACAAGTGGATCGGCAATCTGTTCGTCGGACAGAATGCGAACGCGCTCCTTCAGAGCTTTACGTCGCCTGCCTTCGGCCCCAGCGCGCCTCCGGCGATCGCTACAAACCAGGCCGTGCTCGTCCTGGCGGTGTACTTCGCAGGACTCATCGTCGTGGCGGCTGGACTGCTGCGGCTGCGCGACGTCACCTAGTTCGGTTGCGGCGTAGTCGACTCGACCCCTCGGCAAACTCGGCGTGTTCCCAAAGGAGACATCATGATCACTACGAAACCGACGACTAATGGCCACGCACCCCCGACGTCGCGGACCCCGGCTGAGGCCACCGCCGATCAGCGCAAGATGAGTACACATAGAAAGACCGCGTTTGCCGCGGGTGCGCTCTACCTGCTCAGCTTCGTCTCGATCCCGACCCTCTTTCTCTACAATCCGCTGCGCGCTTCGAACTACATCCTCGGGCACGGCTCGAATACCGGCATCATCGTCGGCGCCATCCTGGAGATGATCGTGGCGCTCGCCGGTATCGGCACGGCCGTCGCGCTGTTCCCGGTGGTCAAGAGGCAGAATGAGGGAGTCGCGCTGGGCTTCGTCGGCACGCGAACCCTCGAAGGCGGCGCCATCCTCGCTGGCGTGGCGTGCGTCCTGTCGCTCGTCACCTTGCAGCAGGCCGGAGCCGGAACCAATGGGTTGGTTACGGGCCATACGCTGATCAGCATGTACGACCGGATCTTCCTGCTCAGCCAGAGCTTCATTCCTGCCGTCAACGCCCTGTTGATCGGCTCGCTGCTGTACCAGTCGCGCCTGGTGCCACGGTGGCTTCCGCTGCTCGGATTCGTCGGAGCGGCCCTGCTGGTCGCTGGTGACGTCGCCGTGATCTTCGGTCTCACGGGGCAGCATGGCGCGGTCGCTGTGGTCGCATTCCCGATCGCAATCTGGGAATTCTCGCTGGGCGTTTATCTGGTCGTCAAAGGCTTCAGGCCCTCGGCCATCACCGCCCTTTACAGCCGACCTGCCGGCGTGGAAAACGGTTCCTTGGTCCCGGTGGCGGCTACTCGCTAACATTTCGCGCGTCGACGTCTTGACAGCTCGGAGCCCGGCTTCGGCCGGGCTCCTACAAGCCTAATCAGCCGGTTCGAGCCCGCAATACGGCTCACGGGAGGGCAGATCATGATCGAAACGAAACGGAGGACCAATGTCCTCCTCGCCGCAGTAATCCTCGCGGCGGTTGCATTCCTTGTACCCGCCGCTTCGCCCGCCCACGCCGCCGGGTTGATAAATTGCATTCCGCTGAGCCTGACCGACCGTTCAGGAGCTTGCTGGGAGTCCGTCTGGGTCAACGGGGTGGAGCGCAGAATGGTGTTTCCGCAAGAGGCCAAAGAATTCCCGGGCGCGATACACAGCGACCGAGTGGGCAACTTCTACGTGATCGCGCCCCAGACCGACACGCCTCAGGGCGCGTTGCCCTTCCGGCACGACCACACCGTTGCAGACACGCATTTCACAAAGCTGCACGGCTACTTGGTCTTCTGCAGTGAAGCGGGCATCACCAGCGGCAGTTGCCAGACCCCCACGCCGGGCCCATTCCCCTTGGCCAGGACAGTAAACGGGCAGACACTGCAATCGGCCAAGGCCATCGAGTCAGCCGCACGCTCCGGGCTCGTCACGCTGTTCGACACCGGGGCAACATTCGCGGCGAACGTCACGGGCAATTGATCGACCTCATAGAGTCGATCTAGCAGCAACTCGCCGAGCCACGAGCCATAGAGTGCCCGCGCAAAGCGGCACCCTATGGCCCGTCAGGGAAGAAGACGACATGACCCGATTACTCCGACAACCGGAAGCGGCACCGTTTCCCGAGCCTACAGCGGCCGAGACCTGACCCCGGTCAGGCCCCGGCTTGTGCTTTAGCCTTCGATCAGCTTTTCGGCTGCGCCGATCGGGATTCGCACCGGTTTCGCCTTTGCCACCTTGGGCACGCGCACCGTCAATACGCCGTTCTCAAAATGGGCGGCGATGCTCGCTGAGTCGACCTCGGTGGGCAGCTCCAACTTGCGGATCCAGTTGCCCCACGGTCGCTCCTGGCGAATCAACGTGCCCTGGAACTCGACCGGCACGGCCTTCACGGTAATGCTGAGCATGCCGCCCTCGAACGTTACCTCGACGCCGTCCTGCGGAACGCCTGCCACGGTCGCGTGCAGCTGGTAGGCGTCCTCCGTCTCCAGGATGTCGACCGGCAGAGCATAGGTCGGCGTGCCATCCTCCTGAGTCGTCGCGCCGTAGCCGAAGAACCGCTCGTAGAGACGATCCATCGAGCGCGGGGAAATCATCAGATCGGAGCCTGGAGCCAACCAATGAAATGCTGTCATTTGAATACCTCCGCTCATAAGCCTCAAAGGGCAGCCCGGACCCCGAAGAGGCGTGAGAGGGGGCCACAAGTTGGGCAGGTGAGTCGCCATTTATATACCCCGATTCGGACCTGGCCAACCGTCGGAGTCACAGGGAGGGTCACCCGCGGCTTGCGGACGAATGTGCCCGCTGTGTGCGGGTGCGTTTGAACTGGCGAGTCGTTGGGTAAAACGGTTAGGGCCCCAACACGGGTGAGGGCATGGGCCGTCAGGCCCCCCACATGAGGTCCGCTCCACAGGCTGGACCGAGAGTTCTTAGAAGGATTCCAAAGGAAAGCGCTATGCCTACCATCACCACTGATCCCAAGGTCCTCGCAGCCAAGTTCAACCAGGCGTTCAACGCCCATGACGAGAAGACCCTCAGCTCCCTGATTGCTCCGAACGCCACGTTCACCGCGCCCGGCGACGTCCGGCTGGAGGGCAAAGAGGCAGTCCTCGCCTACACCTATGGCTGGCTCAAGGCGTTCCCCGACGCGAAGATCAACGTCACGCAGGAGATCGTAAGCGGCCCCTGGGTCGTCCAGGAATTCATCTTCGAAGGCACACACACCGCGCCGCTCACCGGCCCGATGGGCACCATCCAGGCCACCAACCGCAAAGTCGCCGGCCGCTCGGTCTCGATCAACCGGTACGAGAATGACCTCGGGGTCGAGACCCGCCTCTACTTCGACATGGTCCAGCTGCTCAGCCAGCTTGGTGTGATGCCGGTTCCCGCCAAGAACTGACTACCTCCGACTCGACTTCGGACTCTGACCCGAGAGCGGCGCCCTGGCGGTGCCGCTCTCTCCTTCTTTTGGCATACAGGCATACATATATGGAGGTCGCTAAACCGGGCAGATGAGGTCACATGCCCCTGGCGGTCGCTTTGCTCTTTGCGGAGGTCGTGCCCGGCGTCAAAACGCAAAGACCGGCCCGCCAGCCGGCTGACGCGGCGCGAGATCGTCCGCTCGAAGCGCCCGACGTAGTTGAAGCCAGTCATGCTTGAGGAACAGTCTGTCGGCGCCGGCCAGCATGGCGTCTTGCTGGCTCGTCGTGCCAGCCGTCAGAATGATGATGCGCAGCTGCTGGGAGCCCAACCCTGCCTGCCTTAGGACACGTGTCAGCTGCAGGCCGCTGAGCGCTGGCATCTGGACGTCGACAACCGCCGCCCATGGGCGAATCTTCAGCGTGACGTTCAGCCCCTCGTTGCCGTCGTCAGCTTCCACGACGTGCCAGCCGTCCGACTCAAGCATCAGCGCCAGCATAGTGCGAACTGAGGTGTCGTCATCGACAATCAGGACGGGCTTATCCGCTACCCCCGGTGGTCTGTGGTCGAGCAGTACGGCATCTCCTTCTCCCCAACCCGGTATGCATTCACGGCGCTCTGAGATGAGGAATGTCGAGCTCAGCAGTAGTCAAGAGCGACTGTGCGCGCTTAAGCACCGGCTGTCATCGTTCGTTCGGATGAAAGAGGGGGGAACTACAGCTAGGCGAGCGCGACGAGTCGACGCGACTGCTAGACGCGATTCAGGCTGAGGTTGGCCGGAACGTGGCCGTCACGGCTTTGGGAGTCTCTCCGTTGGTCGAGGGCAGCGTGATGCGCGGCGACCCCGATCTCGACCAGCGTCTGCAGGTTGCGTAGCTGGAGCGCCAGGGGTTCGCCAACTGGATGTCGGCCGCAGCCACCAGCCTGTCCGCGGCCAGCGCTTCGCCGTCCGCGGCGACAGCCTGACTCGGCCGCCACTCCTTGTTCGGCTAGGTTACCTCTCCGTGGCCAACCATGACGATATTGGATCAATTCTTGGTTGCAGAGACGGCTGATCTCGGTGCAAGATGGGATCGGAAGTTCCAAAGGTCAAAGCCTCGTGCCGAAGTCGGAGTCCACACTGCGGGCGCTCGCCGACGTGCTTCAGGCCTCGCCTGAGTCGGACGCCCTCGTCATCCTCGGTCGGCTGCTGGACTCCCTCCCGATCGGCTTCCACGTTAGCGACTGCAGCGGCACGTTCCACATCGTGTACGCCAACCGCGTGTGGGAGCGCTGGCTCGGACCGGAAAAGCTGCCGGTTACGGGCAAAACCCTGGGAGAGGTCTTTCCCAGCGCCGAGCGGGCCGGTGTGCTCAAGATCATGCGTGAAGTCTGCATGACCGCACAGCCCAAACACCTCAAGGGCTTTGAGTTTCGTGAACTCGGCCTTGTCGAGCGGGGTAAGCGCGGCGAGACCAGCCGGTGGGATTGGGAGATCTATCCGCTCACCGGTCCCACCGGGAGCGTGACCCACTTACTGAATGTCATCCTGGACGTCAGCGAGCCAAACCCGAGGAAGAGCGGGCCGTCGAAGGAGACTCGGCAGGCCGACAATCGCCGCCGCGAGGAGGCATCTGGCGTGCTGCGCATTTTCGGTCTGGCTCCAGACACGCGGGCCGACCCCGGAGGGGAGAAGCTGAGTGAACGCGAACACCAGGTGGCGGAACTGCTGGCCATGGGGTTTACCAATGCCGCCATAGCCCAACACTTGGATGTCAGTCCGGCAACCGTCTCGTCTCACGTCGCGCACATCCTTTCCAAGCTCAGGTTCCGGTCACGCGCGCAGGTGGCGGCCTGGGTGGTCGGGCGCCGGCTCACGCGCGCAGAAGAGCGCAAATCCGCCGACGCTCGGCCATCGAGCTAGGAACCCTCTCGCGCGACGCTCATCCGAACGGAGGATGACAACTGCGAGCACGTGCCCCAGTCTTAGGCAACCCTGGCGGAGCCCATCAGCCGACTCATCGGTCGCAGGCGAGCGGAGGCGGGGCTGCGGGAGCCGCAGCAACGCGTCAGAAACGTGTTCGAGAATGCCCCGATCGGCATCGCCGTGGCCGACCTGGACGGACGCTTTGTAGAAGTTAACCGAGCCCTCTGCGAGCTATTGGGATACTCCGAGGAGCAGCTGTTGCTTACAACCGTCCAGGCCGTAACCCACCCTCACGATGTCGGGGACTTCCTGGCCGGTACCCGCGAGCTGCTGTTAGGTGAGGCGAGCCGATTCCAGTCCGAGCAGCGTTACCTCCATGCGGACGGCCATCTGGGATGGGCTCTGGTCAGCGTCTCGCTTCTACGCGACTCGAGCCGGCGGCCGCTTCACTACGTTCTGGGAATCGATGACATCAGCGCATCCCAAAGGAACGAACGGCTTCGAGCCGTCACCTTCGCTGTGACGCGCAGGCTGGGGGAAGATGTTGACGAAGACGGGGCTTACCGAAGCATCCTGCAGGGTCTATGTGAGGATCTGGGATGGGACGTAGGTCAGCTGTGGATCTGCGATGGCGATGAAGAGCTCCACCTACGTGACTCCTGGTACGCCTCCTCGCCCGAGTCCGCCGAGGCCGCCAGGGTCAACCTGGAAGCTGGAACTTTGCGCGGATTCGACCTGCCGGGCCGGGTATTGGCCGACCGCGCACCGCTGTGGATCGTCGACATCGCGAAGGATCCCAGCCTGGCGGCGGTCGTCGGGGCGAGCCTACACGGAGCCTTTGGCTTCCCGATCCTAAACGCAGCTAAAGCGACCGGGGCGGTCACCTTCTATAGCCGCGAGATTCTTCAGCCTGATAAGAGACTGCTGACGATAGTGGCCGACATCGGAAGTCAGATCGGGCAATTCATTGAACGGAAGCGGGCAGAGAGAGCCTTGCAGGAAAGTGCGACGCTTATCCGCGGGGTTCTGGACAACGTTGCCGATGGGATCATTACGACCGACGAGCGCGGCCTGATCGAGTTTTTCAATCGTGCGGCACAGCGGCTCTTCGGTTACTCCTTGGCTGAGGTGCACGGGCAGGATGCGAAGATCCTAATGGCCGAACCGTACCGCGATGACTTTGTGAGCCACCTCAGCAATTATTTGCGGCCCGGCAAGGCCCCGGTCTCGATCTCAGGGTCCCGTGAGCTGTGGGGGCAGCGGCAGGATGGGTCTACGTTCCCCATGGAATTCCGTGCCAGCGAAATGCTCCTCGGAGGCGAACGACGCTTCGTAGGGATCCTCCACGACATATCCGAGCAGCGGGCTCAGAAGGACGCGCTCGAATATCAGACGCTTCACGATACTCTGACAGGCCTGCCAAACCGAACGCTGTTCAATGACCGGCTGCGTCAGGGCATCGCGATCGCACATCGTGAAAGAAAGCCGCTGGTGCTACTCATCATGGACATGGATCGATTCAAGGAGGTCAACGATTCCCTCGGTCACCATATTGGCGATCTACTCCTGCAGCAAGTCGCGTTGCGCCTCGCGGCGACGCTCAGGCAATCTGACACGGTTGCGCGGCTTGGTGGAGACGAGTTCGCTGTGCTACCGGCCGGCGGGACTGACCTCCATGGCGGATCCCAGGCGGCTACGAAGATCCTTCATGCGTTGGAGCAACCCTTCGTAGTCAACGGCCGAAACATCGATGTCGGGGCGAGCATCGGCATTGCCCTTTACCCTGAACACGGTGAGGAGGCCGACACCCTCATGCGCCACGCGGATGTGGCGATGTATGTGGCCAAGCGGACCAAGCGGGGGTCCGCCGTATACGCCCCGCACCACGACGAGCACACCGCCGCCCACCTGGCACTCATTGGCGAGCTACGTCACGCCGTGGGGCATGACGAGCTGCTGCTCTACTATCAGCCAACGGTTGCGCTCGCCAGCCGTAGGACGATTGGCGTGGAGGCGCTGCTGCGCTGGCGGCACCCCAAGCATGGGCTCACGCTTCCGGACCAGTTCATTCCTGCTGCGGAAGAAACCGAGCTGATCCAACCGCTTGCCCGGTGGGTACTCCATCAGGGTCTCAGTCAACTGCGCCGCTGGGCCGATGCGGGACTGGACATAGGCCTGTCCGTGAACCTGTCGGCGTGGAATCTCCATGACCCAGACATTCCGGACATGACCTCGGACTTGCTTGACAGCTTCGGGGTTGAGCCGGCCAGGCTGACACTGGAGATTACAGAGAGCGGCATCATGGCGCACTCCGCGATCGAGACCGTCACCCGCCTGAGCGCCCTCGGCGTAGGTCTTTCTATTGACGACTTCGGGACGGGTTACTCTTCCCTGGCGTACCTGAAACGCTTGCCGGTCAACGAGATCAAGATCGACAAGTCCTTCATTATCGGCATGACGGAGGACAGCGCGAGTGCATCCATCGTGCGTCCCATCATCGAGCTGGGTCACAACATGGGCCTTCAGGTCGTTGCCGAAGGAGTGGAGAACCGGGAAACGTGGGACAGGCTTGTAACGTTGGGTTGCGACCTGGCCCAGGGGAATTACATGTGCCCGCCGATCCCCGCGGCCGATCTGACTCGTTGGTTGCGCGAGTCCAGCTGGGGCCGACCCTGATGATGCTGGCTGTAAAAGGAGATGGCGACCGCAATCTTCACACCGGATATCTGTTCGCGGCCGTGTTCAAACCTCGAAGACTAAAGACGTTATGTCTTTTTCAGCCGGGGCATCGCTGATTCCGCCCCACAGTGGCTCGATTAGGCGCATACTGAGCCAAGAGACCGACGGCCTGGGGCCTCCTGGTCATCCAGGGCCCTACGTGGGATAGATGTCCTGAACCGTCGGTTTCTGTCGCCCTTGGCTTCGTGGACGGCTAGGCTTCCATATTCAACGGAACCTCGCGGGCCAGCGTAGCCAACTCCTCGCGAACGGTATCGAGCATCCCCTGCCAGCGTAGCCGCTCGAGTAGGTCGCATCCCATTTCCCTGTAGCCAATTTTGTAGCCAACCCGATGGACTTAACGGCACTCAATGGACGCGTTACGAATATATGGAAAGCCAAAATTTCGAGCTCAATTCAATTGCCCCCTGATTTGTAAACAGCGGGTCGCCGGTCGAACCCAGCCGTCGGCTGAACATTCCTGTGCGACTTCCTCTGAGGCACGACAAAACGTGTTCGGCTGATGCTTTACCCAGTTTCGGCTGATGTCTTGCAGGGGTTTCGGCTGATGCTTGACACTCCCGCGTATTAAGCAGTTGAGCGTAGGAGAGCATCGGTGCCAGGCGGTCCTCGTCACGAAGGGCTGAAGACGTGTAGGCAACCTAAACACGCCGTAGACTGGGCCGATGCCGGAGAGGAAGCTGATGGAGTCGTCAACGACCAGCCGGCGTGGAGGGTTATGGGGGATCGCATTCGTCGTGACGCTGTTCGTGGCTGGAGCAATGGTCTCACTCCCCAGCGCACGGCGGACCGGTCGCGAGATCGCGACCTTCTACGCGGCGCACACTGGAGTGATCCTCGTGCAGCAGGTCCTGGGCGTAGTAACTCTAGCCTTCTTTCTCGCGTTTGCCCTGGCGCTCGGCGCACGCCCGCGCCGGTGGCTGCTGGTCGGCACCGCGTTACTCGCGATCTCGGAGCTCGTCACGAACATCGTTCCGGTCATCGTGGCGCTGACGAATCCTGGGCCGGACGGCGCCCACGCGTGGACGGTGATCGAGGACCTAGCCGACGAGGCACTCTTCATTTCCATTGCGGTCTTTTCGGTCGCGGCCACCGTTGAGGAGGTTGGATGGGTCCGTCTGGTTGGGCTGATGGCTGCCACAATTTCGCTGTTGCGTGTTGTGCTAACTCTGTTTGATGTGGCCGCGCTTGATGCACTGGCGCCGATTACATTCCTGATTCTTATCCTGATCCTGAGTGTCCGCATTTTTATGGGCTTAAGCAAGCGGATGCCCACCAGTACCGCGCATTCGTAGGTCGTCTCCATGCGGATTGAAAAGCCATTTGCGCGATAGATCGACTTTCCTGAGCGGTCAGCGCCGTGATCAGCGTGCTGCGATGGTGACGATCACGTTGCCTTTCTTGTGACCCAGATCGACGTAGCGGTGCGCCTCCACAATCTCATCCAGCGTGTAGCGGCGGTCGATCACCGGCCGAAACGCGCCGCTCTCGGCGAGTTCCTTCAGCACCAACAGGTCTGACTTCTTGGTCCTCGGGAATGCGTCATCGACGGACTTCGACACTCCGCCCGATGCGAGTGCCGCGCCGGCGTTGAGCATCGCCTTCGCGCTCTTCCGTTTGCCAACGGCGTCGAAGATGACGTCGTAGCGCCTGCCGCTCTGTGTGAAGTCCTCCTTGGTGTAGTCGATCGCCGTGGTCGCACCCAGCGACCGCACAAGCTCCAGGTTCGTGGTGCTGCAAACGCCGGTCACCTCGGCGCCGAGATGCCTGGCAAGCTGCACCGCGGACGTGCCGATCGCCCCCGAAGCTCCATAGACCAGCAGCCGCTGGCCCTTCCCAACCTTCAGCCGACGCACGAAGAACGACGCGATTAACCCGCCGTAGGGCAAGGCGGCGGATTCCTCGTACGTGAGGTTGGCAGGTCGAAGGGCGAGCGCCGAGCTCGCCGGCCAGCACACCTTCTCGGCGTATGCACCGGCGCGGAAACCGTTCATGCCGAAGACCTGGTCACCTGGCTTGAAGGAGGTGACCTCGCGGCCGACCGACTCGATCTCGCCGGCCGCGATCATGCCGATGATCCCCTTCCGCGGCGCCCTGAAGCCGAACGCCGCTCGCATGAAGAGCCGGTAGACGCCGCGCAGCTTGAGACCTCTCACGATGCAGTCGCTGGCTGTGACCGCGGTCGCGACAAGCCGGATGCACACTTCCTTGTCCCGGGGACGCGGGTCGGGAACAGTCCTGATCTGGAGCACCTCGGGCGGCCCGTACGCCGTGCAAACGGCGGCTCTCATGCCCTCTCCCCAGCCCGCTGCCCGATGGCGGTCATGAATTCAGTGACCTCGATGTGTGCGCCCTCATGTTGAGATCTCCATGTCTCCAGCTGAGCAAGCACCTCCCACCAACAAGAGCCCTTGTCCAGAAACAATAGTGCACCGCGCTCGACGTCGTAGAAGCGAATCCCCGTCCTTCGTAGGGACTTGGTCGCACAAAGGCGATCCTTGCCGACCCGCGGGCCGCGCCCTCCGAGACGTTGATACGTCCTGGCGCGACCCGCTCCCTGTGGTGTACCTTCGACCGGCTTACCGGCGCCCGGCTCCGCTTCGTACTCGGTCCAGCTGCGCGATCTGGATCAGGTTGCCAGACGTGTCATTCGCCTGGGCGATGGTCGAGCCTGTCACCTTGGTGGGCGGCATTTTGAATTCGGCGCCAGCCGCTTTCATCCGCTCGTAGTCGCGCTGGACGTCGTCCGTGAAGAACATGGCTGCGGGCTGGCCCTGCTGAAAGAGGGCCTCCTGGTAGGCCTTGGCCGCGGCGTTGTCGTTGCGCGCGAGTTGCAGCTCGGTGCCATCCGGCTCTTCGGGCGATGCCACGGTGAGCCACCGATACCCCCCTTGCGAAACGTCCGCCTTTTTCACGAAGCCGGCCACTTGGGTGTAGAAGCGCAAGGCCTTGTCCTGGTCGTCGACGTAAATGGTGGTCAGTTTGATCTTCATTGCTTTCCTCCTGTCAAATTCGCGGCGTTGGCCGCCCCATACGGTCAGCCTAGGCCCTCCGCTCCGCGATTGCTTCTTGATTTCTGACGGGTCTCAGGAATACTTGCCCGACCGCTCTGGACACGTGTTCTGCTTCGTGGCAGATTATTAGCCATGGTTGGCTCGGATCGGGAGCTACGGCTCAATCTGCCGGACGGACGTCAACTCGAAGTACTGGCTGACGGACCGGCCGATGGCCTTCCGCTCCTCTTCCATAGCGGCACACCGTGCGGCGCGGTGCGGTATGGGCCGCTCGTCGAGGCTGCTGCCAGGCGAGAACTCCGGACGATCGTGTACTCCCGGCCGGGCTATGGGACGTCGGCGGCGAAGCACGGGCGCTCGATCGCGGACGCGGTCAAGGACGTGGAGGCGATCCTCGGCGAGCTGGGCGCCGACGAATTCGTGACAATCGGCTGGTCTGGCGGCGGCCCGCACGCGCTGGCGTGCGCGGCGTTATTGCCAGACCGCTGCGCCGCAGCCGTGTCGCTGGCCGGCGTCGCACCATACCGTGTCGATGGACTGGACTGGATGGCCGGCATGGCTTCTGGCAACCTCAAGGAGTACGGCCTCGCGGTGAAGGGAGAGGCGGCGCTCACCCCGTTTCTTGAGAATGGAGTGAGGGAATACGTGGAAATCAAGGGACCGGCGCTTGGCGCGGCCCTCGGCAGTCTGGTATCGGACGTCGACAAGGGCGCGCTGACTGGCGTGTTCGCGGACTTCCTGGCCGCCAGCTTCCGCCACGCTGTCTCGAACGGCATCGCGGGTTGGCGTGACGACGATCTGGCGGTTGTGCGCGACTGGGGATTCGACCTCGCGAAGATCGAGCGACCGGTGGCGGTGTGGCAGGGCCAGCAGGATCGGATGGTGCCCTTCGTGCACGGACAATGGCTCGCGGAACACATTCCGAATACACGGGTGCACCTGTACCGCGATGAGGGTCATCTGTCGCTGGCAGTGACGGCGCTCGACCGCATCATCGAGGACCTGGTCGCGATCGCTCGATAGACGATCCGGCATTCGTCCGCAGCGAGACCCTGCAGCCGACCACACAAGGCGTGGCGTGAGTGATGCCCCCTGAGGCCAAGGTACCTCCACTGAAAGTGGATCAGCGCGGTGCTAGCCTTATCCAGGGACAGGAGCGAGAGATGATCAACCGCACCTATCCACACGGTGTTCCGTGTTGGATCGATACGGAGCAGCCCGACGTCGAAGCGGCCACGGCATTCTATGGCGGCATCTTCGGCTGGACATTCGAAGACGCCATGCCGCCGGGAGGGCCGGGCCGCTACTTGATCGCCAGGCTTGCGGGCCAGGACGTTTGCGCAATCGGAGGGCCCGGGAAGAATGCCGCGACGTGGCGCACTTACATTGCGGTCGACGATGCTGATGTCGCGGTGGATCAGCTGGTGTCCGCTGGCGCGACCGTGCGTTCGGCGCCTGTCGACGCGGGAGAGGGCGGCCGGGGAGCGGTGCTCACCGATCCCGATGGCATCGAGCTGCGCCTATGGCAGGCCAAGCGACGGTTGGGGGCGCAGGTGGTCAATCAGCCGGGGGCTTGGAATTTCAGCGATCTTCACGCGACTGACCCCAGGGCCGCCGTTGCGTTCTACGAGAAGGCATTCGGCTGGCAGATAGACGACCTGGGGTTCGCGACGAT
>VBDZ01000019.1 GCA_005881215.1 Chloroflexota bacterium | reverse complement strand
CCGCGCAACCCTTCCTGTGGTTCGGCGCGCTCTTCATGATTGGGACCATTCTCTGCGGGCTCGCGCCGTCGATGCCGCTGCTCGCGCTCGCGCGCGTTGTCCAGGGCGCCGGAGCGGGCGGCGCCTACACGGTCGCGCTCGCCGCCGTGACCCGGGTCTATCCGGAGTCCGGCCGGGCTCGCGTGCTCGCCCTGCTCGCCGGCGCCTGGATCGTGCCTGGATTGCTGGGCCCGTCATACGGCGCATTGGTGGCGAGCACGCTGGGATGGCGGTGGGCATTCTTTTCGATCATCCCGCTCGCGCTGGTCGCGATGGCGCTCGCCTGGCCGGTCTTGCGAGCGTTACCAGCCGCGGGACCGGCGTCAAAGCTCTCGGTCCGCTGGCCGCTCCAGCTGGCGGCAGGCGTCGGCGCGCTGATCAGCGGACTCTCGCTCCTCACCTGGCTCAGCCTGCCGCTGGTGGCTGGCGGCACGTGGCTCACCTGGTCCGCGTTGGGCCACATTCTTCCGGCCGGCTCACTTCGTGCCCGACCCGGTCCGCCGGCCGCGGTCACGACCATCTTCATGCTGATCCTGGCCTTCATCGGCGCCGACTACTTCATCCCGTTGATGTTGACCGGTGTCCGCGGCCGCTCGCTCGCCGAGGCCAGCGCCGTCATCACCCTGGGCACCGTGAGCTGGTCGGTCGGCAATTGGTGGCAGTCCCGTGCCGTGCTGCGCACCTCATCGGTCGCGCTGGTCCGCCTGGGCGGCGCGATTCTGACGATCGCGATCGTCGGCATCATCGCGACCCTCGCGGGCGCTCCGCTGGCGGTCTCCTACCTCGCCTGGTTCGCCGCCGGTGTCGGCATGGGCATCGCGTACCCGACTGCCTACCTCGTCATCATGCGCGGGGCTGACGCCGCCGAAGCCGGGTCCGCGGTCAGCTCCGAACAAGTCGCGGAGCGCCTCGCTCTAGCGCTCGGCGGTGGTCTCGGCGGCGTTTGCGTCGCGCTCGCGCTGGCGCTGCACGCGTCGCTCGCGACCGGGTTGGCCGGTGCGTTCGGACTCGCGCTGCTGGCGGGGCTGGCGAGCATCGCACTCGCGCCGCGGCTTACCATGCCGCGCCCAGCAGCCGTCGCGACACCGCCCGCTGTCCCACCATCAACGCGATGAATGGCACCGCCAGCCAGACAAGAGCAAATGCTCGGGTCTCGGCTGCAAATTGAACAGGCACGCCACGTCTCTCCGCCCCGTTCCAGTCCTGGATTCTGGATGTCCGATTCCCGCTAGCCAAACTCGGCTTCGCCCGTCAGAATGAACCTTCGTGATGACCTCGACCCTCGACTTCGAGCGTTGCTACCGGGCGGTCGAGAGCCGTGACGCGCGGTTCGATGGCTGGTTCATCACCGCCGTCACCACCACCCGCATCTACTGCCGGCCGAGTTGCCCGACTCCGGTGCGCCCGAAGCGCGAGAACGTCCGCTTCTACCCGACCGCAGCCGCGGCGCAGCTCGCCGGCTTCCGCGCCTGCAAGCGTTGCCGGCCGGACGCATCCCCCGGGTCACCCGAGTGGAATGTCCGGGGTGATCTCGTCGGTCGTGCGATGCGGCTGATCGCGGACGGCATCGTCGACCGCGAGGGCGTCGCAGGGCTCGCCCACCGGCTCTCGGTCAGCGAGCGTCATCTTCACCGCGTGTTGCTCGGTGAGCTGGGCGCCGGTCCGCTCGCGATCGCGCGTGCCCAGCGGGCACAAACCGCCCGCACCCTGATCGAGACCACCGACCTGGCGTTCACAGACGTCGCGTTCGCCGCCGGCTTCGAGAGTATCCGGCAATTCAATGACACGGTGCGCGAGGTCTTCGCGCTGACACCCACCGAGCTCCGCCGGGCGAGCCGGCATCACGGTGATATCGCGCAAGGCTCGCTGACGCTGCGTCTCCCCTATCGTCCGCCCCTCGATTGGCCCGGGCTCTATGACTGGCTTCGCGCGCGTGCCGTTCCGGGCATCGCGGTCGCGAACCACAACAGCTATCGTCGAACGCTACGCCTTCCCCGCAGCGCCGGCATCGTCACGCTCCAACCCGTCGACTCTCATATCCAATGCACCTTGCGGCTCGAGGCGATGGCCGACCTGACGAGCGCGGTCCGGCAGTGCCGCCGGTTGCTCGACCTCGACGCCGACCCCTTGAGCGTGGTCGAGGTCCTGTCGAAGGACAGGCGGCTTTCTCGGATCGTCAGCAAGCGTCCCGGCCTACGCGCACCCGGCGCGGTCGACGGGACGGAGCTCGCGATCCAGGCGGTCTTCGGCCAGCAGGTCTCGCTCGCCGCGGCGCGCACGTTGACGTCCCGGCTCGTGACCGCCCACGGCGACGTCATCAAGATCGCGGACCCCGTGCTAACGCACCTGTTTCCAAACGCGGACCAGATTGCGGCCGCCGACCTGTCGAAGCTCGGCATTCCCGCGACCCGGCAGGCGACGCTTCGCGGGCTGGCGACCGCGGTGGCCGGTGGCGGGCTTTCGCTCGATCCCGGCGCGGACCGCGGGGACGTGCACCGTCAGCTGCTCGCGCTGCCGGGGATCGGCGAGTGGACCGCGGGCTATATCGTGATGCGCGCGCTCGGTGATCCCGACACGTTCCTGCCCGGCGATCTCGGCATCAAGAAAGCGGGCGCCCGCATCGGTCTCGGCTCGAGCCCGCGGGCGATCGCCGAACACGCCACCGCCTGGCGCCCCTGGCGAACCTACGCAACCCATCAGCTCTGGGCCACGCTGGCCGATCATTAAGGAGGACCTCATGCCGACGAAGCCACATCTCTACAGCACGACCCACCAGACGCCGGTCGGCGACCTGACGCTGATCGCCTCCGACCAGGGCCTGCGCGCGATCCTCTGGCCGAAGGAATCCGCAAGGCGCGCCGGCATCGCAAACCGGCCACGTCGCGGTCCCGACCATCGGATCCTGAAGCAGACCGCGGCGCAGCTGGACGAATACTTCGCGGGCACACGCAGGTCCTTCGACATCCCGCTCGACCTCGAGGGCACCCGCTTCCAGGTGGCGGCCTGGCGGGCGCTTGCCAGCATTCCATTCGGGGGCACCACCAGCTATGGGCAACAGGCGGCCGCGCTCGGCATTCCGACCGCGGCTCGTGCGCTGGGCGCCGCAAATCGCGCCAATCCGGTCTGCATCGTGCTGCCCTGCCATCGCGTCATCGGCGCCGACGGCTCGCTCACCGGGTTCGCCGGCGGACTCCCGACCAAGCAGTGGCTGCTCGACCACGAGGCCCGCGTGCTGATGGCGACATTCGTGGCGACTCCGCAGTGGGAACGTCGGGAGCGGATTCAGTCGCGCTTACCTATGCCGGTGGCCTGAGCACACACCACCACGACCTCCGTGACGTAGGCAGCGCAGCCAGCGAGGCTGCGGCACCCGGTACATTACTGAGGAGATGCACCCCGGGAACAACCTGACGCGGGATGAAGCCCGCCGGCGGGCCCAGCTGGTCCAGACCCCGCTCTACGATATCTCGCTGGATCTGACGAGGGAAAGCGACACCTTTACCTGCGAAGCCACCATCCACTTCCTCTGTCAGGAGCCCGGCGCGGACACCTTCATCGATTTCCTGGCGCCGTCACTGGACAGCTGCGAGCTCAATGGCGAAGAGGTTCCCAAGGATGCCTACGACGGCGCGCGCATCGCGCTGAAGAACTTGCGCGACGCCAACGAGCTCCACGTGCTGGGCACCTGCGACTACCAGAACATCGGCCAGGGTCTAAGCAAATTCACCGACCCGGTGGACCACAAGGTCTACCTCCACAGCCAGTTCGAGACCTTCGACGCCCACCGGATGTTCCCCTGTTTCGATCAACCGGACCTCAAGGCCAGCTTCACCTTCACCGTGCTCGCCCCCAGCGACTGGGTGGTCGTCTCCAACAATCCGGGTCAGGCCCAGCAGGTCGCCGGCAAGGAGAACATCAAGCGTTGGACCTTTGGCGCCAGCCCGAAGATGTCCTCCTACCTGACGGCGATCGTGGCCGGACCGTTTCACGGTGTCAGGGACCGGCACGGTGACATCGACCTCGGCATCTTCTGCCGCCTGTCGCTGGCGCAGTACCTCGATCCGGACGAGATCTTCACCGTCACCAAGCAGGGGCTCGA
This sequence comes from Chloroflexota bacterium, assembly GCA_005881215.1. Taxonomy (GTDB): domain Bacteria; phylum Chloroflexota; class Dormibacteria; order CF-121; family CF-121; genus CF-13. The sequence continues at coordinate 20,552 of VBDZ01000019.1, read as the reverse complement.
CTTCTACGGCGAGGCCTACAAGTACCCCTATCCGTTCCAGAAATATGACCAGCTCTTCGTCCCGGAATTCAGCGCCGGGGCGATGGAGAACATCGGCTGCGTTACGTTCAACGAGTCGATGATCTTCCGCTCCAAGGTCACCGAGGCGGTGCGCGAGGATCGGGCGAACGCGATCCTGCATGAGATGGCCCACATGTGGTTCGGCGACCTGGTGACGATGCGCTGGTGGGATGACCTCTGGCTCAACGAGAGCTTCGCCACCTTCATGTCCGTGCTCTGCCAGGTGGAGGCCACCCGCTTCAAGAATGGCTGGGTGACGTTCGCGAACCAGTACAAGGCCGGCGCCCGGCGGCAGGACCAGTTGCCGACCACCCATCCGATTGCGGCGGACGTCCCCGACATTCAGTCGGTCTACCTCAACTTCGACGCCATCACGTACAACAAGGGGGCGTGTGTGTTGCGCCAGCTGGTGGCGTACGTCGGGCAGGACACCTTCCTGCGTGGGGTGCAGCGTTACGTCAAGCAGCGGCAGTTCGCGAACGCCACGCTCGCGGACTTCCTGTCCGACGTCGAGGCCGGCTCCGGCCGCGACCTCAAGGCCTGGTCGAAGCTCTGGCTGGAGACCGCCGGGCTCAACACCCTGCGGCCGGTCGCCACCTCGCAAAGCGAAACCATCGGGTCGCTCAACATCCAGCAAGAGGCGCCCCGCGACCACCCCACCATTCGGCCGCACCGCCTCGCCGTGGGGCTCTACGATCGGCAGTCGAATGGCTTGCAGCTGCGGCGGCGGGTCGAGCTGGACGTGGCCGACGAGACCACGCCGGTCAACGACCTGGCCGGGGAGCGGCTCGCAGACCTCACGCTCGTCAACGACCTGGATTTGACTTACGCCAAGATCCGGCTCGACGAGCGCTCACTCTCGACCGCGACAGATCACCTCGCCGAGCTCACCGATCCGCTCGCCCGCGCCATCACCTGGGCCGCGCTGTGGGACATGCTGCGGGATGCCGAGTTGCCGGCCCGCCGCTACCTGCCGCTGATTCTCAACAACATTCACGGCGAGACGGATATCGGGGTGGTACAGGACCTGCTCGCGCAGGCATCGTCCGCCATCTGGGTATACGGCGATCCCGCCAATGCCCAATCCGCCCTGAAGACGCTCGCCGATCACGCGCTCCGGGCGCTCGACAATGCCCCCGCCGGCAGCGACTTCCAGCTGGCATGGGCGCACGCGTTCATCAATGCCGCCCGTTCGGAGGAGCACCGATCGATCATTCGCGGCTTGCTGGACGGCATCAAGGTTTTCACCGGACTCAAGGTCGACACCGATCTGCGCTGGGCGATCGTCGGCGCCTTGGCGGGCATCGGCGCCGATGACGGCTTGATCGAAGCCGAGCTCGAACGCGATCCCACCGACGAAGGCCAGCGTCACGCGGCGGCCGCGCGGGCGGCGCGTCCCACGGCCGAGGCGAAGGAGCAGGTCTGGGCCTCGCTGATGGAAGACCGGGCGCTGCCGCTGGCGACCATGCGATCGATGATGGGCGGTTTTCAACGCTTCGATCAGCGGCGACTGGTCGAGCCCTACCGGCCCCGTTACTTCCAGGCGCTGGCCAGTGTCTGGAAAGAGCGTGACATCGAGATCGCGCTGGCGTTCGCCCGGCAGATGTTTCCGACCGTGCTGGTCGACGAAGACACGGTGGCCGCGACCGACCGCTATCTCGCGGACGCCAACGTGCCCGGACCGGTTCGCCGCATCCTGCTCGAGGGCAAGGACAACATGCAACGAGCGATGCGCGGCCGTGCCGCCGACACCGCCACCGTGGAGAACGTCTCGACCCAGCGCTAGGCGGCTTCCTCTCTGCAAGCGCCGGCGCGTTCGGTCGTTGTGCTGTTCACGATGCACAATCGGGCGCCCTGGCCGTCACCAGTCGAGCCGGCGGGCCCGGTTCCGCCCGATCAAACTCGGCGCGCTGGCATCAAGTGGAAATTCGTCATCATCGCCGGCGTGGCGGGAGGGCTGCTCGTGATCGGGGCGTTGCTGGCGTTGAACTCGCTCAGCAAAGGTTGGAATCAAGGGGGAGCGTTCGGGGTCCCACAGGATTTCCCGATCTACCCCAACGCGACGCTCAGCGGCGTGAAAGAGACCATCAGCACGAGCGGCACCCGGGTCACGGCCACGTGGGAAGCCGACGCCCCGCTCGACACGGTGACGGCCTACTACGCCGAACGCCTCGACATGGGGTCCTGGCAGATCACGGGCAAGAACGCCGTCGATGGCACCTGGGAGTTCCGCCGCACCGACGGCAAGATTCACGGCTATATCCAGCTGTCCGGCCACGGACAGCAGACACGCGTCGATGTCCTACTGCTGAAGTAGGCGCGCCGTCTGCGCAGCGATCACCGCATCTTCGCGCGCTTCAACCGTCAGCGTACGCACGGCGCCCAGCATCCTCAGCCGGCGAACCACCGCATCCCGCACGGACGCCGAGTGCTCGCCGATGCCGCCGGTGAACACCAGGGCATCCAACCGCGGCAGCGCCGTGGCCACCGCGGCAATGCCCGCAGCGGCCCTGGCCACGAACATGTCGATCGCAAGCCTGGCGCGATGGTTCCCATCCCCGGCAGCCTTCTCCAGCTCGCGCATCCCGGCGCGCCGGCCCGAGACACCGACGAGGCCGGACTCATGATCGAGAAGCTGCTCGAGCTCGCGCCAACCGGCACGGCGGCGGCGCAACATATATAGAAGGATGCCGGGGTCGATCGACCCCGACCGGGTCCCCATCATCAGCCCCTCCATCGGGGTCAATCCCATCGACGTCGCCACGGATCGACCATGCAGCACCGCCGTGACCGAGCAGCCGCTGCCAAGGTGGGCCACAACCAGCGCCAGATCGTCCGTCGCTCGATCCAGCAAGGTCGCGGCCTGCCCCAGCGACCATTCCACCGAAAGGCCGTGGAACCCGAATCGCCGGATGCCGTACTCGCGGTGCCAGCCCCACGGCACCGGGTAGAGGAACTGCTCCTCGCCAAGCGTCGCATGGAAGGCCGTGTCAAAGGCCGCCACCTGCGGCGTCTTCGGCAGCAGGCCTCGGGCGGCGCGAATGCCCTGCGCGGCGACCCGGTTGTGCAGGGGCGCGAATTCAGCCAGCGCCTCGATCCCCTTCAACACCCGGTCATCCACCCGCACCGCCGTCCGGTATCGGGTGCCCCCATGTACGACCCGATGCCCGACCGCGTCGACATCCTTCCCGCTGGTCACCTCGAGCTTTCGGAGCAGGTTTCGGACCGTCCGCTCCAGGCCCTGTCGCCGAGTGGCATCCGTACCGAGCGAGACCTCGTCCTTCGCGATCGCTCGCAGATCGTCGCTGTCGACCAGGCTGCCCTTGATCGAGCTCGAGCCGGTGTTCAGAACGAGGACGCGCAGGCTAGTAAGGCCAGGTCCAGTCGCGCACGTCCGGCTCGTCCTCGCCGTGGTCGCGGGTGTACTGCCGGTGCCGGAACCGCTCGTCGACCATGCGTTGGCGGACGTGGCCCGCCCGTGAGCCCAGTCCGGGCACCCGGTCGATCACGTCCATCACCAGGTGGAAGCGATCGAGGTCGTTCAGCATCACCATGTCGAACGGCGTGGTGGTCGTCCCTTCCTCCTTGTAGCCGCGGACATGCAGGTTGTTGTGATTCCGTCGCCGGTAGCAGAGCCGGTGGATCAGCCAGGGATAGCCGTGGTAGGCGAAGATCACCGGCCGGCTGGTGGTGAAGAGGGCGTCGAACTCCGCGTCCGAGAGGCCGTGGGGATGCTCCACCTCCGGCTGCAGCGTCATCAGGTCGACGACATTGACCACCCGCACCTTGAGGTCCGGCAGATGCTGGCGGATGAGGTCGGTGGCGGCCAGTGTCTCCAGGGTGGGGATGTCCCCGGCGCACGCCATCACCACGTCCGGCTCGCCGGTGTCGTTGCTGGCCCAGTCCCAGATCCCGATGCCGCGGGTGCAATGCACGACGGCGTCGTCCATCGATAAATAGTTCAGTTGTCGCTGCTTGCCGGCCACGATGACGTTGACGTACTGGCGGCTGCGCAGGCAGTGATCGGCGATGGAGAGCAGGCAGTTCGTGTCCGGGGCCAGGTAGACCCGGACGATCTCGGCCTTCTTGTTCATCACCAGGTCGATGAAACCCGGATCCTGGTGAGTGAAGCCGTTGTGGTCCTGCCGCCAGACGTGCGAGCTGAGCAGGTAGTTGAACGACGCGATGGGCCGCCGCCACGGCAGCCGGTTCGTCACCTCCAACCACTTCGCATGCTGGTTGAACATCGCGTCGACGATGTGAATGAAGGCTTCGTAGCAGTTGAACATTCCGTGCCGGCCGGTCAACAGGTAGCCCTCCAGCCAGCCCTGGCAGAGATGCTCGCTCAGCACCTCCATCACCCGCCCGTCCGGGGCGAGGTGGTCGTCGGTCGAAATCACATCTGCCAGCCAGTCGCGGTTGGTGACATCGAACACCGCGCTCAGCCGGTTCGAGGCGGTCTCATCTGGGCCCATCAGCCGGAAGTTGTGCGGATTGTTGGCGATCACGTCGCGGAGGAAGCCGCCCAGTACCTTGGTCGCTTCGTCAAAGGTGGTGCCAGGCTTGTCGACCTTGACCGCATAGTCGCGAAAATCGGGAAGCCGCAGCGGTTGCAACAGCTCGCCGCCGTTGGCATGAGGGTTCGCGCTCATCCGTCGCTGACCTTTCGGCGAGAGCGCCGCGAGCTCGGCGACCAGTGCACCATCGTCGTCGAACAGCTCCTCGGCCTGGTAGCTGCGCAGCCACTGCTCCAGGATCCGCAGGTGTTCCGGATTCGTCATGTTGTCGACCGGCACCTGGTGCGAACGCCAGGTTCCCTCGACCGGTAGACCGTCGACTTCCTTCGGACCGGTCCATCCCTTTGGCGAGCGAAACACGATCATGGGCCAGCGCGGTCGCGTCGCTCGGCCGCGCCTGCGGGCGGATCCCTGGATCTCCTGCAGCTCGTCCATCACGAGATCGAGCAAGGCCGCCATCCGCTGGTGCATGTCCATCGGGTCGTCGCCGGCCAGGATGTAGGGGGTGTAGCCGTAGCCCTGGAGCAGCTGTCGCAACTCGTCCTCGGGGATGCGCGCCAGGACGGTCGGGTTGGCGATCTTATAGCCGTTCAGGTGCAGGATCGGGACCACCACGCCGTCGCTGACCGGGTTGAGGAATTTGTTCGAGTGCCAGCTGGCGGCCAGCGGCCCGGTCTCGGCTTCGCCGTCGCCGATCACGCAGAAAACTTTGAGGTCCGGATAGTCGAAGGCCGCGCCATAAGCGTGTGTGAGCGCATACCCAAGCTCGCCACCTTCGTGAATGGAGCCGGGGGTTTCCGGCGCATCATGGCTGGGAATGCCGCCCGGAAACGAGAACTGCCGAAAGAGTTTCTGCAGGCCGGCCAGATCTCTCGACACGCCGGGGTAGATTTCGGTGTAGGTTCCCTCGAGGTAGGCGTTCGCCACCATCGCCGGACCGCCGTGTCCGGGGCCGCAGATGAAGATGGCATCGAGGTTGCGGGCCTTGATGACCCGGTTGAGATGGACGTAGAGGAAGTTGAGTCCGGGCGTGGTGCCCCAGTGCCCGAGCAGACGGGGTTTGACGTCCTTAAGCGCCAGCGGCTTGCGCAGCAGCGGGTTGTCCAACAGATAGATCTGGCCAACGGAGAGGTAGTTCGCCGCGCGCCAGTAGGCGTGCAGCTTCTTGAGTTCGCTCTCGTTCAGCGGTCCTTCCGCCACCGCACCCGCCCCTTTCGGCTGCGTCTGCACAATTCAACGATACGTGACGCGGCCTCGTCACGTTCTGTTGCAAGCCGGACGCAGTCCGTGAACAGGATATCGGCTCGAAATAGTCTCCAGGCGAAAGGGTGGGTACACTGGCGCCGGGATGAGGAAATCCGCATCGAAACGTAAGCCCGCGCCTTCACCAGTGCCCAAACCCAAGGGACCGATTCAACACGTGGTAATCATCGTCAAGGAGAACCACGCGTTCGATAATTACTTCGGCCGCTTCCCGGGTGCGGACGGCGATCCCAACCTGTCGCTTGCCTCGGATCCTCCCTCGGCCGACCATCCGCACGACCACGCCGCCTGGCTGAAGCGCGCCACCGGCGCCGCCAAGGAACAGTACGCGCAGCCAAACATTCCAAACTACTGGCGCTATGCCCAGCAGTACACGCTATGCGACAAGTACTTCACCGAAGTCGCCGGCCCATCCACGCCAAACCACCTGATGCTGATCGCCGCGGACTCGCCCCTCATCAACAACCCGCACTACCGCGATCCAATCAGCCAGCAGCCGCCCTTCAATCTGCCGTCACTCCCCGCCAACCTGGAGAAGGCGGGCCTCACCTGGCGCAATTATGGCGGCTATGCGCACGGCTACATCGCGGCATTGAAGGGCAGCAAGAACAACGTGACGGCGGACCAGTTTGCAAAGGATGCGGCCGCCGGCAAGCTGCCGACGGTGTCGTGGCTCTACGGTCCGAAGGGCCTCAGCGAGCACCCGGTCGAGCCGGTCAAGGCTGGCGATCACTGGACCGCCACCCAGATCGACGCCATCGTCAAGGGCGGGCTGTGGCCCACTACCGTCGTCTTCATCACCTGGGACGACTGGGGCGGCTGGTACGACCACGTCAACCCGCCGCTGATCGAAAAATGGACGGACGGCAGCCAGTTCCGCTTCGGAAGCCGCGTTGGCTGCCTGGTGCTCAGTCCTTACGCCAAAGCCGGCAACATCTCACATACCCAGCACTCCCACGTCAGCCTCGTGAAATTCTGCGAGACGACCTTCGGCCTGCCGACGATCAACGCTCGGGACAAGGCCGCCGACGACATGTCGGACTGCTTCGACTTCAGCCAGAAGCTGCTTTCCGCTCCCGGCGCCGCCCTCTAAGGCGCGGCTAGGGCTTACGGAGCTATTACTTTCGGCGGCAGGATTCATCGCGGCCTTCAGTTTCGGCGCCACACCAGTCCAACTTCGTCGGCCTAGCGACCGCGAGCCCCGGGTTGGGCGCCGCAACAATTGCCGTTTCTCACCGGTGGCCGCGTTAAACCGTCATGCCCGCGCTCGAACCACTGTTGCTGGCCGCCGGTCTGGCCGCGACTGCGCTGACGTTGCTCAGCGCCGGCCTGGCCGGCTTCCGGCTGGCCAAGCACCGGGCCGCGCCCCAACGTGAGGCGCTCCGAATCATCAGCGGCCTGACCCGCGATGGCCTGAAGCAGACGGCCCCGCAAAGCTCCGACCGACTGGCGCGGGCGGCATTGACTCGCATCTGGGCGCTCACCGACCCGGTGATCACGCGCCAGCGCCAGCTGCTCGAGCAGAACGGCGAGTTGCAGCGCCGCTACGGCCAGGCGCGTGCACTGATCGATTTGATGGCCGAGTTCAACGAGACCATGCAGCTCGCGGCCGTCCTCGATCGGCTCAGCTTCGGACTGAGCCGCTTCTTCGCCGGCGACGGGGTGGCCATCTGGATCCGTGCCTCGCAAGGACAATTCGAGCTCGCTGTCAAAGTGGCTGAGGAATTCCCGTCCTCGCTCAATCCCCACGACCGCTGGGTTTCCACCGTCATGGCCGGCGATGTCGGCCTCGTCCTCCCCTTCTGGTTGGACCGCGAGATGCCCTGCATGGCCGCGCCGCTGCTCGACGCGCAAGCGCATCGGATCGGCATCGTTGCCCTCACCTCGCGGCGCCGGCCCGCCTATACCGTCGAGGATGGCGCCTTCCTCCGCACCGTGATCGGCCACGCAGCGCTCGCGATTCAGAATGCCACGATGTACGAGTTCATCGATACCCTCTCCCGGGTCGACCCACTGACCGGGCTTCAGAACCGGCGAGAGTTCGATCGCCTGCTGCAGCAAGCTCTGGCGGATGCCCAGCAGGCAGGTCAGCAGGTGTCGCTGATCATGGCCGACATCGATCACTTCAAGGGCATCAACGACCGGTTCGGCCACCAGGAGGGAGACCGGGCGTTACAGCAAATCGGGCGACTGATCCAGTCGGTGCCGCGGCGCGCGACTGATGGTGCCTTCCGTATCGGCGGTGAAGAGTTCGCCGTGCTGATGGGCGACACGGACAAGTCCGGGGCCGTCGCCCTTTCCGAAACGCTGCGCGGCGTCACCGAGGGGGCGAAGCTGCTCGCCAGCGGCGGGCCGGTCACCGTGAGCCTGGGCGTCGCCACCTTCCCCGCGGATGGCATCGACGCCACGGCCCTGGTCGCGGCCGCCGACCGGGCGCTCTACCAGGCGAAGGCCGGCGGTCGTAACCGTGTCGAAGCGGCCTGATCGGCCTTCACCCGCGCCAGGCCCTGGCGGCGTCTGAAAGAACGAGACGGCATGACGCCGCCCGTATTCAACCGGACTCATAGGAGGAACCGTAATGTTCTCGATTCTCAGACCCAATCTGCGATTGACCCTCGCCGCCGCGGTGCTCACCGCGGGCGCCCTGGCCGCTGGCGGCGCCGTTTCCGCCTCGGCCGACAACCTCGGGGCCTTCACCTGCACGGACAAGTCCGGCGGCGTGGCTGGCGCTCGCGGCACCGTCACCGCGATCCGATTCGCGCATCACGACGGCTATGACCGGCTGGTGATCGGGTTTGCCACGTCGAACTCGATGCCGGAATACCGCTTGACGCAGCAGTCCTCGGCCACTTTTACGCAGGATGCCAGCGGCCGGCCGGTCGCGCTCGACGGCTCGGCGGGGATCCGGGCGGTGCTCCGCAACAGTGACATCGCCGACGGCGTGCCGGGCGACCAGAAGGCGGGACTGCCGGAGCTTCGTGAAGTCGCGAATGTTGGCAACTTCGAGCGAGTCGTGAGCTACGGCATCGGCCTGAAGGACGCCGCCTGCTTCCGCGTCATCGAGCTCAGTTCGCCGACCCGCCTGGTGATTGACGTCCAGACGCCGGCGGACGCGCCGGCGGCGGCCGCTCCGACCACGGCAAATCAGCCGGCCGCTACGGCCACTGCCACCGTCGCTCCGACCCAGGCGTCCCAACCCGTGGACCTCGCCGCCACCGGCCATCCGGTCTCAACGGGCCAGCCAGCCGGCATGCCAATCGCCCCGATCCTGCTGGGGCTGCTCGCGGTGACGGCGGGGCTCACCATCACCGGGCTATGGCGATTCGCGAGGAAATGACCCGCGTTACCGCTTCTCTCCTCTCCCCTGCCGCCACGCGGGCGGCCAATTCCCCTCCCCCGCTCGCGGGGGAGGGTAGGGTGGGGGCCCTCGTGTCTCTTCACCCGTCCACGACGCTCGCTGCGTCGTTAGGATTGGCATGCTCATGGATCCAGCGCTCGGACGCGTCATCGAGCGCTGTCGGGACGGCGATCGAGACGCCTTCGAAGAGGTGGTGGATCGCTACGGGCTCCAGCTCCTGCGGACGGCCCGATTGATCCTGAGGGACCAGGCGTTGGCGGAAGATGCCATCCAGGAAACGTTCGTCAAGGCCTGGCAGCGGATCGGCAGCTTGCGCGAGGAGGACCCAGGGCCCTGGCTCACCCGGATAGCCATGAATGAGAGCATCTCGTCGTACCGGCGGCGCCACCGCTTTCAGGCGCTCACCGAACGTTTCGGCCGCCTGGGCGGCGGCAAACACGAGGTGTCCAGCGAAGCGCGCCTCGACCTGGCCCACGCGCTCGACCAGCTCCATCCGGACCAGCGAGCCGCCGTCGCGCTCCACTACTACCAGGACCTGAGCGTCGAGGAGACCGCCAGGGCCCTCAAGGTCCCGGTGGACACGATGAAGTCGCGACTGAAGACCGCCTTGCGCCGGCTCCGCCAGCTGACCGGATCCGAGGAGATCACCCCATGAGCGACAAGTTCGAGAAAAACCTCCGCGATCACCTGCACCACGAGGCCGAGGAGATCCGCGAGTTTCCCCGGCAGTTGCGCGGCCGGATCCGAGAGGGCATCACGCCTCGCGCCCGGCCGCGAATGGCGCCGCAATTGGCGCTGGCGGGGGCGCTGGTCCTGGTCGCCTTTGCGGTGCTGGTGGCCCGTAACCCGCAGGTGATCATCAAGGACGTCCCATCGGCGATCAAACAGATCCTCCAGCCGTCGCCCACTCCCACCCCGCAGCCCTTCACCTGCGCCGATCGCTCCGGCGGCACCAGCGGGCTGGCGGCCCAGTTGACTGCAATCCGGACGGCCCACCATGCGGAAACCCCGGGATTCGACCGGATCGTCTTCGACTTCAGTGACGGCATCCCCTCCTACGACCTGACCCGTCAGGTGACCAGCGCCTTCGTGAAAGACGCCAGTGGCCAACCGGTGACGCTCGACGGCAGCGCCGGCATCAAGCTGGTATTTCGCAACGCCAGCGTTCAAGGCGTCGCCGACGATCAAAAACCCAGGTTGACGGCGGTCCGTGAGATCGCTCAGCTCGGCAACTTCGAAGGCGTGCTCAGTTACGGTGTCGGGCTCTCGTCATCTCAGTGTGTCCGGGTGCTCGAGCTGACTGGGCCGTCGCGGCTGGTGGTTGACGTCACAACGTCTGCCTCCGCGTCGACGTCTCCGGCGCCGACGCCGCTGCCAACCACCCCGTCGGCGACCGACCTCACACCATTTGCCTGTCAGGATCTGGCGGGGGGGTCGAGTAATGGGCCGGCGATGCGCCTGACACAGGTGCGGGTGGCGCACCAGGCGGCCGGATACGATCGCATCGTCTTCGAGTTCGCCGCGCCGGCCGGCGTCACCCCGTATCTCCCGACCTACACGGTCTCCCGGCAGGCATCGGCCAAGTTCGTCAAAGACCCGAGCGGCCAGGATGTGACATTGCGCGGCTCGAGCGGGCTGCGGATTGCCCTGCACGGAGCCAGCGGCGCCGACAGCTACACCGGCAGCCGCGACATCACGCCAGGCCTTCCCGTGCTTCAGGAGCTGGAGCAGCTGGGCGACTTCGAGGCCGTCTTGAGCTGGGGCGCCGGGCTTGGTCGGCCCTCATGTATCAGGACGCTGGAACTGAGCAATCCCACCCGACTCGTGGTCGACATCCAAACGCCCTAAGCAAGCCGGGCTGAACCGTTCCGTTACATCGGGCGATGCAGCGCCGAGCGCTCTCGCCATCCCGGGCCGCGATCGTGTTCACGGTCTCTGCCATCGCGATCTCCTGGATCTGCTGGCTGCCGCTGGTCGCCTCGGACCATCAGATGGGACACGTCCCGGCCTCGGTGGCGCCGTTGCTGATCATGCTGGGGACGTTTGGGCCCCTCCTGGCCGCGGTATCGATGGTGGCCCGCGTGTCCGGTTTCGGCGGCCTGGGCGCGTTCGTTGGCCAGGCATTTCGCTGGCGAGCGGGCCTGCGCTGGTACCTGGTGGCGCTGGCGGTCCCGGCCTTCATCCGGATCGTGGTCCTCTACGTGCACGTCCTGAAAGGCGGCAGTTTCCCGGACCTCTCCGACACGGCCCGCTGGTTGGCCATCCCTGGGACCTTCATCGCGGTCCTGCTGATCGGCGGCCCGTTAGGTGAGGAGTTCGGCTGGCGAGGGTTCCTGCTTCAGCGCGTCCAGCCGCGATTCGGGATGCTTGGCGCATCGTTCCTGATCGGGATCATTTCGGCGTTCTGGCATCTTCCGCTGTTTTTCATCGCGGCCGCGATCCAGAGCCACTTGCCGTTCCCCCTTTTCCTGGTGCGGACGATCGCGCTGTCGATCATCTCCACCTGGATGTACAACGGCAGCCGGCGGAGCCTGCTGTTCGTTCTGCTGTTCCATGCGTCGCTGAACACCTGGCCGAACACGCTCTACATCCTGCAAGAGGAGGGCGCGCTCGGCCCCTACGTCAGCACCAGCATCATCTATTGTGGCTGGGCCGCCCAGCTCGTCATCCTCGGCTTACTGCGTGGCCGCGGCGACCGTCGCGAGCGGCCCGAGGCCGCCCCAACTCTCGCCGCCTAGCAGTTGGCCTGCACCCGGGACACGTGCCAGCCCTGGAAAAAACCGTTCCATTCCAGGGTGACCGTCCCGCTGCAGTTCTTGCCCGAGGTCAGACTGTATTGGATCGGATAGGTGACGGAGCTGCCATTCCATTGCCCATCACCCAGCGAATAGCCGCCGACCCGGCTGCCCCCGGGCAATTGCCCGAGGCGCGCCGCGTTGCCGACCACGATCGGCGGCCGTCCCAAGTACGAAAAGGCCGCGGCACCCGCGATGAAGAGGACGACAACGGCCGTCACGATCCGCAGGCCGCGCTGGCGCTCCGGTTGGGTCAAGCCCGCATCCGTTGCGACCCGCGTGGGCACCACGATCGTCCCGGCGATATGGTCGCCCAGCCGCTGGCGCCGCTGCGAGAAGCGCGCGATCAACGCCCCCAGCAGGTAGATGCCGGGGAAGGAATCGATCACGCGCAGCACGTTCCGGATCAATACCGCCCGCCAGCCGGGGCGCCGACCGGTCAGGTCGGTGACGCGGATGCCGACGATGGCCTTTCCCGGCGTCTGGCCGAACAGCCCCTCGAACAGCGAAAAGTACGCGATCGCGACCACCCACAACCAGAAGTCGCCGACCGTCGTGGTGGAGGTGTACGAGGAGAAGCCGCCCGTGGCCGTGGGGCCGGCGACGCCGCTGGTGACGTACTGGCTGCCGAAAACGGCGTTGATGACCGCCTGCAGGATCGATACGATGAGGACGTCCACGATGATGGCGCGCGTTCGAGCCCAGAGGCTGGCGGTCACAATCGGGCTCGCCGGGATCGTCCGGTTGGCCGTTTCCGTGTCGCCCAGTGTACTGGTAAGCTGGGCCGATCTTGGTCAGCGGTGCTACCATCAACCGTTTGACTTTCGTACGGCTCTTTTGTATACAAGTAGGCAGTGCCCAAGGCTCACCAGCAGCGGCGCCCACCCCCTGATCTGACCGGGCGCCAGACCTCCAGCCCGGGCGCGAACGGGTCGACTAAAGCCCCCGCCCGAGCCGGAGATCGCCGCGTGGCCCAGGGCATCTCGGCGACGGACGCCGAGCTCATCCTGACGGTCCTTCGGGAGGTTCGGAAGGGCAACTTCTCGGTCCGGATGCCGGTCGCCCCCAATGGGGTGATGGCCAGGATCGCCGCCGAGATGAACGACCTGATCGAGCTGAACGAGCGCAACGCCAAGAACCTCTCCGGGGTTGCCCGGGTCATCGGCGCCGTCGCTGAAGGCGACCTCTTCCAGACGATGGACCTGGAGCTCGATGGCCGCCCGCTGGAGGGCCAGTTTCTCCGGACCGCCCGGACGGTCAACTCGATGGTCCACCAGCTGCGCTCCTTTACCTCGGAGGTCACCCGGGTGGCCGGGGAGGTGGGCACCGAAGGCCGGCTGGGCGGCCAGGCCCACGTCAAGGGCGCCGCCGGGGTCTGGAAAGACCTGACCGACAACGTGAACCTGATGGCGGCCAACCTGACAGCCCAGGTGCGCAACATCGCCAACGTCACCACGGCGGTGGCGACCGGCGACCTCTCCAAGAAGATCACGGTCGACGTCCGGGGCGAGATCCTCGAGCTGAAGAACACCATCAACACCATGGTCGACCAGCTCAACGCCTTTGCCTCCGAAGTCACCCGGGTGGCGCGCGAGGTCGGCACCGAAGGCAAGCTGGGCGGCCAGGCGCAGGTCCGCGGCATTGGCGGCGTCTGGAAGGACCTGACCGAGAGCGTGAACTTCATGGCCAGCAACCTGACCGCCCAGGTGCGCAACATCGCCGAGGTCACCACGGCGGTCCAGAAAGGCGACCTCTCCAAGAAGATCACCGTCGAGGTCCAGGGCGAGATCCTCGAGCTCAAAGACACGATCAACGTCATGGTCGACCAGCTGAACGCCTTCGCCCGCGAGGTCACCCGGGTGGCCCGCGAAGTCGGTACCGAGGGCAAGCTGGGCGGCCAGGCGCAGGTGCAGGGCGTGGCGGGCGTGTGGAAAGACCTCACCGACAACGTCAACTACATGGCCGGCAACCTCACCGCCCAGGTGCGCAACATCGCCGAGGTGACGACCGCCGTCGCCGAAGGTGATCTCTCGAAAAAGATCACCGTCGATGTGCACGGCGAGATCCGTGAGTTGAAAGAGACGATCAACGTCATGGTCGATCAGCTCAACGCCTTCGCCGGCGAGGTCACCCGGGTGGCGCGCGAAGTCGGTACCGAAGGTAAGCTGGGCGGCCAGGCCAGTGTGCCGGGCGCCTCGGGAACCTGGAAAGACCTGACCCAGCAGGTCAACCAGCTGGCCGCCAACCTCACCACCCAGGTGCGCAACATCGCCGAGGTCACCACCGCGGTGCAGCGCGGCGACCTCTCCAAGAAGATCACGGTCGAGGTCCAGGGTGAGATCCTCGAGCTGAAGAACACCATCAACGTCATGGTCGATCAGCTCAACGCCTTCGCCGGCGAGGTCAGCCGGGTGGCGCGCGAGGTCGGCACCGAGGGCCGGCTGGGCGGCCAGGCCTACGTCCCGGCCGCCTCCGGCACCTGGAAGGACCTGACCGACAACGTCAACTCGATGGCGGGCAACCTCACCGCCCAGGTGCGCAACATCGCGGAGGTGACGACCGCCGTCGCCCGCGGCGACCTGTCGAAGAAGATCACGGTCGACGTGCACGGCGAGATCCGGGAGCTGAAAGAAACGATCAACGTCATGGTCGACCAGCTCAACGCCTTTGCTTCGGAAGTCACCCGGGTGGCCCGTGAGGTCGGTACCGAAGGCAAGCTGGGCGGGCAGGCGCAGGTCAAGGGCGTGGTGGGGATCTGGAAAGACCTCACCGACAACGTCAACTTCATGGCCGGCAACCTCACGGCGCACGTGCGCAACATCGCCGAGGTCACCACCGCGGTCGCCATGGGCGACCTGTCCAAGAAGATCACGGTCGACGTCCGCGGCGAGATCCTCGACCTGAAGAACACCATTAACGGCATGGTCGATCAGCTGAATGCCTTTGTCGGCGAGGTCACGCGCGTGGCCCGCGAAGTCGGCACCGAGGGCCGCCTGGGTGGCCAGGCCTACGTGCTGGGCGCCTCCGGCACCTGGCGCGACCTCACCGATAACGTCAACCAGCTCGCCGCCAACCTCACCACCCAGGTGCGCAACATCGCCGAGGTCACCACCGCGGTCCAGCGGGGCGACCTGTCGAAGAAGATCACGGTCGAAGTACGGGGTGAAATCCTCGAGCTCAAGAACACGATCAACGTCATGGTCGACCAGCTGAACGCCTTTGCCTCGGAAGTCACCCGGGTGGCTCGCGAGGTTGGGACGGAAGGCAAGCTGGGCGGCCAGGCCCAGGTCAAGGGCGTCGCCGGAACCTGGAAGGACCTCACCGACAGCGTCAACCTGATGGCCGGCAACCTCACCGACCAGGTGCGCGGCATCGCCCGGGTCGTGACCGCGGTCGCCAACGGCGACCTGCGGCGCAAAGTCGTGTTCGAGGCCAAGGGCGAGATCGCCGCTCTGGCCGACACCATCAACGAGATGACCGACACCCTGGCCACCTTCGCCGAGCAGGTCACGACCGTGGCCCGCAAAGTCGGCGTCGAGGGCGAGCTGGGCGGCCAGGCCAGCGTACCCGGCGCCGCCGGCACCTGGAAGGACCTCACCGATAACGTCAATCGGCTGGCCGCCAACCTGACCACCCAGGTTCGGGCGATCGCCGAAGTGACAACGGCGGTAACCGAGGGCGACCTGACCCGGTCGATTGGGGTGAAGGCCAAGGGCGAGGTCGCACTGCTCGCCGACAAGATCAACGAGATGATCCGCAACCTCAAAGAGACGACCCAGAAGAACACCCAGCAGGACTGGCTCAAGACCAACATCGCCAAGCACACCCAGATGCTGCAGGGCCAGCGCAACCTGCACACGGTCGCCGACCTGATCCTGACCGAGGTGGCGCCGCTCGTCACCGCCCATTACGGGGCCTTCTACATCGTCGAGACTCACGAGGGCGAGGAGCCGGCGCTGCGGATCGCCGCCGGGTATGCGGTCGCCCACAGCGACAGTCCCCACCAGAGCTTCCGCTGGGGCGAAGGGTTGGTCGGACAGTGCGCCCGCGACGGCCGGCGGATCGTGCTGACCACCGTCCCCCCCGGGTACCTGTCGGTTCGCTCGGGGTTGGGCGAGGCGCCGCCGTCCACCATCGTCGTCCTGCCGGTCCTGTTCGAGGGCCGCGTCAAGGCGGTGATCGAACTGGCCTCGATGCAGCCATTCAGCCCCACCCATCTCGACTTCCTCGACCAGCTCACCGACGGGGTCGGGGTCGTCCTCAACACCATCGAGGCGAACATGCGCACCGAAGAGCTGCTGAAGCAGTCGCAGATCCTCTTCGCCGAGGCGCAGGAGGCGAGCAAGAGCAAGAGCGCCTTCCTCAGCATGGCCGCCCACGAACTTCGCACCCCGCTTTCCGTCATCACCGGTTACCTCTCGATGCTGCAGGACGGCACCATCACGCCCGACAACGCGGAGCGGCCGCTCCGGGTTCTGATCGGCAAGGCCACCGAGCTGAACAGCATCGTCGATGACCTGCTGACCGCCGCCCGGATCGAAGGAGGCACGGTGCCGACCGACACCAAGGTGCTCGACCTGCGCGAGATGGCCCGCCTGGCGATGGCTCGAGCCGAGCCGCGAGCGGGGCTCCTGAAAGCCGAGATGCTCTACGACGAGCCAAACGAGCCGGTCTGGGTCAACGCCGACCGTGAACAGCTGGCGCGCATCATCGACAACCTGCTCAACAACGCCCTGACCTATACCACCGGGCAGCCATGGGTCCACCTGACCGTCAGCCTCGACGAAGGCCCGGCGCTCATCCTCGAGGACCATGGCGTCGGCATCCCGAGAGACAAGCACGAAAAGATCTTCGAGCGCTTCTTCCGGATTGACGATCCGGCAATTGGGCCCCAGCCCGGCACCGGGCTCGGTCTCTTCATCAGCCGCGAGCTGTCCGAGCGGCATGGCGGCTCATTGACGCTCGATCAGAGTGAGATCGGCAAAGGCAGCACATTCGTGCTCCACCTGCCGGCCGCCACCGCCCCCCGCACCGTCGACCTCCTGTCGCCGGCGGCGCTCGAAAGCATCCCCGCCTCCTAAACGAATGTCCGTTGATCGTCGCCGCCCCGTCGCCCTGGTTACCGGGGCCTCATCGGGCATTGGCGCCAGCTACGCAACGCGATTGGGCCAGGATGGCTACGATCTCGTCCTCGTCGCCCGTCGGCGGGACCGCCTCGACGATTTGGCCGAGCGTCTCGGCTCAAACGGATCGACTGTAGAAGTCCTTGCCTGCGACCTCACCGACCCTACTGGCCTCGCCAAGATCGAGGCCCGAGCGTCCCAGGGCGACATCGAATTTCTGGTCAACAATGCTGGCTTCGCGGGCTATCGCCCGTTTGCGGAGCTGGATCCGAAAATCGCCGAGGACCTGATTCGGCTGCACGTCCTCGCGGTGACCCGGCTGACGCGCGCGGCGCTGCCCACCATGGTGCAGGGCGGTAGCGGCGCCATCGTTAATGTCGCGTCGTTGCTGTCGTTGTCTGGCTCGTTACCGGCCAACCCGCTCCCCTACCGCGCCACCTATGCGGGAGCCAAGGCCTTCATCGTCACGTTTACGCAGGCCCTGTCCGGCGAGGTGCCGGCAAGCGGCGTCCGGCTGCAAGCCTTGCTGCCTGGCGTCGTCGCCACCGAGTTCCATGACACGCTGAACGTCGACCGGAGCCGGATGGCCTCCATGGCGATGGGACCGGACGAGGTGGTGACCGCGTCGCTGGCTGCCCTCGAACATGGTGAGCTCATCTGCGTGCCGGGTCTCGAGGATCCGGCGCTGATCGAGCAGCTGACCGGGGCTCAGCGCGCCGTCATGCAGGCCGGCAACCGCCCCCAGCTGGCTGCCCGCTACAAGGCGCCCAGCCCCAGCGCCAAATCCTCCTAGCCCGGAACCACTGTGAAGCTCGCCGACAGCGCATTGTTGTTGGAATCTCCGGCGTCGATACCCCACGCGAGCGAGTAGTCGCCAACCGGGGCCGACGCGGGGATCTGGACCACCATGGCAAACGTGAATGACGCCCCAGGAGCAATGACGGCTCCCATCGGTTGGCAGTTCAGCACATACCAGGTTTTGCCGAGCGTCCAGCCGCTAGGTCCGGCCAGATCTTCGAGGTAGCCGGGGCACCCGTTCGGAAAGCTCAGCGGACGGTTGAACACGCTTTTGAGCGTCACCTGGTAATTGAGCGCGTGTCCGGCCCGACCGGTGCTCGGTACGTTCAGGGTGGCCTCGAAGTAATGCCCCGCCACCGGGGCGGTCGCGTCGGCGGGTAGGGAGGCCTGGAAGGCGCCGACACCGATCCGGGGCGGGCAGAACGTTATCGGGCCATCATTCCTCGGGCTTACCGCGGAGGTCGTCACGGTTCCGCCCCCCGGCAGGGTCAGATTCATGGCGGCCGCCTGGACCAACCCTCCGGCGCACGTTCCGTCCCCCGCCTCATCGTATTGGCTCCAATCGAGCTGGATCGTGGCGCGGCCCGCTGGCTGAAGCACCACCGGCACGGCGGTAAATCGCGTGTCGCTGTAGGTTGAGATCGAAAGCGTCGCGCCCTTGGCGCCGAAAAGATCGACGGCCGCCGCACCGTCGAGAACGCAGGCGGTCGAGGACACGTTCGCCAGGTCGATCGTCCCCGTCATCTGCCCATTGGTGAGGCCCATCGCGCCGGCGTAGGTCGCCGTCAGGTCATCCGGCTTGCAGGCCCGCAATGGGGGCTGCCCGACCGGGACGGCCAGCCCCTCGTGATAGGCGCTGGGCTTCGTGTCGATCCAGGGGATGGCCGAACTGCTGGCGGCTGGGTTCGCCCGGGAGACCGCCGCGGGTACGCTGGCGCAGCCCCAGAGGAGAACCATCGCGGGCGCGGCCAGCAGCACCCGAAGGTCCATTCGCCAGCAACAACGGACCCAGCTCACGGAAGTTACTGGGTCGCTTCAGCCTGTCAGACTAGTGCCCGATGTCATACGAGGCGCAGGTGGCGGGCTGGCACGATTTCTATATCGTGGCCGGCACGGCGTCCGCAACCCTCGTGGGCCTTCTCTTCGTGGGCCTCTCGCTGCACCTCCAGATCGTGGTCAGCGCCCTGGAGGTTCGGAGCTTGGCCCGAGTGACCCTGGCCAATTTTGGAGCCGTTCTCGTCGTGGCGCTCTTCATGGTGATCCCACAGGGTCCGTCGGCCGCCGGTTCGCAACTCGTCGGCGCCGGCGTCGTCAGCCTGGTCGTCGCCGCGCCGAGCCTGGTAGGCGCTGTCCGATCCGGGGATTGGAGCTTCGACATGAGCCTGATGCAGCGCGTCCGCGTCATGCTGCGTTTCGGCTTCAGCGCCCTTGGTTATCTCGCCATCGTCGTGGCTGGCATCCTGCTCCTCGCCTCATCCCTCCGCCCGGCGTTCGGTCTGCTGTTGGTCACCATCGTTGCCCTGCTTGTCATCTCCCTGCGCAACACCTGGGACCTTCTGGTCACGGTCGCCGACGTAACGCAGTGACGCCGGCGCCGCGGAGCGCGGTCATCGTTGGCACCGGGCTCGCCGGCGGAAACGCGGCGGTGACCCTGCGGGAGGACGGCTGGCCCGGCCGGATTGTGATGCTTGGCAACGAGCCGGGCGTCCCGTTTGGACGGCCGCCCCTGTCCAAGACCTACCTGCGCGGTGAGGAAAGCCTCGAAGGCTGGCTCGTCAAACCCGAGGCCTGGTACGCGGCGCATGGCGTTGAGCTTCGCACCGGGGTCACGGTCCAGCGGGTCGACACGCGGAGCAAGCAGGTCGAGCTCGTCGGCCGCGAAACCCTTTCGTACGACGCGCTCCTGCTCTGCACCGGAGGACGCAACCGGCGACTTCGGGTGCCGGGCGCAGAGTTGCCCGGGATCTATCAGTTGAGAACCCAGGCGGAGTGTGAGGCGATCCGCCAGGCTGCCCAGCCGGGGGCGCGCGCGGTCATCGTGGGGATGGGCTTCATCGGGTCCGAGGTGGCGGCCTCGCTTCGCCAGCTGGGTGTCCAGGTGATCGCGGTGCTCAACGGTCCGGCGCCGCTGACGGCCGTGCTCGGCGATCAGATCGGCGAGGTAATGGCCGGCATTCACCGAGACCACGGCGTACAGCTGCTGACCGAGGACCAGGTGGTTGGGTTCGAGGGTTCGGTGCAGGTGACGCGCGCGATCACCGCCAAGGGCGCGCGGATCGACTGTGACTTTGCGGTGCTGGGGATCGGGATCGAGCCGGTCGTTGACGCCGTCAGCGACAGCCAGATCGCCCTGGACAACGGGATCCTGGTCGATGAAGCCTGCCGGACGAATATGCCGGATGTCTACGCCGCCGGCGACGTGGCGAATCACCTCCATCCCGTGTTCGGCCGGCTGCGCGTCGAGCACTACAACAACGCGGAAAAGCAAGCTCGGGCCGCGGCTCGGGCGATGCTCGGCGACCCTCGACCCTACGACGATATCCATAGCTTCTGGTCGGACGAATACGAGCACAAGATCGAGTACGTGGGGTACGCCAGGACCTGGGATCGGATCGTGATCCGAGGCAGCCAGGCGACG
>VBDZ01000112.1 GCA_005881215.1 Chloroflexota bacterium | reverse complement strand
CCTTGCCGAACTGATCGCCTATCACTACCGCGAGGCAGCCGCGATTGCGACCGCGCAGCGCCCCAACGATCCCGAAACGGAACAGATTCGAGAGAAAGCCGTCAACTGGCAGAGCCGCGCCGCCGAAGTTGCCGCGGCAGGGGCCGCCACCGAGGAAGGATCCCGGCACCTGAGAGGCGCAATCGACTTCGCCGGGCCCGCGCACCTTCCTGATCTGTACGAACGGCTTGGCGATCTCTCCGGCCTTGGTGACGTTGCGGTTGACGCCTATCGGGCGGCGCTGCGCCTCTGTCGCGAACAGGGCCGGCCGCCTGCTCAGGAGCTGCGAATCCTGGCCAGCATGCTGACCATCCTGATGCGATTCCAGGGCTCGGTCGTGAACCGTCCAACCGAGGAGGCGATGGCCGAGCTCCGACGCGAGGCGCGCTCCATCGCCGAACGCGTTAGCGACGAGCGCACCCAGGCCGCCTACCTCGCGTCCGAGGGTTTTTTCCCGTACTGGCTTCGGGCCGGTAACCGCAGTGCGACCAGCGACGAGCGGGCCGAGGCGGATGCGGCCGCGACGCGAGCGCTCGCCATCGCCCGGCGGCTCGACGACCCCAACTTGCAGAGCACCGCGCTGGATGCCCTCGCCGGGACCGGTCAGATTGCCGACGATTGGCGCCGCGGCCTCGACGTCTCCGAGCAGCGCCTCGCCTTCCATGCCCGGCTGAGCATGGTGGAGAAGGTGGATGCCTACGGCATGGTGACATGGTGCGCCGGAGTCCTGGGTGACCTGGCCAAGGCCGATCGCGTCTCCGCCGAAGGGCTGGCCCAAATTCAACCCGGCCAGGTTCCTGCCGCAACCCTCCATGTGATCGCCTGGCGGACCTATGTCCTGACGCTGCTGGGCCGGTGGGACGAGGCGCTGGCGATGGCCGAACGCCAGTACCAGCTCTGTCGCGATCTGGGGAGCACGTCCACCGCCTACGTGCTGCATGGCTTTATGGCGGCCATGGACATCGCGCGTGCTCGGCAGGACCAACTGCTGTATGACACCTATGCCAAAATCCACGACGAGATCACCGCGGCGCAACCGAAAGGAACCGACTACCGTCACTGGGAGGGATACGCCGGACGCGATCCGCGCCCGCTCGCTCAGGCGGTGGCGGGTTTCCAGCTGGGCCACATGTCTCGCCTGGACCGCCTCGAGCGGGCAATGGACCGCCTGGTCGATCAGGACTTCCAGCTGCCCGTCAGCACCATGTCGACCATCCGCGCCTATGCCCGGGAGCACGAGTTCGTATTGATCGAGGCACAGGCCGAGCGCGCGCTCGGGGCGCAAGATCGGGATGCCGCACACTTGCAACGCGCCATCAGCCTCTTCGACCGTGCCGGCGCCGCTCCGTACGCCGCGCGCGCCCGCTGCGAGCGGGCGTTGCTCCGCGGCGATGCTGCGGAAATGAAGGCAGGCCTGAATGTTCTGGAGCAGCTGGACGATGCCGAGCAGCTTGGCCGGTTCGAGCGGCTTCGGGTAGGCTGACGCGATGCCGCACTCCGACACCCTGGCGGTCCATGCCGGCGAGCCCGGGCTCGATCGGAGGGATGCATCGATCACGCCGGACATCACGGTCGGCTCGGCGAGCGGCTACCCCGACCTGGCGGCCCTTGACGCGGCGATGGCCGAACACCGCGGCTACGGTCGCTGGGGCACCGAAAACCACCGCCAGCTGGAAGCGGCGGTCGCCAGCCTGGAAGCGAACGGCCTCGACGGCCGGCTCGACGCCGTCGCGGTCGGCTCGGGGATGGCGGCGATTGCGGTCGCCTTGATGAGCGAGATGAACGCCGGCGATCACCTGGTGGCGGCCCACGACTGCTACGGGACCACCATCACCTTCCTCCGCGACGACCTGTCGCGCTTCGGCATCACCAGCAGCATCGTCGACTTCCAGGACCTCGACACCGTCAGGGCGGCGCTGACCGATCGGACCCGCATCCTGCTCTGCGAGATCTGCACCAATCCCTTGATCCGGGTGCCCGACCTCGAGGTGCTGGCGGAGATCGCGCATCAGGCCGGCGCCCTGCTGGTGGTCGACAACACCGTGCCGACGCCGGCCCTGAGCCAGCCGATGCGCTGGGGCGCGGACGTCGTGATCTACAGCGCGACCAAGAACCTGAGCGGGCATGCGGACGTGATCGGCGGGGTCGTCGTCGGCAGGCCGTCCTGGGTCGACGGGGCCCGCGCGTTTGCCCGTACCTTCGGGCCGACGCTCGGCCCATTCGACGCCTGGCTCACCCTGCGCGGCATCCGCACGCTGGCCGTCCGGATGGCGCGCCATACCGGCAACGCGCTGCAGCTCGCGCGCTTCCTCGAGCGCCACCCCGCGGTCAGTCGCGTGAATTACCCCGCGCTGGAGTCGAGCCCGTTCGGCGCCCGGGCCAACCGGCTGTTACCGGGCGGCGCCGGCGCCTTGCTGTCCTTCGAACTTGCCGGTGGCAAACCGGCGCTGGAGGCGATGTTGCCCCGGCTGCGGCTGGTGCGGCTGATGCCGAGTCTCGGCAGCGTGGTTACGACGCTCAGCCACCCCGCCTCGACCTCGCATCGCGGCCTCGACCCGACCGAGCGCGCCAGGGCCGGCATCGGCGACGGCCTGGTTCGCTGCTCAGTCGGGCTCGAGCATTCGGACGATCTACTGGAGGACTTTCAGCGGGCCCTTACGTCGTCTTGACCACGTAGGTGCCGGCGATCTTGTCGTGCCAGCCTTGCTTGTTGGGATCGAAGGCCACCCAGATGACACCGATGAGGATGACGATGAAGGAGATGAACAGCCCGACATAGCGAATGAACGCCTGGACAATGCTGAGGTCGCTGCCGTCGGTCTTGATCACGCGGAGGTTGAGGAGCTTGTCGCCGACCGTCTGACCGGGCCACAGACTGCTGGCCGACCAGAAGTAGGTGAAGTAGATGATGCCGAGCAGCGTCTGGATGCCGGTCCGACCGGTGGTTGACTGGTTGAGAACGGCGTTAACGACCAAGTTGATCACGGCGAGGATGACGCTGTCGATGAGGAAGGCAAGGACGCGGATCCAGAATCCGGCCTTGGGTGCGGCGGTCAGGTTGGTCGACGGCGACGAGGCGGCGCTTTGCATGAATCACCCCCGAGTTTTGGCGCGAGTATAGCACCGCTTTCCGTTCAGAAACGGACGCGAAACTAAGCGGCCGATAAAATTGTGAAATGCCGCACCGTGCACTGTCCGTGCTGGAGAACCTGCCTGACCAGTCGATCCTGCAGCGGATCGGCAATACCCCGCTGATCCGCATCCGGCTGCTGGAAAAGGAGTTTCCGCACATCACCTTCTATGCGAAGGCCGAATGGTTCAACCCCGGGGGGTCGGTGAAGGACCGGCCGGCGCTGCGGATGATCGAGGAGGCGGAGCGGACCGGCGAGCTGACCGTGGAGAAGGTGATCCTCGACTCAACCTCGGGCAACACCGGCATCGCCTACGCCCTGATCGGGGCGGCGAAAGGCTACCAGGTCAAGCTGGTCATGCCGGCGAACGTCAACGAGGAACGGCGCGAGATCGTCAACGCGTTCGGCGCCGAGGCCATCTTCACCCCGGCGCTGGAGGGATCGGACGGTGCCATCCGGGAAGCCCACCGGATGAAGGAGGCGGCGCCCGGCGTGTACTTCATGCCCGACCAGTACAACAACCCCTTCAACTGGCGGGCGCATTTCGACGGGACCGGCCCGGAGATCCTCGACAAGACCCACGGCGAGGTCACGCACTTCATCGCCGGCATCGGTACCAGCGGCACCCTGGTGGGGGTGGGGCGGTTTCTCAAGCGACACAATCGCAACATCCGGGTGATCGCCGCCGAGCCGTCGGACGGGTTGCATGGCCTGGAAGGTCTCAAGCACATGGGCACCTCGATCGTCCCGGGGATCTACGACCCCAGCGTGCAGGACGAAAAGATCAGCGTGCCGACCGAGGCGGCGTACGAGCTGGCGCACGACCTGGCCCGCACGGAAGGGTTGCTGGTGGGGAATTCGTCGGGCGCGGCGGTGTACGCGGCGCGGGAAGTCGCCCGGCGCACCTCGGAAGGGGTGTTCGTGATGGTGTTCCCGGACGGCGGCGACCGCTACCTCAGCTCGGGACTGTACCGCCGGAAATTTTGACGCTGCGAGTGCCGCGGTCGGTGATGGACCGAATCCGGCAGCATCTCGAGCAGGGGTATCCAAACGAGGCCTGCGGGGCGTTGCTGGGCCGGGTCGAGGGCGAGGCGCACGAGGTGACGGAATTCCGCGGCATGCGGAATACGGTCGAGGATCGGCCGTGGGATCGGTACGCGCTGGATCCGCTCGAGCAGCTGCAGGTCCAGAAGGATGCCGATGCCCGCGGGCTCGAGATCATCGGCTTCGCCCATAGCCATCCGGATCATCCGCCGGTTCCCTCGCGTTTCGACGCTGAGCACGGCTGGACCTTCTACAGCTACCTGGTCGCCTCGGTGCAGAAAGGCAGGTTGCGCGAGGCACGTTCGTGGCGCCTGGATGACGGCGGCGTCTTCCAGGAGGAGCCGCTTACGGAAACGGCTTGACCACCATCATGAAGACGATGGCGAGCACGATGACCACGCTGACGAGCCCGTAGGTCGTCGCCTGGCCGTCGAGGCGCCTGTAGGCGGCGCTGGATGCACCTTCCTTCTCGACGACCTGCAGCTGCTGGCGGAGCACCCGCGAGTAGAAGCCGACGGCCACCACGATCAGCAGCACAAAGAGGATCAGGGCGGCAACGACCCAGCCGCGCAGGCCCCAATTGCCCACCACCACCAGGGCCAGTCCGGTAATCAACAGGAGCCCGTAGGCGGGGTTCGCGACCCGGTTGTCGAGAAAGACGATGCCTCGCAGCACGAACGTCTCGTGCGCCGGCTCCCTCGCCACCAGCCCCTTCCAGACCCCATAGGTGATGTTGCTGCCGAACGCGGCGATCGCCAGCAGGACGTGGATGTATTTCAGCAGGCTGTACCACGTAACCGACATGGACTTCTTTTACACCATCAGCCGCAGGCCGGGGGCGACGCAGCGTAGATCGAGGTGGCCTGCGGATCCTGGCCCGTGCAGCTGGTGTCGCTGGCGAACCAGCCCGTCTCCGACCGGATCACGGTGACATCCAGTCTGACCGTCGTCCCGCCGCCGAAGTCGAGCACCACGTGCGCGATCGCCCCCGGGTTGCCGGCCGGCAGCGATTCGGTGAGGATGGTTCTCGACTGGTAGGTGTTCTGGCAACGGCAGAGCGGTTCGGCTTGTCTCAGCGGGTTGGCATCCAGTCGCTGAGCCAGCCCGTCGGTCACCGGACAGCTGTCGTATTTGCCGGAGACGCCGCAGCTCCCGCCGCTGGGTGGATAGAGAATTCCGGCGACCACCGTGGCGCCGTTGTCGTCGAGCGCGGAGACCACGATCCGGCCGTTGACCATGGTGGGGGAGGGGATCGGCGTCGACGTGGCGGACGGGGTTGGGCTCGGCGTTGGAGAGGGTGTGGTGGCCGCACTCTGGAACGGCATGCTGCAGGCCGCCAGCGTGAGGGCGAGCACGACCGAGGCGAGGCCGGGGGCTCTCACGGTCGCTGGATTAGGCAACGCCGCGATTTTCCGTCACTGCCGACGCCCGCTCACGCCGCGGGCGACTGGTCAGGAACACGCCGAGCAGGATCACGACCATGCCCACCAGGATCGGAACGGAGAGCGCCTCGCGCAACAGGGTGGCGCCCCAGAACACGGCGGTCACCGGCAGCAGGAACGTGACGGTGGTCGCCCGGGTGGCGCCGAGCGTGTTCAGCATGTAGTAGTACAGGAGGTAGGCGATCCCCGAGCCGCCGGCGCCGAGGGCGACGATGGCGGCCAGCGACAGCCAGTGGAGGTGCGTCGTGCCGATGGTCGGTGCGGCCCCCGCGAACGCGAGGGGAACCGTGAACGCGAGCTGCCAGAAGGCCCCCTGCAACGGACTGACGCCGCGCAGCCGACGGCGCTGGACCATGGCGGCGACCGCGTAGCAGGCGGCCGCCCCGGCAACCGCCAGGGTGCCGATGGTCGTCGCCCGCAGCGGCTGGCCGATCAGGTCGGGGGCGATCAGGATGCCGGTGCCGACAAAGCCGACGGCGACCCCGGCGTAGTTGAGGCCGCTGGGCCGCTCCGCCGGGGTGACCCAGAAGGCAAAGACGGCGGTCCACAGCGGCGTGGTCGCGTTCAGGATGCTGGCCAGCGCGCTGCTGATCGACAGTTCGCCGAAGCCGAAGCCGAACCATGGCAGGGCGCTGCCGAAGATCGCCATGATGACGAAAGGCAGCAGGCGCTTCCGGGTGCCGGCGGGGAACGGCGTCTGCCGGCGCACCGCGAGGATGAGCGCGAGCGTGGCCAAACCCGTCGCGGCGCGCAGCAGCACCAACGTCGCCGGGCTCATGTCGCGCACGGCGAGCTTGATGAACAGGAAGCTGGCGCCCCAGATCAGGGCCAGCAGGGCGAGGGCCGCATAACCGCGACGCATCAGGTGATTATGCGGAGGCGCGACGTAACCCCTATTCGGGTGTCGGTTGCGCGCGATGGCGGGCCAGGAAGTATTCCGGCACGGAGTTCATCGGCGGCCGTTCCTGGTCCTCGATTTCTTTTTGCTCGATCCAGTAACGCTCGTCCTCGTAGTGGATCAACTTCATTGTCTTGTTGACCTCTTCGAGCAGGTGGATGCGGTGGCGGTCTCCGAGATGCTTCAGCCCAACCTGGATGATGGCGAACGCCATCTTCGACAGGTCGAAGAGGGTCTGATTGCGATGCACCCGCATCCCGAGATCCACCTGGGCAATGGCGCGTAGGCCGTAAGCCTCCGAGATCGCCAGCAATAGTCCCAACTCGACCCCGTAACCCGTGAAGAATGGCACGCTCTCCAGCACCCGGCGGCGGCCGGCGTATTCGCCCGACAGCGGCTGCACCAGGCCGGAGAGCTCGGGAAAGAAGAGGTTGAGCAGTGGACGGGCGGCCAGCTCGGTGACGCGGCCGCCGCCCTGGGCCTGGATCTCGGCGCCGAACTGCAGCGGCCGCCGGTAGAAGCCCTTGACGTAATGGATCTCGGGATCGCTGAGCAACGGGCCGAGCAGTCCGTAGACGAACTTCGGGTGAATGTTCGTGACATCGGTGTCCACCCAGCAGATCAGGTCCCCCTTCAGCATGAACAGGCTCTTCCACAGCGCCTCGCCCTTGCCGTGGAAGGCGCCGTAGCGCGGCAGGATCTCGCTGTGCTGGACGACCGTGACGCCGGCCCGCTCGGCGATGGCTGCGGTCCGGTCCGACGAGCCGGAGTCGATGACGACGATCTCGTCCAGCAGCGGCACCCGCTCCATCAGCGCGTGTTTGAAGGTGCGGACGACTTTCCCGATGGTGTCTTGCTCGTTGAGGGTTGGCAGCCCCAGGCTGATGGTCAAGCCCTGCCGCTGCTTGAGGTCGACCAGTCGGCGGAGGTCGGCGAACTCCCGGCTGTGGAAGGTGTTTTCGGCGAACCAGCGGTCGACGCGCTCCGCCGCCGCGGCCCGACTCTCGATCCGAAAGGGACGGTCGGGATCTTTCAGCGCGCTGACCGGACCGGCGGTCTTCACCACCATCACGCTGCCCGGAAGCCGCCGCAGCAAGCGGCTGACGGGTGCGCCCAGCACCATCGGCCGGTGCATCAGGCTCATGGTCGCGCCCAGTACCACCAACTGATGCTGCGCCGCCTCTCGCACGATGGCCTCGCGTACCGAGCTGGAGAAGAGGGTTACCCGCCGCACCGGGACGTCGACCGCGCTGGACAGTTTGAGGAAGGCGGTTTCTTCCCGCTGGCGCGAATCAGCCGAGATCCGCGGGTTGAAGACATGGAGGACGACCAGCTCCGCCCCGCTGTCCTTGCAGACGGTGGCCGCCAGGCGGAGGGCGAGCTCGGCGCTCGGACCGCCGCGCACCGGCACCAGCACGCTACGAATCGGCGCGGTGTCGGGTCTGACCAGCGCCACATCGCACGGCGGATCGACCAGGATATCCTCCACGGCGTTGACCCAGAGCCCGTCCTGGCGCGCGCCCTGGCCCGAGCTCGCCTCGAGCACCAGCAGGTTGGTGTCGGTCTCGAGCACCGCTTCGCGGATGCCCTGGGCCGCCACGTGGGCGATCCGGACCTGACCGCGCAGCTCACCCGGTCCCCGCTCGGCGTAGCGGGTGATGCGCGAGAGCAGCGCCCGATAGGCGCGCGCCACCTCGACCCCCTCGCTCAACGGCCGCTCGGGGGCCATCTCGATCACGCCGAGGAGGGTGCCGCGCGAGTCTTCGGCGTTGAGAAACGGCGAGACCGCCTTGAGCAATGGCCCCGTCCTGGCGGGGTTGGTCGTCGGGATCAGAACCCGATAGTGGCTCACGATGCGGTCGACAGCAGCGGTTCGATCCGTTCCGTGATGATCGAGTCCCAGGACAGTGCGTGCATCACGCGGCGACGAAGGCGGGCCGCCGGCGATTCGATCGCGCTCAGGACGGCCGCGGTAAACGCAGGCGAGCCGGCAGTGGTGGGGACGAAGATCGCGCCATCCGGCGCCACTTCGCGGAAGGCGGGCAGGTCAGTGCAGACGGCGGGCACGCGGAAGATGGCAGCTTCCGCGAGCGGCAAGCCAAACCCCTCACTGCCGCTGGGAAGGACCACCACATCGCTCAGCATATAAAGGTCGGAGAGGGTCGCCGTATCGATGGCGTAGCCACCGGCGTCCGGGTCGCTCTCCTCGAAGAGGAAGTGGACCGATGACTGGAGAGCGAGCCGCTCGGTGAGACGTTTCAGGTCAGCCACGTACTCGAGCGAGCGCGGATTGTGCGGCCCGGGCGGGCCGGTGATCAGCAGCTGGACGCTGCGGCCGGTGGCGCGCACCCCGGCCGCAGCCTCGATGGCCCACTCCAGGTTTTTGCGCTTCGTGATCCTCACCGGCGCCAGCATCACGATATCGGTGCCGAGCAAGTTGAATCGGTCGACCAGGGAAGTCGCCCGATCGCCCAGCTTCAGCAGCGCGGCCGGATCGATGCCGTTCGGGATGACCTGGGATGTGTCCAGGGTGGCGCCGGTGAGCTCGCGCCATTCCTCGAGCCGTTGGGTGGAGACGAAGATCGGAGTGATCCGCGGGTGCTGGCGGCGGAGGAGGTCCCATGGGTCGCCCTCGTGCAGCCATGGCCGGTAGATCGGATTCAGCCAGCTGATGTCGTGTACCCACGAAATCATGCGGACGTTGGTTGAATCGGCGAGGCTCCAGAGCGCCGCGGTCAGGGCCAGGTTGAAGTGGAGCGTCAGCGCGTTGTGGACGACCAGGACGTCGAGCTCGGCGAGCTCGGTCGACAGGTGCTGGGCGATGTCGGCACGCAGGGTGGCGAACTCCGATGGGACGACGCCGCGGTCGAGCGCCTCACGCACCGCGCTGACCGCCGTCTCGCGGGAGTCCAGCTCGGGGATGATGACGAGCCTGGCGGCCTTGGGGTCCGGCAGGGGGCCGCCGCGTCCGCTGAGGATAGTAACCGGGTAGCCGCGCCTGGTGAGACGGGCGGCGTGCTCGTAAAGGATGGTTTCCACGCCGCCGATCACCGGGGGGCAGGTGTAGTGCAGGAGCCCGACGCGTGCGCCCAAGGCCAATGCCGTCAGCTAGGTGATGACTGGCGGTTCATCGAGAATCACGGCCAGGCCGTCGGGCTTCTCGATGACGTCGACCTGGGGACGGCCGCCGTTGTACGCGACTTTGAAGGAAAGTTTGCCGTTGCCTACCCGCATGCCGTGGATTTCCACGCTGCGCGCCTGGCCGAACGGGATGGGGTTGAGGTAGAGGCGACCGGCGGTCGCGTCCGGGACGATGCCGAGCGCCGTCTGCATCAGGTGAAACGCCGCGCCCGCCCCCCAGGCCTGCGGGTTGCACGACACCAGGTACTCGGCTGGACCGTTGTTGTAGCGGGTGTCACGCCGGAATCCGCAGAACAACTCCGGCAACCGATGGTTCGGCATCCGGATGCCGGCCTCCATGATGCCTTCGATCACCTGGCCCGCCGCTTCCGCATGGCGATAGCGCCGAAGACCCGCGACCGCGATCGAGTTGTCGTGCGGCCAGACCGTGCCGTTGTGATAGCTCATCGGGTTGTAATGCGGCGAATCGGTGGAGAGCGTGCGGATCCCCCAGCCGGAGAACATATCGGGCGCCAGCAGCCGGTCGCGCAACAGCTCGGCCCGTTCGGGATCGATGATGCCGGCCCAGAGGCAGTGCGCCGGGTTCGACGTGATCGAGGGGATCGGGGTCTTGTGCCGGTCCAGGCCCTGGGCGTAGAACTGCTCGTGGTCCAGCCAGAACTTCAGCTCGAAGCGCCGGCGCAGTTCGGCGGCCTCGCGCCCCAGGCGCTCCGCCATGGTGGACTGACCCAGTCGCTCGAGGATGCGGCTCAGTCCGACTTTCGCTTGATAGACGTACCCCTGGACCTCGACCAGCGCCGCCGGCAATTCCGCCGGACGCCCGTCGGGGTAGAGCAGGGAATCGGACGAGTCCTTCCAACCCTGGTTGCGCACCCCGCCACTGGCGCGTTCCGCGTATTCGACGAATCCATCGTGGTCGCCGTCGCCGTAGCGATCGACCCAGGTCAGCGCATTCATCAGCGCGGGGAGCAGCTCGACGAAGAGATCCTGATCATTGAGCCAGTCCATCATTTCGACGGCGCACACGAGGAACAATGGCGTGCCGTCGACCGACCCGTAGTAGGGCGTGTGAGGAATTTGTTTGAGATTCGCCAGCTCGCCGTAGCGCGCCTCGTGGAGGATCTTTCCGGGTTCCTCCTCGCGGGCGGGGTCGAGCCGGTGGCCCTGGTGCTGGGCGAGGTAGCGCAACGTCCCGCGCGCGATTTCGGGGTTGAGCATCAGGGTCTGGATCGAGGTGATCAGGGCGTCGCGGCCGAAGGGCGCCGAGAACCACGGGATGCCCGCCATCGGGAAGAGACCGCTATCGAACTCTTCGAGGAGGATGCGCAGGTCCATCTGGCCGCGTCGCAGCAGACCGCGATCGAGGAAGGCGTTGTCGGTGCTGATCCGGGTGGTCTGATCGTGCCATCGGCGGTAGGACGCTTGCAGGGCCTGGAGCGCATCGTCGTAGAGATAGCTGAGCATCGGTTCGCCTTCGCCGATCAATGGGATGATGTCGATCACCAGGGTGATGGTTTGTTTCGATGTCAGGGGGAAGTGCCAGGTCATGGTTTCGCCGTCCTGGCTCGTCGGCGGACGGTTGACTACGACTTCGGTGCGCCGGATGAGTCCGTCCTGGCCGTCGTAGGTGAAGGTCATGCCCGGGTTGCCGGCCTCGACCATCCGCAGTTGGCCAAGCGTTTGCAGCTTGTAGCCGCGGATGTCGAACATGTCGCGAAAGTCGGCACTGATGCGAAGCGAGCACTCGATGTCGACCGGGTCGCTGCCGCAGTTCTGGATCCCGATCCGCTCGTGCAGCCCGCCGTAGATGAATCGGCTGCGCCGAATGCTGAGACTCTGCTGGGGGATGCGTCGCTTTCCCTCGTCGAGGAGCAGCACGGGATTGACCATTTGGAAGGTGGCGACGTAACTCTCATCGACGGAGGCGGAGAGCAGGATGGGTTTCAGCCGGTTCAGGCGAAACTCGTAGGCGGAAAGGAAGCGGGTGTCCGAAAAGTAGAGGCCGAGGCCGCTCGTGTTTCCGGCCGGGATGTCGCCCATCTCATCGGACACCATCATGATCCGGTTCTCTTTCAGAACCACCCGGCCGTCCGACACGGTGCCTATTATAGGTTCGGTTTTTACGCGCGCCCCCAGCGCGACTACCGCATATGCTGACAATCCCAGCGTGTAACTGATGGCCCTGCCGCTCGTCGCCATCGTGGGCCGCCCCAACGTCGGAAAATCCGCGCTCTTCAACCGGATTCTGGGCGAGCGGCGCGCCATCGTCGACCCGATGGCGGGTCTGACGCGGGATCGACTCTATGCCGAGAGCGAGTGGCGGGGCCGGCGGTTCGTCATCGTCGATACCGCCGGGCTGGTGTTGGGCAAAGATCGGGATGAGGTTCCGGAACAGCGCGAGCTCCGACGGCGGATGGAGGAGCAGAGCCGGCTGGCGATCGAAGAGGCGGACGTGGTGCTGTTCGTGCTCGATGTCCGGGAAGGCTTGACCGCCGTGGATCGCGACATCGCGGAACTGTTGCGCAAAGCCCGGACGCCAATTCTGGTGGTGGCGAACAAGGCCGATGGGCGTGGGCGCGAGATCCTGGCCCACGAGTTTTATGAGCTCGG
Source organism: Chloroflexota bacterium (assembly GCA_005881215.1). Taxonomy (GTDB): domain Bacteria; phylum Chloroflexota; class Dormibacteria; order CF-121; family CF-121; genus CF-13. The sequence continues at coordinate 1,912 of VBDZ01000112.1, read as the reverse complement.
GCTGGGCGATCCATGGGTGATCTCCGCCCTGCACGGCACCGGCAGCGGCGACCTGCTGGATGCCGTGGTCGAGCAGCTGCCACCGCCGCAACTGGAGGCGGTCGACGATCAGCTGGCGGCGCGCGTGGCCATCCTGGGCCGACCGAATGTGGGGAAGTCGTCGCTGGTCAACGCGCTCACCGGTGACGAGCGCAGCCTGGTCACGGATGTCCCGGGAACCACCCGGGACCCGGTCGATAGCACCGTGCAGTTCGAGGGGAAGCGGGTGTTATTGGTGGACACCGCCGGCATCCGTCGGCGCGGACTGACCAGCGGCGTCGAACAGTACTCGCTGTTGCGCGGACTGCGCGCTATGGAACGGGCCGACATCGGCATCGTGGTCATCGATGCCAAGGACGGGATCACCGCGCAGGATGTGCACATCGCGGGCTACGTGGTGGAGGCCGGCCGCGGCCTGGTGCTGGTGCTCAACAAGTGGGACCTCCTGACGGCCGAAGAGAAAGAGGAGAAGGTGTGGCGCAAGAAGATCCGGGAGGCCTTGAGCTTTGCGCCTTGGGCGCCGGTGTCATACATCTCCGCCAAGACCGGGCAGCGGGTGGCGCAGCCGCTGCAGGTTGCGCTCAAGGTGACCGAGGAGCGGCGGCGGCGCGTGGCCACGCCGGAGCTGAACAAGTGGCTCCGCACTTTGCTGGGGCAGCGCGAGCCCCCGACGAGGAAGGGGAAGCGCCTGCGCGTGCTCTACGCGACTCAGGCGGAGTCGACCACGCCGACATTCGTGTTCTTTGTCAACGAGCCAGAGCTGGTTCATTTCTCATACCGGCGTTTCCTGGAATCGCAGCTGCGCCAGGCGTTCGGCTTCGAGGGCACCCCGATCCGGATGGTTTTCAGGAAGCGGGGAGAGGAGTAGGTGTTCCCTCCCCCGCTTGCGGGGGAGGGTAGGGTGGGGGCCTACAATAGTCGGCGCGTCGGGGAGTGGCGCAGCCCGGTAGCGCACCTGAATGGGGTTCAGGGGGCCGCAGGTTCAAATCCTGTCTCCCCGACCAACGCTCCGTCCCGCCTAAGGGCGGGGCCGCGGTGTCGAGTTAAGTCCTCAGCTCACCGCTTTCTTCACGAGGGCGCCGATCCGTGCCTCGTCGGCGGCGGTCAACTTCGTCAGAGCAAAGGCGGTCGGCCACATGGCGCCTTCATCGAGGTGCGCCGCATCGTTGAAGCCAAGCGTCGCGTACCTCGTCTTGAACTTCTGCGCGGGTTGGAAGAAGCAGACGATCTTGCCGTCCTTGGCATACGCGGGCATGCCGTACCAGAGTTTCGGCGAGAGAGATGGCGCGCTGGCCTTGATGACAGCGTGGAGCCGCTTGCCCATGGCGCGATCAGGTTCCTGCATCTCGGCGATCTTCTCGAGCAGAGCGCTTTCCCCATCCGCCTTGTCCGCGGCTACCTTCGTCTCTTTGACACGCTCCTTTATCGCGGCTCGTTCCTCGTCCGAGAATGCCTCGTGCGTCCTTTTCGCGGTGGCGCTCTTGGCGGACTTCTGCGTGTCCTTCATTGGAAGTGTCCTCCCCTGCGAGTACTGATGGGAACGACCCTCATGATAGGGTGCCTGCCGCGGCGAGGCTTCTCTAAAGCTGCTCGATCGCGTAAGTTGCCGCTACGACAATCCGCGTATCAACTGCGGGACAGCCTGTCCTAACCCTGCGCGGAGAATAGGCTCTTGAGGTCGCCCTCGTGGGCGTTGAGGACTTCGTGGACCTCGAGCAGATCGTCGGCCGTGATGATGGGGGTCAATCCGGTGACCCTCGCGTGTAGCTCAAGCTGGAGCTCGAACATTGCCCGGCCGTCCTGCGCATTCATTCTTCTTGCTCTTTTGCTCTTCTCGGATAGCTGATATCGTCGCTGTCACTATACTACAAAG
>VBDZ01000018.1 GCA_005881215.1 Chloroflexota bacterium | reverse complement strand
TGGTCCCCTCACTCAGGTTCAGGCGATTCGCGATCGCCTTGTTGCCCTTGCCCTCGACCAGCATCCGGACAATCTCGGTCTCACGTTCGGTGAGCGGTTCCGCCAGTGGCCGCCGAGGCTTTTTGAGGGTGGCGCCGAGGCGCATGATCACCCGCCGGGTCAGCCCATCGTCGAGCTGGAACCGGCCGGCGTGCGCATCCTGGATGCTTCGGGCAAGGCTGACCGGGTCCACATCCTTTAAGACATACCCGGAGGCGCCGGCGGCGACCATCTCGACGATGTCCTCCTCAGCCTCGGAGACGGTCAGAGCCAGCACCACCCGTTCCGGGTCTTCCTCCTTGATCGCCCGGGTAGCCGCGATGCCACCCATTTCCGGCATGTTGAGGTCCATCAGGATGACGTCCGGCTTGAGCCGCCGCGATCGCTCCACTGCCTGGCGACCGGTTACCGCTTCGCCGACGATGTCGATCTCGGGAAAGTCACGCAGCATCCCCTGGACGCCCGCCCGAAAGATCGGCCGGTCATCGGCGATCAGGACCCGAACCCGGCTCATTCGGACCGCTCCGGTGGGCCGATCAGGGTGACGAGGGTGCCCTCCAGCGACTGGCTCACGATCTCCAGGCTTCCGCCCAGGAGCTCCGCCCGCTCGCGCATGCCGACCAGGCCATAGGAACCGATCTTCTTGGGGTCCTCGGCGACCCGGCGGACGTCGAAGCCGCGGCCGTCATCCCGAACCGTGAGCACCCAGGGGACGGTCGAAAGGTCGAGGACCACCCACAGGTTTCGCGCCTGGGAATGCTTGCGAACGTTCGAAAGGCTTTCCCGCAACACCTGGAAGATGACTTCCTTCTGCTCCGCGGAGATCGCGCTCTCCTCGCCGCGGATGCTGACGTTGGTCTCCACCAGGTTTACCCGGCCGAACTGGTCGACCAGCTTTAGGACCGAGGCCAGCAGTCCTTCCGACTGGATCGTCTTGGGGCGGAGCGACTGCAGGATGTCGCGCGCGCCGGCCAGGATCTCCTCGCTCATCGAGCGCAGCTGGGGTAGCAACTGGCTGGCATCGTCGGGGTCGCGCTGCCGGCGCTGCTCGTAATACTTGAAGAGCGCGACCACCGCGGCCAGGTCGGAGGCGAGTCCGTCGTGGATTTCCCGAGCCAAGCTGAGTCGCTCCTGAAGGACGGCAACCTCGGCCACCTTGATCGCCAGGCTGTGCGCCCGCAGCGCCGCCACCGCCTCGACGGCCAGGTCTTCGAGTCGAACGGCGTCGCGCCGGTCGAGGCGCCAGGGCGTCCGGCGCAGCAAGGCGAGCACGCCTACGGGCCGCTCGAGTGGGGGCGACAGCGCGATGGCGGCGAAGCCCCGGAAGCCGACGTCGACCCAGGCGGCCTCATCCGGGGTCAGCTCCTCAGAAGACAGGTCCTCGACCGTGACGACCTCGTTGTTGTCCAGCGCCTGACGTAAGAGCCGGCTGTTGATGGCGGCGGTACCTTCGGGCGCCGCCAGCGACTCCGTCGGGACGCCGGCACGGAGAACGAAACGGCGCTGGTCGCCCAACGTATACACCTGGCTGGCGTCCACCTGCAGCAGATCGAGCGCCTGCTGAGCCGCCGCAAGCAGGATCGTTTGCAGTGGCCCGGCGGTTTGCTCCGGAACCAATCGCGCCGCCGGGATCTCGGCCGGCATGGGCGTCGGCGGTGGCTCGATGCTAGGCGCGGCGGGTGGCTCGGCCGTGGGCTCGGCCTCAGCGGTGGTCGGCTCCTCCGCGTCAGCCTCGGCCTCGGCCTCGGCCTCGGCCAGGGCCGGTTCCAGGACGGCCACGGCCGGGGCGGCAGGTTCAGTCAGGGCTGGTTCGGGTGCCACCGCAGCCGGCGGCGCCTGATCCTGCGCGGGCTGGGCTGGCTCGACGGCGGCCTCCTCGGCAGCGGGCTCGGGCACGCTCGCCGCCTGGGTCCGCTGCATCGATCGAGCAAAGAGATCGAAGAAGTGGTCAAGCACGCGCCGCTCTTCGGGGCGAAGCTCACCGTTGACGCCGGCGATCATTTCGCTGGTGGTCACCCTCGGCTCGTGGTTCTTCCACTGTGACGCTTCGGCGTCGCGACGCAGCCGCCGGATGAGCGACCGCAGCCGCTCAGCGGCTTCGGATCGCTCTTTGGAACCCGGCTCGCGGCCGCTGGCGCGAGCCAGCTGCTCCGCGATTTCCGCGAAGTTGACCTCTATGTAATGAACCAAAACGTCATGCATGTGTTGTCCGGAGCCGACTCCGAATCATCGAAGCCGTGAAAACGAATCTTGTCAAGGGCAGTTCGGCGGATGTTGAAAACGGCGTGTTACCTGTAGAAAGATGTTACGGGAGCCATAGCTATAATGTCCGAGTCGCGGCTTCCCCCAGGACCTGTGATCTTTATTGACTGCTGAAACCGCCACCGTCCGGCTCTCCTACATCATCAACCACGATGTAACGAGAGCCGCGATGCAGAACTTCTCGGCCCGCACGGGCATATCTCTGGCTGCCGATTCGGCGGACGGCTACCAGATTCCGCCCGGGCTGCCACAGAACGACTTTTGCCTGATCATGCAGAACTTCGGTCGCTGCGAGATGGTGCCAAACTCGGCCGCGCCGCCAGCCGGGAATGAGCCGCAACTTCGCTACGACGGCGCCCAGATCGGCCACCTGGTCATTCCGATCTGCGATGGGCGTCACCTGCTCGGCCGGCTGGTCAGTGAACCATTCGCGGTGTCCAAACCCGACTTCGCCACGGTCTACGAGCTGGCCCGTGCGCTGCCGGTTCACCCCGACAACTTGATGCGGGCGGTGCAGTCGGTGCCGGTCGTCTCGCAGTCGAACATCATGGAGGCGGCCAACCTGGTGCATACGCTGGTGCAGCACGTCGTGGCGCAGAACTACAAGCACCAGGACGAGCTCACGGTGCTGCGAGCCTTCGACAGCATCATGACCAACCTCAGCTACGAGGTGCTGAGTGACATGATCCTCAACCTCGGCACCCGGCTGCTGCGTGGCCAGGCATCGTTGCTGTTTCTCGCCGGAGAGCAGGGCCAGCGCGAGGAAGCGTATGCCGGTCCAGAACCCAACGGCAGCGGCGACCTACGCCGGCTGCTGGTCGAGATGAGCGATTTCGTGCTGCAGTCGAAGCGGCCGCTATCGGTGCCCGACGCCGCCCAGAGCCCATGGACGCAGTACCTCCTCGGACGCCAGGACGTCCAGGGCTCGATCACGATCACGCCACTGCTGCAGCAAGATCGCATCCGGGGGGCCCTCGGTATCTATGCCAACGAGTCCAGCCGCGATCCGGAATCGGACCTGCACCTGCTGTCCATGCTCGCCGCCCAGGCCGTCAACAGCCTGGTCATGCTGGAACGCCTGGTGGCGAGCGAGGAGCAAGCGCTGACCGACAGCCTCACCGGCCTCTACAATTACCGGTTCTTCCAGGAAAGCCTGCAGCGCGAATTAAGCCGCGCCTCCCGCAGCAAGTCGCCACTGTCCTTAATCGTGCTCGACCTGGACAACTTCAAGGTGATCAACGACGGCTACGGCCACGGAGTAGGCGACCGCGTGCTCCGCCACCTGGCCGACCTCATCCAGCGCCACAGCCGTAAAGCCAACGTCGTGGTGCGGTATGGCGGCGACGAGTTCTGCATCATCGTGCCGGAAGGTGACCTCGATACCGCGCGACAGGTCGCTGAGCGCGTGCTGACCGAGATTCGCAACAGCCCCTACGGCGATGAGGCCCACAGCGTACCGCCGCAGCCGCTGACGGTCAGTGCCGGGGTGACGACATATCGGCCCGAGGAAGACAATGCCTTCTCGTTCTTCAAGCGCGCAGACGAGAACCTGCTGACCGCGAAGCGCACCGGAAAAGACCGGGTCGTCGCGGAGTAACTAGCGGCGGCGGTAGGGCCGGCCGAAGGCCCGCCGTAGGAGCCAGGGGACGGCGGCGGCGACCAGCGGCCGCTGCAAAAACAGGGTCAGCCGCTCGATCTTGGGAAACAGCACCGAGGCGGTGTGCTGCAGGTCGAAACCGTGCTGGTTAAGCCGGGCCGTGATGTGCTCGATCGCGGTGGCTTCGTCGAGAGCGTAGCCCGACAGCTCGGCCGCCCGGCGCGATGTCCTGCGGTACGCCCGCCAGGTCGACTGGATCGCATAGAGCAGCAGAATGAGGCCGGCGCCGGCGCAGACGACGGCGACGGCTGCGAGCGTTACTCCTCGGCCTCCTCCGTGGCGCTGACGCTGGCGATCGTCGCCACCGTGTCACCTTCGTCGAGCCGCATGATGATCACGCCCTGCGTCTGACGGCCCGCGACCCGAATGTTCTCGATCGGGGTGCGGATCACCTGGCCGCCTTCAGAGATGACGATCAGCTGCTCCTCCTCGGGGTTGACCACCACCCGCATCCCGACCAGGGGACCGGTGCGGGCAGTGATCGCCATCGTGTAAACGCCCTGGCCACCGCGCGAGTGAGCCGGATACTCCTCGAGCGGCGTGAGCTTGCCATAGCCCTTGGCCGAGACGACCAGCAGGTGCGCCGCTTTGCGAACAATGTCGAAGCCGGCGACCAGGGCATCTTTCCGGAGGGTGATCGCCCGGACGCCGTGGGTGTCTCGGCCCATCGGCCGCGCTTGCTTTTCGTTGAACCGGACGGCCTTGCCGTCCGTCGTCGCAATGATGAGCTCGTCGGATCCGCTGCTCAATTTGACCCAGTTCAACTCGTCGCCCTCGTCCAGGTCGATCGCGATCAGCCCGTTGCGGCGTACCTGGCTGTAAAGCCGCGCCGGCGTTTTCTTGATGGTGCCTTGCTTGGTCACCATGACGAGGTAGCGATCCTCCGCCCAATCGGTGATACCGACGACCGCGGTGATCTTGTCCTTCGGATCGATGTCGATCAGGTTGGCGATCGGTAGACCCTTGGCCTGCCGGTTGACGTCCGGAATCTCGTGCACCCGGAGCCGGAAAACCGAGCCGTGATTCGTGAAGAACAGCATGTCTGAGTGCGTTGAGGCAACCGCGAGATGCTCGACGAAGTCAGACTCGACCCGGGCGGCGCCGAGGATGCCCTTGCCGCCACGGCGTTGCGGCCGGTAGGTGGTGGCCGGCACGCGCTTGACGTAGCCGCGATGCGTGAGCGTGACCACGACATCCTCTTTGGGAACCAGGTCCTCTTCGTTGAGCTCGACAGAGCCCTGGAAGTCGAGCTGGGTCCGGCGAGCGTCGCCGTACTTCTTTTTGAGGTCGGCCAGCTCGTCCTTGATCAACAGCATGATCTTGGGTTCGTGGGCGAGGAGATCCTCGAGATAGGCGATTCGCTTGATCACCTCCTCGTATTCCTCCATTACCTTGTTGCGCTCCAGCCGGGTCAGCCGTCCGAGCCGCATGTCGACGATCGCCTTGGATTGCCGCTCGGAGAGCTTGAACCGTTCCTGCAGCCGCTCCTGGGCGGTCTTCTCGTCCTGCGACTCACGGATCGTCTTGATGACGGCATCGAGGTTGTCGAGCGCGATCTTGAGGCCCTCGAGGAGGTGCGCCCGCTCACGCGCCCGGTCCAGCTCGTAGCGGGTACGGCGGGTGAGGACGTCGCGGCGATGATCAATGTGATGCTGGAGCAGGGCCTTGAGGTTGAGCACCACCGGACGCCCATCCACCAGCGCCAGCGAGATCACACCGAAGGTGGTCTGCAGTGCCGTGTGCTTGTAGAGATTGTTGAGTACCGTCAGCGCCCGCGCGTCTTTCTTGAGCTCGATCACGATTCGCATGCCGTGGCGATCAGACTCGTCGTTGAGGTCGGCGATGCCTTCCAGTTTTCGCTCGCCGACCAGCTCAGCGATGCGCGCGACCAGCGTCGCCTTGTTCACCATGTACGGGATCTCGGTGATGATGATCCGCTCGCGGCCGTTCTTCGCCTCTTCGAAAGTGTGACGGGCGCGGACGATCAGCCGTCCGTGACCGGTGCCGTAGGCGGCGGCGATCCCTTCACGGCCGATGATGATGCCGCCAGTGGGGAAGTCCGGCCCTCTGACAATCTTCATCAGGTCTTCGGTGGTTGCATCGGGACTGTCGATCAGGTAAATCTCGGCGTCACAGACCTCGCCCAGGTTATGCGGTGGGATGTTCGTCGTCATGCCGACCGCGATCCCTGATGAGCCGTTGACCATCAGGTTGGGCAGGCGGGCGGGAAGCACCAGCGGCTCCTGTCGTGTCGCGGAGTAGTTGTCGCCAAAGTCGACGGTGTTCTTCTCGAGGTCGACCAAGAGTTCGGCGGCGATCGGTGCGAGGCGCGCCTCGGTATACCGATAGGCGGCGGCGGAGTCACCATCGATCGACCCGAAATTCCCCTGCCCATCGACCAGCGGGTATCGGAGGGAGAAATCCTGCGCCAGTCGCACCAGGCTGTCGTAAACCGACGTATCGCCGTGGGGATGGTAGTGCTTGAGTACTTCCCCGATAATCGCGGCGCATTTCTGGTAACGGGCGCCCGGCGTCATCCCCTGCTCCTGCATCGCGTACAGGATCCGGCGGTGGACCGGCTTAAGCCCATCGCGGGCATCGGGCAGCGCCCGACTGACGATGACGCTCATGGCGTAGTCCATGTAGCTCGAGCGCATCTCGCTCTCGAGCTGTAGCGGCAAGACGGTGCCGATGTTTAGCGGTTCCATGCTGACCTCGCGGTTGAAGAGTTGGTGCTAGTTGTTATCAAAGCGTCTGAAAACGATGCAGGCATTCTGGCCGCCGAAGCCAAAGGAGTTGGACATCGCGACCTTGATGTCATGGCGCCGCGGTTCATTCGGGACATAGTCCAGGTCGCACTCCGGGTCGGGGTGCTCGAGGTTGATGGTCGGATGCACGATGCCGTGATTCATGGAGAGGATGGAAGCGATCGCCTCCACAGCTCCGGCGGCACCCAGCAGGTGGCCGATCATCGACTTGGTGCTCGAGATTGGAATTTGCTTGGCCCGATCACCCATCACCCGCTTGATGGCCGCGGTCTCCGACTTGTCGTTGAGCTGGGTCGAGGTGCCGTGGGCGTTGATGTAGTCGACCTCCGCGGGACCGATGTGGGCGTCCTCGAGCGCCTTCGCCATGGCGCGAGCCGGTCCATCGCCATCTTCCTCCGGCATCACGATGTGGAAGGCATCGTCGGTGACGGCAAAGCCGATGATCTCGGCGAAGATCTCCGCACTGCGCCCCTGCGCATGTTCGAGCGTTTCCAGCACCAGCATGCCGGCACCCTCGCCCGGGACGAACCCGTCGCGCTGGGCATCGAACGGCCGGCTCGCCTTGGTCGGATCCTCGGAATAGGTGGAGAGGACCTTCATCGCGGCGAACGAGGCCAGGCCGAAACGACAGAGATTTGCCTCGGCGCCGCCGGCGAGCATGACATCAGCATCGCCCCGCTGCAGCACCCGGAAGGCGTTGCCCAGCGCCTGGGTCGACGCGGCACAGGCGGTGGTGTCCGTGTTGTTGGGGCCCTCGAGCCCGAACTGGATGGCGATCTGACACGACGCCATGTTGGGGATGACACGCGGGACGAAGAAGGGCGAGATGCGCTCCGGACCGCGCTCCCCCCGTACCGCGAACGCCTCGATCTCTTCCGAAATCTCCTTGAAGCCGCCGATCCCGGTACCGAGCTCGCAACCGATCCGGGTGCGGTTTTCCTTCTCCAGCTCCAGCCCGGACTGGTCGATGGCCATTTTCGCGGCGGCGACCCCGACCTGGCTGAAGCGGGCCATGCGCTTGGCTTCCTTGAAATCCATGAATTTGCGCGCGTCGAAGTTCTTGAGCTCCGCCACGGTCTTCACCGGCAGGTCCGAGACGTCGAAGCTGGTCGCGATCCCGAGGCCGGAACGGCCTTCGATCAAGCTATCCCAGAACTCCGCCAGGTTATTGCCATTCGGTGCCAGCACCCCCATGCCGGTCACCACCACGCGGTGCTCCGGCCGCACCCCATTCCCCACCATTGCCGTCATGTTACGAAAGGGCGCCCGGCTGGGGTTGAGGCGCTTTTGTGGCGCCACCCGAATCCGCGAAGGCGGCCGCGAAGGTCGCGATCACCTGGCGATCGACGGCGTCGCGGGCCACCCGGATCGCACTCCGGATGGCGGTGGCATCGGAGCGGCCATGGGCGATCACTGTGACCCCATTGATGCCCAGCAGCAGCCAGCCGCCCAGCTCCCGCCAGTCGACCCGCTTGCGCAGCGCTTGGAGCTTGGGACGGACGAGCAGGCCACCCAGCGACGCGATCGGGTCCCCCTTGATGGCATCACGGATGCTGCGGAAGAGGAGCTCGGCGGCGCCTTCAGCCGTCTTGACCAGCACATTGCCGGTAAAGCCATCGCAGACGATCACGTCCGCTTTGTTCTTGAAGACGTCGTTGCCCTCGATGTTGCCGATGAAATTGATCCCGGTTGCCGCCCGCAGAAGGGGCTCGGTCGCCTGGACCAGCTGGTTGCCCTTGCCCGGCTCCTCACCGTTGCTCAGCAGGCCGACCCGCGGTGTGGCGATCTCCATGACGCGCTCGGCGTAGATCGAGCCCATCCGAGCGAACTGCATAAGGTATTCCGGCCGCGCATCGGCATTCGCGCCGGCATCCAGCAGCAGGCAACGCCCGGTCGCCGTGGGAATCACCGCGCCGATGGCCGGCCGTTCCACCCCCGGGATCCGGCGCAACCCGAAGAGACCCGCGGCCATCACCGCCCCGCTGTTCCCGGCGCTGACGAAGCCGGCCGCCCGACCGTCCTCGACCATCTGGACGCCGCGAACGATCGACGAGGCCTTCTTGCCACGGACCGCCTGGGCCGGATGCTCGTCCATGGCGATCACCTCTGGGGCGTCCTCGATCTGCGCCCACTTGCCGGCCCCCGCTTTGGCCAGGGCCGCATCGACCTTGTCTTTTTGCCCCACGAAGATGACCTCGACCCCGAACTCGCGGTGTGCCTGCACGCCGCCGGCCACCACCTGGTCGGGAGCAAAATCACCACCCATGGCGTCGAGCGCGATCTTCATTGGAACCCGGGGATGGGCGCGGGCTAGATGTCCAGGTTACGCACGGTCTTCGCGTGCGTCTGGATGAAGCGCTTGCGAGGATCCACGTCGTTGCCCATCAGGACATCGAAGATCTTGTCGGCCTCGACCGCGTCCTCGATCTCGACTCGCAGCAGCATCCGGTTCTGGGGATTCATGGTGGTTTCCCAGAGCTGGTCGGGGTTCATCTCGCCGAGACCCTTGTAGCGCGCGACCTCCGGTTTTCCCTCCATCTGTGCGAGCTTGCGATTCTTCTGCTCCTCGGTGTAGGCGTAGCTGATCTGCTTGCCGCGCGTGATCTTGTAGAGCGGCGGCTGCGCAATGTAGAGGAATTTCCCCGTGATCACCTGGGGCATATAGCGGAAGAAGAAGGTGAGCAGCAAGGTGCGGATGTGAGAACCATCAACGTCAGCGTCGGTCATTATCAATACGTGGTGATATCTGAGTTTCCCAATATCAAATTTCTCGCCGATGCCCGTGCCGAGCGCGGTGATCAGGTTGCGGATCTGCTCCGAGGTGAGGATCTTGTCCTCGCGGGCCTTTTCGACATTGAGGATCTTGCCGCGTAGTGGCAGGATCGCCTGGAAGCGCCGGTCGCGGGCGCCCTTCGCCGAGCCGCCCGCCGAATCACCCTCGACCAGGTAGATCTCGCTGAGGCTGGGATCGCGTTCCGAACAGTCGGCCAGCTTGCCGGGCAGCGTCGAGGACTCGAGCAAGGACTTGCGCTGCACCAGCTCGCGGGCGCGCTTGGCGGCGTCGCGGGCCCGCGCCGCCACCAGGCATTTCTCGATGACCCGGCGCGCATCGGGTGGATTTTCCTCGAGGTACTGGGTGAAGGCTTCCGAGAACACGGTCTCGACCTGGCCGCGGACTTCGGAGTTGCCGAGCTTGGTCTTGGTCTGACCTTCGAACTGGGGCTCGCGCACCTTGACGCTGATGACGGCCGTCAGACCCTCGCGGACGTCGTCGCCGCTCAGGTTGGGGTCCTGCTCGCGCATCAGGTTCGCCTTGCGGGCGTACTTGTTGAGCACCGACGTCAGCGCGGAGCGAAACCCGGTGACGTGGCTCCCGCCTTCGACCGTGTTGATGTCGTTCGCGAAGGCCAGGACGTTTTCCGTGAAGCCCTGGTTGTACTGCAGGGCGACCTCGACGGTGTTGCCGTCGATCTCGCGCTCGACGTGCAACGGCCGGAGGTTGACCCACCCCTTGTCACGGTTCAGGTATTTGACGAAGGCGCTGATCCCACCTTCGAAGTAGAAGGTGTAGTCGAGATCGATGCGCTCGTCGCGAAGCAGGATGGTGAGGCCCTTGTTGAGGAAGGCGAGCTCGCGCAGCCGGTGCGAGACGATGTCCCAGTGAAAGCCCAGCTCCTCGAAAACTTCGGCGTCGGGCCAGAACCGGATGTAGGTGCCGGTGGTATCCGCCTTACCGGTGACCTTCAATGCAGCGAGGGGGGCGCCCCGGCGATACTCCTGCGAGTACTGCTTTCCATGGCGCATCACGGTCACCTGCAACCTCTCGGAGAGGGCATTGACGACCGAGAGCCCAACCCCGTGCAAACCACCTGACACCTTGTAGCCGCCGCCGCCGAACTTTCCGCCGGCGTGCAGCTTCGTCATCACGACTTCGAGGGCCGGCTTGCCCTGGTCCTTCATGATGTCGACGGGGATGCCGCGGCCGTTGTCAGCGACCGAGGCCGAACCGTCCTGGTGGAGCGTTACTTCAATCCGGGTGCAGAAGCCGGCCAGCGCCTCGTCAATGGAGTTGTCGACGATCTCGTAGATGAGGTGGTGGAGGCCCCGGTTATCGGTGGACCCGATGTACATCCCGGGACGGCGTCTGACTGGCTCCAAACCCTCCAGAACCTGGATGGCTTTGGCGTCATAGGCAGGCGTCGTTTTTTCCTTAGGATTCAGCAAATCGCGTATTCAAATTATACCCAATTTGGCCCCAAAAATCGGTCTGGTCAGAGACCAAAAATGGCAGTGTTTGCCGCCCGGCTCAGGAAGCGGCCACCGGGGCCGGAACGGCGGCCTTCGGGCGCCACCGCAGGTCCAATTGACGGGCGGCGCGAACCTCGTCGAGGCGGCCCACCGGCGCCTGGTGCGGCGCGGTCTTGACGATCTCGGGATCCCTGGCGATCTCATCGACGATCTGTTCCATCGCCTTGACGAACCCGTCCAGGGTTGCCTTCGACTCGGTCTCGGTCGGCTCGATCATGAGGGCCTCGGGAACGATCAACGGAAAGTAGACGGTCGGTGGATGAACACCGAGGTCGATCAACCGCTTGGCGATGTCCTTGGCCGACACTCCCTGCGCCTTCGCCTTTCTCGCCGTCAGGACGAACTCGTGCATCGAAGGCCCGGCAAAGGCATCGTCGAAGAACCGGCGGAGGTGATGCCGCAGGTAGCTGGCGTTGAGCACCGCGTTTTCTGCCACCTCGTCGATGGTGTTGCCGTAGGTGCGGATGTAGGCGTAGGCACGCAGCAGCATGCCGAAGTTGCCGTAGAACGATCGGACTTTCCCAATCGATTGCGGCCGGTCGTAGTCGAAGCGGAAGCCTTCGTCGGTGCGCTCCACCGTCGGCACCGGCAGAAATGGCACCAGGTGGGCCTTCACCCCAACCGGTCCGGCCCCCGGACCTCCGCCGCCATGCGGGGTGGAGAAGGTCTTGTGCAGGTTCAGGTGGACCACGTCGAAACCCATGTCGCCGGGCCGGGCGACGCCGACCAGCGCATTGAGGTTGGCGCCGTCGAAATACATCTGCACCCCTTGCTCGTGGGCGAGCCGGGTGATCTCGAGGATGTCCTTTTCAAACAACCCGAGAGTGTTGGGGTTGGTCAGCATCACCGCGGCCACTCGCGGGGACAGTTTGCTCTTGAAGTCATCGAGCTGCACCAGGCCGTCGCTGCCGGATTTGATCGACACCGTCTTCAGCCGCGAGAGGCTGGCGCTCGCCGGATTGGTCCCGTGTGCGCTGTCCGGGACCAGCACCTCGTCGCGCGTCTCGCCCCGGCCGCGGTGATAAGCCTGGATCAGGCGCAGTCCGGTCCATTCGCCGTGGGCGCCAGCCGCCGGCTGCAGGCTCATCCGATCCATCGCCGTCAGCGCCAGCAGCGCGCGCTCGAGCTCCCACATCAGGCGGAGCGCGCCCTGGGCTCGAGCGGGCGGATGGTAGGGGTGCAGATCGGCAAAGTCATCGAGCCGGGCGAGTGCCTCATTGACCGCCGGGTTGTATTTCATGGTGCACGACCCCAGCGGGTAGAGGCCCTGGTGCAGGTTGAAGTTCAGCCGGCCGAGGCGGCCGAAGTGACGGGCCACCTCGGGCTCGCTCAAGGACGGGATCGGGAGCGGCGACGAACGGCGCAGGCCGGCCGGCACCAGCTGATCGATGGGCCGGGTCGTGACGCCAGCCGCCGGCAGCCGCGGGCTCGGCCGGTCATGGCTGCCCAGCTCGAACAAGAGCGGCTCGGTCACGGCAAGACCTCGAGGAAGCGCTGCATCGCGCGTGGATGATTGAGCTCGGTGAGGGAAACCAGCAAGGCATCCGACAGCTCGGGGAAAAACCGGCCCAGCGGGAACCCAGGCAGCACGCCCCGCTCCAGCATGAAGGCCTGGGTCTGCTCCGCTGGATAGGGGGTGCGCACCACGAACTCCCAGAGGAACGGGCCGTCGAAGGCGAGGCGATAACCCTTGCGCTCGACCAGCGCCGCCGCCAGGTCGTGGGCACGCTGCGCGCTCAGCTCGGCGAGCTGCTTGATGCCCGTGCCGCCCATGTGTGCCAGGTAGACGGTCGCCGCCAGCGCCATCAAGGCGTGGTTGGTGGTGATGTTCGAGGTGGCGTGCTCGCGACGGATGTGTTGCTCGCGAGCTTGCAGGGTCAGCACGTAGCCCCGGCGACCCTGCTCGTCGACCGTCGCGCCCACCAGCCGGCCTGGCATCCGTCGTAGCAGCGCCTCCGTGCAGGCGATGAAGCCAACGTACGGGCCGCCGAACGAGAGCGGGATCCCCAGTGGCTGGCCATCGCCCACCGCCAGGTCGGCGCCGTAGTCTCCCGGCGCCGTCAGCAATCCCAGGGAAACCGGATCGACGCAGGCGATCAGCAGCGCGCCCTGGCGATGAGCGAGGTCGCTGATCGGCTGGGGATCTTCCAGCACGCCGTAGAAATTCGGTTGTTGGAGGATGACCGCGGCGGTCGTCCCGCTGATGGCCGGCTCGAGCTTCGCGGCATCGACCCGGCCGTCCGGTCTACTCGGGACGCGGAGAATCTCGTAATGCTGGGCCTGCGCGTAGGTCTCCAGCACCTGGGCGTACTCCGGGTGGAGCGCGCCGGCCACCACCACGTTCTGGCGATTCGTGTGCGCCACCGCCATGGCGGCTGCCTCCGCCAGCGACGTCGCGCCGTCGTAAAGCGAAGCGTTCGCGACGTCGAGGCCGGTGAGCAGCGCGATCATGCTCTGAAACTCGTAGGTCGCCTGGAGCGTGCCCTGGCTGGCTTCGGCCTGGTAGGGCGTATAGGTCGTGTAGAAGTCAGGCCGCGAAATCACCTGGTTGACGATCGCGGGGCTGAACCGGCGCGCGGCGCCCGCGCCGAGGAAGCTGTGCGACGGTGAGATCCGCGCGTTGAGGCGCCCCAGCTCGCGGAAATACTGGACCAGCTCGACCTCGGAGAGCGGCTCGGGCAGGTCGACGTGATCGATCCGCAGGGACTCGGGCAGGTGCTTGAAGAGGCCATCGACGGCCTGCAGCTCGAGCGCCGCCAGCATTTCGGCGCGCTCGGCGTCCGCGTTCGGGAGGTAGGTCACGAGCCGGATTGGCCCTGCACGAACGCGTCGTACGCCTTTTGGTCGAGCAGCGCCGGATTGTCCTTGACACCACGAAGCTTGATGATCCAGCCCTTGCCGTAAGGGTCCTGGTTGACGTACTCCGGGTGATCCTTCAGCTCCTGGTTGACCTCGCTCACCTGGCCGGCGACCGGGCTGTAGAGATCCGAGGCGGCCTTGACGGATTCGATCACGCCCAGCCGTCCGCCCACCTCCAGCGCCTGGTCTACATTCGGCAGCTCGAGATAGATGACGTCGCCCAACTGCGATTGCGCGTACTCGCTGATGCCCACGGTCGCCGCGTCGCCCTCGCGCTTGACCCACTCATGGCTCTGGCTGAACCGCATCGCGCTCAGGTCTGGCATGGCTTCTCCCTTTGTCTCATTGCGGACGAGGCCGCTTGTAAAAAGGCAGCGCGACGACCTCGGCGGGCGCCACCGTCCCACGGACGTCGACACCGAGCCGCGCTCCGACGGTTGCGAGAGCCGGCGGCAGGTAGGCCATCGCGATGTTGTAGCCGAGCGTGAAGGAGACGTTGCCAGAGGTCACCACCCCCACCCGCTCCGCGCCGTTCACGACCGGGTAGCCGTGCCGGGGAATACTCCGGTCGAGCATGCGAAGGCCGGCCAGGACCCGGGTGAGACCCTGCTCGCGGGCGCGGAGAATCGCGTCCCGGCCGATGAAGTCATTGTCCAGGCTGAGTGTCCAATCGAGTCCCGCCTCGAGCGGATTGGTGTCGGCATCCATGTCATTGCCGTAGAGCCGGAGTCCCGCTTCGAGGCGCAGGGTGTCGCGAGCGCCCAGCCCGGCAGGTCGAATCCCGTCGCCGTCGCCTTCCTCGAGCAGGGTCCGCCAGAGCCCGGGGGCGTCGCGATTGGCGCAGAAGATTTCGAAGCCGTCCTCGCCGGTGTAGCCGGTGCGCGAAATGATGGCGGCAACGCCGGCGACCTTGCCCTCGACAAAGGCGTAATAGCGCAGCGCACTCAGGTCCTGGTCGGAAAGGCGCTGGACGAGGGCGACGGCATGGGGTCCCTGGACGCCGAGCAGCGCCCAGTCCCGGCCGACGTTGAGGACGAGCTCCCGAGACCCCCCACCCCGACCCTCCCCCACAAGGGGGGAGGGAGCACGAGACCGAACCCAGTCGAAGTCGCTGTCCTGGTTGCCGGCGTTGACCACCAGGAAATGGCTGCCATCGGCCATCGAGTAGACGAGGACGTCATCGATGATGCCACCCCGCTCGTTGCAGAGCATGGCGTACTGGGCGTGACCCGTGCGCAATTTGGCCAGGTCCCGGCTGACCACCCGCTGCGCCAGGTGCTCGTCCGTGACGGACAGCTCGCCCATGTGCGACAGGTCGAAGAGGCCCACCGCCTCCCGAACGGCGCGATGCTCCTCGCGGATGCTGGAGTACTGCAGCGGCATCACCCAGCCGGAGAAATTCGTCATCTGGGCCCCCAGCCGGACGTGCTCGTCGTAGAGCGGCGTCCGCTGCGCGGTCACGACCAAAGATCAGGCCTCGATCCCAGGGATCTCGTCGACGTCGCCGACCTCATCCAGCTCGAGGAGGTAGTCGACCAACTCCTGATCGTGGACGACACGGGCCTCGCGAAGCATCTCCAGGACGACGTTGACGCGAGCCTCCTCCCACTGCAGCAATTTGGCGAGCTCGGCCGGCGTCGCCGGCCGTCCCAGCCGTCCGGAAAGCAGGCGCTGCGCGGACTCGAGGAGCCGGCAGGCGGTGACGAAGGCCTCGTCGTTGCGCTGCGCCTCCTCCGTCTGGGCGACGACATCGTCCATGGTGGCGGCGATGACGCGGACCAGGCTGTCATGGAAGTCGCCGTCGGCCGGCTTGTAATGCTCCACCGCCGAGATCAGGCCCACCGTTCCCTCCTGGAACAGGTCGCCGAACGAAACGCCCCGCTTCTTGCGGGCTTCGGCCGCCTCCAGCACCAGGTAGAGGTTGTGCTCGATCAGGGTTCGGTTGGCCGCCTCCCGGTCCTGGCCGTGAGTGGCAAGGAGACGGCGTACCTCGTCGTTGGACAGTCGTGGATAACGGGCGACCTGGGCGCGATAATCGGCCACTTCCGGATCCGCGACGCGAGCTGAAGGCTGCTGGGCCACAAATCCATTCTATCGGCGACCCCGCGGCCGAACCGGCCTATCATCAGATCGTGAAGAGGGCCGGTCGGCTCTTTCTCGCGACCGTCCTGCTGGCGGCGCTCGTGCCCGCACTCCCCGCCCGCGCTGCTGAACCGCACGTCCTGCTGGCGACCCTCACCGGGGTCATCAATCCGATCACCGACAACTACATCTCGACGGCCGTCGACAAGGCCGTGCAGGCGCACGACACCGCGCTGATCATCGCCATGGACACGCCCGGGGGCCTGGACACCTCGATGCGCGACATCATCAAGAAGATGCTGGGAGCGCCGCTGCCGGTGGTGATCTTTGTGTCGCCGTCGGGCGCGCGTGCCGCCTCCGCGGGGATGTACATCACGCAGGCCGCCGACCTGGCGGTGATGGCCCCCGGCACCAACATCGGGTCGGCGCACCCGGTCAGCCTCGGCGGCACCAACCCGGCGCCCAGCGCATCCCCGAGCGCGTCAGGCCAATCGGCGGCGACCGATATCGAGAGCCAGAAGATCGAGAACGATGCGGCCGCCTACGCCCGGGCGCTGGCCACGCTGCATCATCACAACGCCGACTGGGTCGAGAAGGCCGTGCGGCAGAGCATCAATGCTCCAGCCGATGAGGCGGTCAAGCTCGGCGTCGTCGACTTCGAGAGCCGTGACCTGGACACTCTGCTCACCGACCTCGACGGCCGGCAGGTGGTCAAGGGCGGCCAGACCTACACGTTGCAAACCGCAAACGCCGCGGTGGATCGATACGATCTGAGCGGCTTCGATCAGTTCCTGCAGGCGGTCGCCGACCCGAATCTCGTGTACCTGCTGTTTCTGCTGGCGATCATCGGCATCGGGTTCTGGGTGACCCACCCGGGGCTGATCCTTCCGGGCGTCGTCGGCGTGATCGCCGGCCTGCTGGCCGCGCTCTCACTCTTCAACCTTCCGATCAACATCGCCGGCGTGATCCTGATCCTGCTCGCGATCTTTCTGTTCATCATCGACCTCAAGGCCGTCACCCACGGCGTGCTGACCACCGGCGGCATTGTCGCTATGACCCTCGGTGGACTGCTGCTGATCGATACCGGATTTCTTTCCGAGGCGGTCAACGTTCCGCTCTTGCTCTTCACCGTCCTCGTGATCGCCGGGATCTTCCTTTTCATCCTGCGCAAGGTGATCGCCGCCCGGCGTCAGCCCTACGCCACGGGCGAGGAGTCGATGGTCGGCGCGGTGGGGACCGTGCGGGAGCCCCTCGATCCACGCGGCATGGTGTTCGTCAACGGCGCGCTCTGGCAGGCAAGCTCGCGTAGCGGCACCATCCCGGTTGGGACATCCGTTCGGGTGGTCCAGGTGGATGGGCTGCGGCTCCAGGTCGAACCCGTGAGCCTTCGTACGACGACTGACATTCCGGGACCGCAGGCCGCCTCGACTTAGGCCCCGCCGTACCATGAGGCGTATTCATGTGAAGAGGAGAAACCTGTGGGCATCTTCGCGCTGATCGTTCTCGGCATCATCGTCCTGGTCGTCCTGATCGGTCTGAGCTCGGCCATCCGGATCATCAATGAGTACGAGCGTGGCGTTCTGTTCCGGCTGGGCCGGCTGATGGTGCTCAAGGGGCCCGGCCTTCGCCTGATCATCCCGTTCGGGATCGACCGGCTGGTCAAGATCGACCTCCGCACCGTTACCCTCGAAGTCCCGCCGCAGGAAGTGATTACCCACGACAACGTCACCATCAAGGTCAACGCCGTCATCTACTTCCTGGTCGTCGACCCCAACCACGCCGTCACCAAAGTCGCGAACTTCATCAACGCAACTTCACAAATCGCGCAGACAACACTACGGAGCGTGCTCGGACAGTCGTCGCTCGACGAGCTGCTGGCCAACCGGGAGAAGATCAACTCCCAACTCCAGCAGATCATCGATGAGCAGACCGAGCCCTGGGGCATCAAGGTCTCGACGGTCGAGATCAAGGATGTCGAGCTGCCCCAGACCATGCAGCGGGCCATGGCCAAGCAGGCCGAGGCCGAACGCGAGAAGCGGGCGAAGATCATCCATGCCGAAGGTGAGTTCGCTGCGGCGCAGCAGCTCACCGACGCGGCCAAGGTGATCGCGGAGTCGCCCAGCGCCCTGCAGCTCCGCTATCTGCAGACCCTCACCGAGATCGGCGTCGAGCGCAACACCGTGATTGTCTTTCCGGTGCCGCTTGACCTCATCTCGCAACTCGTCGACATGCGTGAGCGGGCGGCCAGCGGCCCGCCGGCGACCACCAGGCCGGTAACCACAAAGACCTGACGCACCTGATCGTCCCCGGCGACCTGCAGACCGACCTCTTCATCATCGCCTTCGTCGGGGTCATCATCGGTCTCTACGTGCTCGCCAACTTTGGCGAGCGCTCTGCCACGCCGCGAATCCTGACGCTGATCGCAGGCGGCGTCCTGGCGGGCCTGTCGTCGTTGATCGGCGTGCTCGGATCACTGCTTCACCTGCTCGCCTACTCGGCGGGTGGGGAGACCGCCGCGACGTTTCGGCTCGACGAGCAGACCCTCCTGCCGTTCGCCGCCGCCGGCATCCTCGGATTGGTCTATCTCGTGCCCGCGGTCCAGCGGGCCGTGGCACGGCTCCTACCGATCCGGCCCGGGTCGCCGGTCATCTATCTCACGGTGGTGCTCGGGCTGTTGCTGGTGGCCCAGCAGCTCGGCGCCCAGATCCAGTCGCAACTTCCCCTGACCTACGGGGAGCTGCTGGCGCAGGACATTCCCTTCCTGATCCTCGCGTTCGTGGGCGTCGGAATCTTCATCCGGCGATCGCCGCGTGAAACCATCGAGCGGCTCGGCCTGACCAGGCCGGCGAAGAGGTACTGGTGGCTGGTGGGGGTGGTAGGCATCGGAGTGTTCCTGGCGATTGCCTTCGGCATCGAGTCCGTCGCCAACGTGGTGGCCCCGGAACAACAGAAGAAAGTCACCGACGTCAGCAACGTGCTGTTCAGCCACTTCAACAATCCAGGCGCGATCATTTTCCTGGGCCTGGTCGCGGCCGTTGTGGAAGAGACGCTTTTTCGGGGCGCCATGCAGCCGCGCCTCGGAATCCTGGTGACCTCCATATTGTTTGCCGCGCTGCACACCCAGTACGCCGTCAGCTTCGCGACCCTCGAGGTCTTCGTGCTCGGCCTGGGACTGGGCTGGTTGCGGGCGCAGTCGGGGAGCACGCTCCCCGGCATGGTCACGCACGCCGGCTACGACATCGCGGTTGGCCTGATTCCGTTCGTCTTTAAATAGTTATGCACAGACAATCCACCTGCGCAAACGCGCGTTCGCGGCCGGCGACCGTATAATCGCGGACAGGATCCCGTCCTGCGTCCCAGCC
Source organism: Chloroflexota bacterium (assembly GCA_005881215.1). Classification (GTDB taxonomy): domain Bacteria; phylum Chloroflexota; class Dormibacteria; order CF-121; family CF-121; genus CF-13. Next base: position 27,156 of record VBDZ01000018.1, on the reverse strand, counting down.
AGCAAATTGCCAAGAGTCTACGCAGTCGTCAATCAAAAGGGCGGCGTCGGGAAGACCACCACCGCTATCAACGTGGCGGCCAACCTTCCTCAGCTCGGCCTGAGTGGACTGATCGTCGACATGGATCCCCAGGGCAACACCACCAGCGGGCTCGGCATCGTGCGAAGCGAGCTCAGCCGTAGCGTCTACAACGTCATCATCGACGGCGAAGACATCAATGAAATCGTGCGCCCGACCGGCGTCGCCGGCCTCGACATCCTTCCCTCGCATCGCTCGCTGGCCGGCGCGGAGATCGAGCTGATCAACCTGGCCCGCCGGGAACGGCGGTTGCTCTATGCGCTCGAGGCCCTGCGAGTCCCCTACGACTACATCATCATCGACTGTCCACCGTCGCTCGGACTGTTGACGGTCAACTGCCTGGTGGCCGCCGAGTACATGCTGATCCCGATCCAGTGTGAGTACTACGCGCTGGAGGGATTGGGCGCGCTCACCCACACCACGCAGCTCATCCAGCGCGAGCTAAACCCGCGGCTCAAGATTGGCGGCATCGTGCTCACGCTGTTCGATCCGCGTACCACCCTGGCGCTGCAGGTGGCCCAGCAGGTGCGCGCCCAGTACCCGGAGAAGACATTTCGCACCGTGATCCCTCGCAACGTGCGCCTCAGCGAGGCGCCCAGCCACGGGATGCCGATCACCCAGTACGATCCGACGTCGCGTGGCGCCGTCGCCTACGAGGAACTGACGAAGGAGTTGATCGCCAGATGAACAAACGGCGAGGACTGGGGCGGGGTCTCGAGGCCCTGATCCCTTCGGGGGAGTACGTCGAGGAGCTGGGGACGGAGAGCCGGTCGCGGCGACGCTTCGCGCTGCAAATCCCGGTCGCCGACATTCGACCGAACCCGGAACAGCCGAGGCGCAGCTTCGAACCGACCTCGTTGCAGGAGCTGGCCGACTCGATCCGGATGCACGGCATTCTCCAGCCTCTGCTGGTGCGCGAGGGCCTGGATGGCTTCGAGCTGATCGCCGGCGAACGCCGGTTGCGCGCCGCGGAGATCGCCGGTCTCAGCGAGGTCCCGGTCATCGTTCACCCCAGCAGTGGCGGTCGGCTCGAGGAGCGGCTCGAACTGGCCCTGGTGGAGAACCTGCAGCGCACCGACCTGAATCCGATCGAGGAAGCCCGCGCGATCCAGCGGCTGCTGCGCGATTTTGGCCTGACCCAGGAAGCGCTGGGGGAGCGGATCGGCAAGAACCGGGTCACGATCGCGCAGAGTGTGCGGCTGCTGGGGCTGCCGGAGCCGGCCATCAAGGCCATCGAAGGCGGCGCCACCACCGCCGGGCACGGCATCGCGCTGCTCGGCCTGCCGACGGCGGCGCAGCAGCTTGCCGGGCTGGAACGGGTGATCCGCGAGCACTGGAGCGTTCGCCAGACTGAAGAATGGGTTCGGTCTGCGCTGACCGCGGCCGGGGTGCGCCGGCCCCGGCGAGCGTCGGCGGTCGATCCGCAGACGCGCGCGCTCGAGGATGAGTTCCGACAGGCGCTCGGCACCAAGGTCGTCCTCACCCGGCTCAAGCACGGCGGCCGGCTGACGATCGAGTTCTACAGTGACGACGAGCTCGAGGCGCTGCGAAGCCGGCTGACCCGCTAGCCGCAGTTACACGTCGAACCGCACTACTCGCGAATCCATCGGTCCGCGGTGCGGTTGTACTGGTGGAGTTCGGGTCCGCTGAAGAAGAGGGAGATCTCGGTTTCGGCGCGCGCCGGCGAGTCCGAACCGTGGATCAGGTTCATGCCGAGGTCGAGCGCCAGGTCTCCACGAATCGTCCCTGGAGCCGCCTTCAACGGGTCGGTGCTGCCCATCGCGCTGCGCACCACGGTGACCGCCTCCCGCCCTTCCCAGATCATCGCGATCACCGGACCCGAGGTGATGAACGCGAGCAGACCATCGTAAAAGGCCTTGCCTTGATGTTCGGCGTAGTGCCGCCCCGCCAGCTCGCGGGTGATCTGCATCATCTTGAGGGCGATCAGCTTGAGCCCTCGCCGTTCCAGCCGCCCAATGATTTCGCCGACCAACCCTCGCTGGACACCGTCGGGTTTGACCAGGACCAGCGTCCGCTCCATTCGTCCTAGGGTCCGGCAGCGAGCGTCGGCTTGGCGCCGAAGAAGCCCACGTTGCCCAGTGGCCAGATGCGGATTTCCGCCTTGCCGAGAATCGAATCGAGCTCGATCGGGCCAAACGTCCGCGAGTCGCTCGAATGATTTCGGTTGTCGCCCATCACGAAGTATTCGTCCGGTGGAATTAGCTGGTCCTGCCCCGACGCCGGCCAGTTGTTGTTATAGGTCCATCTCTCGGGAAGGTAGGGCTCGCGCAGCACCTGGCCGTTGATATAGACCACGCTGTTCGCGACATGGATCCGCTCTCCCGGGAGCGCGATGATCCGCTTGATAAAGTCGCGGCTCGCCTCATCCGGCGGCTTGAAGACCACGATGTCTCCGCGCTGCGGCTGATGCAACTTGTACGAGATCTTCGACGCGACCAGCAGGTCGTTATCGTGCAGCGTCCCATACATACTCGACCCGAGCACGTGCACCGTTTGCACGGCGTACTGAATCACGACATATAAGACGAGCGCGAGGAACACGATCTCGAGCGTGTCCCTGAGGAATGATTTCTGGCGCGGTGACGAGGCCGGCGCCGGCGGTTGCGCCATCTGCGACTGCGCCATCCTTAAGTGTTCAACTTCATCCGGGGGCGATTCATTCTAACGTCCCATCCGGAGAACTCGCGGCGATCTCGTCAGGCGATTTGTTTCAAGAACGGGGCTTCACTGCGAAAGGGACCGATGACCGCGAGCTGCAGCGCCTGGCTGAACAGCTCGCCGGCGACCCGCCGGATCTCATCCGCGGTCACCGCGTCGATTGCCGTCACGGTTTCGTCGATGTCCTGGATCCGTCCCATCAATGCCTCCTGGCCGCCGTACCAGGTGGCGACGGAGTTGGTGCTCTCCATCTGGAGCAGCAGCCGACCCTTGTAGAACTCCTTCGCCTTGGTCAGTTCCGCGCGGTTGACCGGCTCCTCGGACAGCCGCCGCAGCTGGCCGACAATCGCGCCCACCGCCCGGGCTGCCTGGCGCGGCTCGGTGCCGGCGTAGATGCCGAGCACCCCGGTGTCGTACATCTTGTTGACGTAGGAGTGGACGTCGTAGGCCAGACCGAGCTTCTCGCGGACTTCCAGAAAGAGACGCGAACTCATGCCCTCGCCCAACACGCAGTTCAGGAGGTCGATCACGTAGCGGTCGCGGTCCATGTACGAGGGGGCGTGCACTCCCAGCACGAGGTGGGCCTGCTCGGTCTTCTTCGCTTTCAGCAGGACGTTCGGCTTGAGGCCGTTACCAACCGAGGGAAGGAACGACGGCGGGGCGGCACCGTTACCCCGCGGCGTGAGGTACGGCTCGACCAGTCCAATCGCCTCCTCATGCGTCACCGGTCCGGCGATGGTCACCACCAGGTTGCGCAGCAGGTAGTGCTGGTCGAGGTAGCGGAGCATATCGTCGCGGGTGAGCGCCCGCACCGAATCCTCGGTCCCGCCCACGTCCCGGCCAAGCGGATGGTTGGGCCAGCTGATTTGCTCGAACAAACTGTGGACGTACTCCTGCGGACTGTCCTGGTACATGCGCAGCTCCTCGAGCACCACCAGCCGTTCCTTTTCCAGCTCGGCGTTATCGAGCAATGGTTGGAAAAGCATGTCGCCAAGGACGTCGATGGCCAGCTTCGTCTTGGTCCGGGGGACGCGTGCCCAGTACATGGTCAGCTCTTTGTCGGTAGCGGCGTTCAGGACGCCCCCAACCCCCTCGATGGCCTCCGCGATCTCCTTCGCCCCGCCATATCGCGCGGACCCTTTGAAGAACATATGTTCGAGGAAGTGGCTGATCCCGGCTTCGCGCTCCGACTCGTAGCGCGATCCCACCTTGAACAGGATGGCCATGGTGGTCGAGGGGCGGTCGGCAAGCTCGGTGGATACCACCCGGGCCCCGGTCGACAAGGTGGCGAGGCGATAGGGGGGAGACGACTGGGGCACGTTTTGAGTATATCGTAGGGGTGCTCGCGCCTCCCGACTTCTCGATACCGCCGGCATCGTAAGTATGGGCGCCATGCTATCAAGTAAGCTCCACACGTGAAACGGCAATCTGAGTTCGAAATCCGGCTGCGACGCCTGATCGGCAGGGTTGAGGCCTGGAGTTACGGCGACACCGACCCAGGGGCCGGCGAGTCCGAAGAGCTCGCCCGCGACTTGCGCCGGCTGGCCACCGCCGCCCCCTCCCCGCTGCTCCGCCAGGGCGTCCGGCGGGCACAGGATGCCCTCGATGACGGGCTCTCGGCGGAAGCCGTCGCCGCAGCGCTCTATCGACTTCGCGCCGACTTCGAGGCCGGCCGGCCTCAGCTTTCCCCGCCGCCCTCCCCTTCGCGATAATCGGGCCGCCGTTCGCCGAAGCGGGGACGGTCGCCAAATTTCGGGCGGTCGCCGTAGCGGGGGCGGTCCCCGTAGCCGGTTTCCTGTCGCGAGAGCGGCGGAGACGATGCCGGGGTCGGCCGCTCGGCCGGACGCCGGACCGCACCGACGCCGTCCGGCAGGATCGCCACCCGCCGGTTGGGTTCCTCGCCCTGGCTCTCGGTGCGGATTCCGGGCTCCTTCTCCAGGGTGATGTGCACGATCCGGCGCTCGTATGACTGCATCGGGTCCATCATCACGCGCTCACCGGTACGGCGGACTCGATCGGCCAGCCGCAGGGCCATTTCTTTGACGGTCTCCTCCCGCCGGTTACGGTAGTGTTCGACATCGACCACCAGCCGCCGCCGGTCGGCGCGCCCCTCGTTCAGGATCAGGTTGACGACCGTCTGAAAGGCGCGCAGGGTCTCGCCCCGCCAGCCGATCAGCAGTCCGAGGTTGTCACCGGCGACGTCGATCATCACCGGGTCCTCGGACTTCTTGATGAGAACCTGGGCCGAAATGCCCATCTTGTAGAGCAGCTCGGCCACCACCTGGCGAGCCTTGATGGCGTAGGTCTCGCGCAGGGTGACGCGTACCCGGGCCTGGTCGGCCGATTCATCGAGCACCTCGACCTCGACGTTTTCGCGGGCCTCCTCCAGATCCTCGAGGGCCTTGGTGACGGCATCCTCGACGGTTTTGCCCGTCGTTTCGACCGTATTGCTATCCGTGCTCATGCGGCTTTCCCCCTACCCAGACGCGGCGGGGAGAGTGATCCCCAGCCGGTAATGAAGTATTGCTGGCCGATGCTGAAGAGGTTGCTGACGACCCAATAGAGCGCCAGCGCGGCGGCGAATTGCAGTGAGATGAACCCGATGAAGACGGGCAGGATCAACGTCATGTTCTGCGTCATGGCGGCCTGGGTGGGATCCTGTGCCGAAGCACCGCCCGGCGGGGTCATCATCTTGGTCTGGACGAAGGTCGTGAGCCCGGCCAGGACCGGCAGCAGGACGGCGAGCGCCACGAACTGGCCGTGCGCGAGCGCGGCTTTGTCCAAGGCGATGCCGAGGAAGTGGAAGTTATGGATGGGCAGGGACTGATGCGCATCGCGGATGACGTAGAAGAGGGCGATCAGGATCGGGGATTGGACCAACGCCGGCAGGCAACCGCTCATCTGCGCGAGGGGGTTGATGTTGTGCTCCTTGTAGAGCGCCATCGTTTCCTGGTTGAGCCGCTGCGGATCCTTCTTGTACTTCTTCCGCAGGGCGGCCAGGTGGGGCGCGATCCGCCGCTGCTCGGCCTGGACGCGCCGGGACGTGGTCAGCTGGTACTGGAACACCGGCGAGATGATCAGCTTGATCAGGATAGTGAGCAGCACGATGGCGACGCCGAACGGACCGATGGCGTCGGCGATCGGGTTACCGTTGAGGAAAGCTAGCAGCGCCTTGAGGACGGCATGGATCGGGACCCCGACGATGGTCCACCAGATCAGCCAGATTGGATGCCAGAGGGTGCCGATCGAATGGAAAAAGTCGGTCATGGCACCGGATCCCAGCCACCCGCGTGGAAGGGATGGCAACGCGCGATCCGGCGGAGTGCCATCCCCCAGCCTCGCCACCAGCCGTACCGGGCGATGGCCTCGTAGCCGTATTGCGAGCAGGTCGGCGTATAGCGGCAGCCCGACACCAGCCCGAAGAGGGGACCCAGCGTGATCCGGTACACCCGGATGAACGCGAGTGAGGCCGCCGTCACTCCCCCCACCCCTTCGCCCATAACATTTCTATCTCCTGGCGCAGCCGCGCGAATTCCGCGTCCACGGCCCGCGCCCGCGCCACTATTACAACGTCACGGCCGCCTTTCGCCCGTGTCACCAGGGGCCGGACCAGCTCCCGCAGGCGCCGCTTGATTCTATTCCGGACCACCGCGTTGCCGAGCTTTTTGCTGACCGCCAGGCCGACTCGGGGGCGGCCAAGCTCATTATCGCTGACGAATAGGGCCAGGTACTCGGAGGCGGCTCGCCGGCCGGCGCGCAGGGTACGATCGAAGTCGGCCGAGCGAAGCAGCCGAGACCGACGCTGCACCCGCTCGGAAACGGGGAGTTACCGGTAACGCCGGCTGGAGGTTGGCGTCAGGCGGCGGCGGCCCTTGAGACGGCGGGCCTTGATCACCTTGACCCCGCCCGTGGTCGACATCCGAGCCCGAAAGCCATGGACTTTGACGCGCTGGCGCTTCTTTGGTTGGTGGGTTCGTTTCATCGGACAGCCTGTTGGTAGCGGCTAACCATACCACGGAGCGCGGGCGGCCAAGGCGACGCCACCACACCGACATTCGTATTGCACGGCAAAAAGCCATTTGCTATTATTCCGCTGCCCTGGAGAGCTACGGCAACTAAGCATCAACAACTTATGCACACGAGGCTGGGGAGACCTCGATAGACTTCTCCACTTTTGTGGGAAGCTTGTGGATAAGTTGAGTCCTCGATAACTCCGTCCATGGGCCTCGTTTCCGTCCGCGCGGCCGCCGCGCAGTCCGGCTCTGCTCTCCAACCAAGCGATCGTTGCTGTCTTTGTGGAGGAGTGTATGAACCCGGAACAGATCTGGCAGGCGGCGCAGGAGGAACTGCGGTTCCAGCTCAGTAAGCCGAGTTACGAGACCTGGCTGAAGAATGCGTCGCTCGTCGGGCGTGAGAAGAACGCCTTCAAGATCGGGGTGCCGACCAAGCTTGCCAAGGACTGGCTGGAGGACCGCTACCTGGCGATGATCAAGGAGACCCTATCGGCGATCGTCTCCGGTGATGTCAGTGTGGCCTTCGAAGTGGTGCCGGGCCAGGCCGAACCGGCGAGCCGCAAGACGGCGGTGGCGGTCGCCGAGGCGCCGGTGCCCGAAGAGGAGGACCCGGTCCTGCCGGAGACCTCGCAGCTCAATCCGAAGTTCCAGTTCCAGCACTTTGTGGTCGGCAACAACTCACGCTTTGCTCACGCCGCCTGCCGGGCGGTCGCCGAGACGCCGGCCAAGGCCTACAACCCCCTGTTCCTCTACGGCGGGGTCGGCCTGGGCAAGACCCACCTGATGCATGCCATCGGTCACGCCGTGCTGGAAAAGCACCACCGGCGCCGGGTCGCCTACGTCACCAGCGAGAAATTTATGAATGAAATGATCACGTCGATCCAGGAAGGGCGGATGAATGACTTCCGCACGCGTTACCGGACGGTCGACGTCCTGCTGGTCGACGATATCCAGTTCCTGGCGGGCAAGGACCGCACCCAGGAGGAGTTCTTCCACACCTTCAACTCACTGCACGAACTCAATCGACAGATTGTGATCTCCTCCGACCGGCCGCCCAAAGAGATTCCGACGCTGGAGGAACGGCTCCGGTCACGATTCAACTGGGGGCTGATCGCCGACATCCAGCCGGCAGACTTTGAGACCCGGGTCGCAATCTTGAAGTCGAAGGTCGGCCCCTACGCACGGCTGGTGCCGGAGGACGTGCTGTCCTTTATCGCTCACAAAATCCAGAAGAACATCCGAGAGTTGGAGGGCGCACTGATCCGAGTGATCGCGCACGCGTCCTTGAATCGCAGTGCGGTCAACGTCGACATGGCCGCGCGGTTGTTGCAGGATGTCATCCCCTCCACGGACACCCGGACGTTGTCGATCGACACGATCTCCCGCGCGGTCGCGAACTTTTATCACATCAGCCTGGAGGAGATGAAGGGCAAGCGGCGCGACAAGCACATCGTGTTTCCGCGCCAGGTCGCGATGTTCCTGATTCGCGAAGAGACGGCGTCATCTCTGCCAGCGATCGGCCAGGCCTTTGGGGGTCGTGATCATACGACAGTCCTTCACTCCTACGAAAAGATCAACACCGAGTCCCGGGAAGACCAGCGGCTACAGTCTGACCTTCGGAAAATTCGTGAGATCCTTTATTCCCACTAGCCCTGTGGAAGACACCGGAATGGGTCGTGGACACTGTTCGAATGCCGGCTGCCGGGGGAAACGGCCTCGGCCGGTGCACAGTTTTTGAAAGCTATAATTGGCCAGATTCGAACGGAAAAGAAGGGGTTTTCCCTGTTGTGCACCGCCCTACGACTTCGTCTCTCTTCTCAATTAGGGCTTTCTATTAATGGGGTCGTGTAGACAAGGAGCAGCATGAAGGTCACGGTTACCGCCGGAAATCTCGGACAGGGATTGCAAGTCGTGTCACGCGCGGTCTCATCGCGGACTACCTTGCCGATCCTCAACAACGTGCTCCTTCAGACCGCCGACACCGGGCTTCAGCTGACCGCGACCAACCTGGAGATCGGCATCCGCCAGGTGATTCCAGCCGAGGTCCAGGAAGCGGGCGGCATCACGGTGCCGGCGCGGCTCCTGACCGACTTCGTGACCGCTCATCCAGATGAGCCACTGTCGATGTCGCTCGACAAGAAGACGCAATCGCTAGCCGTCAAAAGCAACCGGTTCGATGCCAATATTCGCGGGATCGACCCGGCGGACTTTCCGCCGGTACCTGCCGGCGTTGATGGCCGCAAGGTCAAAGTTGACCAGGCGGACCTAAAGGATGCCATCGAGCAGACCGTGATTGCGGCCTCGAGCGATGAGGGCCGGCCGGTCTTGACCGGCGTTTACGTCCAGTTGAACGGCGGAAAGGCCACGCTGGCCGCCACGGATGGGCATCGACTGGCGGTCAAGACCTTGACGATTGAGGCCGAGCCGGGCGAGGGAGAGACCATCGTGATCCCGGCGCGGGCGCTCAGCGAGCTCAGCCGTATTCTGAAGGCCGGCGATGACGGCATCGAGGTGACCGTCGGTTCGCAGAAGAACCAGGTGTTCTTCAAAACCCGCGAGATCGAGTTGATGAGCCGGCTGATTGAGGGCACCTATCCGAACTATCAGCAGGTGATCCCAGGGCAGAGCACCACCACCATCACGGCCAAAACTCAGGACCTGCTCTTCACCACCAAGATGGTCTCGCTCTTTTCCAAAGATGCCGCCAACGTCGTCAAGTTCAAGGCGGAGGACGGCAAGCTGACCCTGACCGCGAACACCAGCGAGGTCGGCCAGAATGTCGCCGGCCTGGAGGCGAAGATCGAGGGCCAGGACTTGCAAGTGGCCTTCAACTCCAAGTACCTGCTCGACGTCTTGGCCATCATCGGGAGCGAAGAGGTCCAATTGGGCTTTACCGGACCTCTCAATCCGGGCCTGATCAAGCCGGTCGGCAACGACAGCTACCTCTACATCATCATGCCGGTCAGAGTGGCGATGTAGCCGACCGCCAACCGCGTGTTCCTGGCTAACGTCTCACTCTTCGACTTCCGAAATTACGCAGAGCTCGACCTGGGGCTGGAGCGATCGGCCACCGTCTTCTTCGGCGGCAACGCCCAGGGAAAAACCAACCTCCTCGAGGCGGTGGCGCTGACCGCGCTGACGCGATCACCGCGCACCCAGCAAGCGGCGGAGCTGGTCCGGTTCGGGCAGCAGGCGGCCCGCGTGACCTGCGGGGTGCAAACCGATGCGGGTCGCGATGCGCTCGAGGTGCGCATCATGGTCAATCCAAGCGCGAGCGGTGCTGCCCGCGCCTCCCGGCGATTCACGGTCAATGGCATCCACCGCCGCGCCACGGACATGATGGGCGCCCTGCGCGTCGTGCTGTTCTGGCCCGATGACCTCCAGCTGATCAAGGGTTCCGGCGACGGCCGGCGACGGTTCCTCAACACCTTGCTATCGCAGGTCGACGCCGGTCACGCCGGAGAGCTGAACCGCTACGCTCACCTGCTGGAGCAGCGGAACGCCCTGCTGCGCGCCATCCGCGAGGGCCGCCAGTCCACTGACGGTCTCGACTACTGGACCACCGCCCTGGCCGACTCCGGCGCCACCATCATGGTCGAGCGCCAGCGTCGGCTGCTCGAGCTGCAACCGATCGCCGCCGCCTACCACCGCGAGCTCAGCGACGATCGGGAGCGGCTGGAGCTTCGATACCGGCCAGCCGGGGCGCGCATCGGCGAGGCCCCGCCGGACCTGGTCAGCCAGCAACTGAAGGCGGCCATGAGCGACGCCCGCGATGAAGAGATTGCCCGCGGACAGACAGTTGTCGGACCGCAGCGCGACGATGTCGAGGTGTGGCTCGAAGACCATGAGGCCCGTCTCTTCGCCAGCCAGGGGCAGCAACGGAGCGCGGTGCTCAGCCTGAAGCTGGCCGAGCTGCAATACCTCGCGGACGTCACCGGAGAGCAGCCGGTGCTCCTCCTCGATGACGTGATGTCGGAACTGGATCCGGCGCGGCGGGAGCGGCTACTGGCGGCGCTCCAGCCCGGACCGCAAGCTCTGATCACGGCCGCCGACCTCAACGACCTGCCCAGGAGCATTCTGGAACGGGCCGCCGTCTTTCGCGTGGAGCGTGGCACCATCCATGCGTAAGGTGGGTGAGGCGCTGCCGCGCGCCCTCAAGTCGCTCGGGATCGCGCGGCGGACCCGTGAGGCGCAGGCGCTCTGGCTTTGGCCCCAGGTGGTGGGGGCCGACCTCGCCCGTGAAACCCACGCCCTCAAGCTCACCGGCGGCACCCTGTGGGTGACCGCGAGCAGCACGCCCCTCGCGCATCAACTCCATCTCGAGCGCAGCCGATTGATCGACCGACTCAACCTGTTGATCGGGGCGCCCGCGATCCGGGAGATCCGTTTCCGGCAGGCCGGCCCGTCACCATGATCGCCACCGGGCCTCCACTGACCGAGGCGCAGGGCAGGGCCGTCGCCCACCTCAGCGGTCCACTGCTCCTCGTGGCCGGGGCCGGGACCGGCAAAACCCGCGTGCTGGTGGAACGCTACCGACGCCTTCGACAAGCGGGGATCCCGGCGGAGCGGATCCTGTTGCTGACTTTCACCGAAAAGGCGGCGCGCGAGGTACTTGATCGCGTCGAGCAAGAGGATTATCTGCCGGCCGGCGAGCGTTTTGTGATGACGTACCACGCCTTCGCCCAGCGATTTCTCCAGGATGAGGGCTGGTTGTGCGGCGTCCCGAAGGGTTTTCGCATCGTTTCCGAGGTCCGCAAGTGGGAGCTAATTCGCGACGTGCTCTTCGCCCAACGGCCGCCACACCTGTTTCACCCCCAGCGGCCCTACGAGCACATCGGCGAGCTCTTGAAATTGGTGGAGCGGGCCAAGCAAGAACTGGTGTCACCACCGGAATTCGAGGCGTGGGCGAGCGCCATGGCACCGGTGGACGACCCCGTGGTCGCGGCCCAGCGTGAAGCCGCCCTGGTCTACCGCGAGTATCAGCAGCGGCTGCTCGCCGAGGATCGGCTGGACTTCGACGACACCATCCTCTATAGCGTCCAGTTGCTCATGGCGCAAGCATCGGTTCGCGCCCGGCAAGGCCAGCGCTTCGCCCACCTGATGGTCGACGAATTCCAGGACACGAACTTCGCGCAGAGCCGCCTGCTCGAGCTGCTCACCGGTCCGGAGCGCAACCTTTGCGTCGTCGGCGATGACGACCAGAGCATCTACAAGTTTCGCGGTGCCTCGGTGGCAAACCTGAGGCGGTTTCGGACGGTGTACCCCGATGCCACGGTGATTCGACTCGAGGACAACTATCGCAGTCGCGGCCCGATCCTGCGCGCGGCCGCCCGGCTCATCGCCGACGATCCGGATCGCCTGGAGAAGCGGCTCAAGGCGACCCGGGGCGAGGGCCCGCCGGTGAGCGTGCTGACCGCGGCCAGCGTGACCGATGAAGCCGACGCGGTGGCGGCCTACGTCAAGTCCGCGATCGAGATCGGACGCTTCCGGCCCAACGCGATCGCGATCCTATTGCGGGCCAACGCCCACCTGCACAACTTCGCCCGGGCGTTGCAGCGGATCGGGGTCGCCTACCAGGTGAGCGGCGGTCGCGGCTTCTACCAGCAGCCCGAGGTGAAGGACTGCCTCGCCTACTTGCGGGCCATCGACAGCCCGGACGACACCGTCTGCTTGATGCGACTGCTCAGCCTACCTCGCTACACGGTTGACCCGGTGGAGGCGGGTCGCTGGTCGCGCCGGGCGCGCGACAATGGCCGGCGGTTCTTCGACCTGCTCGCGGAGGTCGAGGACGACGGGGCCCGCCGCCTGACCACCGACCTCCGGCGGTTCAGCGGGCAGGCGTTGCGGCTTGGGGTTGACGACCTCTTTTACGAGGTGATGGAGCAAACCCGGTATCTCGACCTCGAGCGGTTCGCGGGCCCGATCGAGCGCCTGCAGGTCAGCGCCAATGTCCAGAAGCTGGCCGAGCTGGTAACGGCCTACTGCGACGAACACCCGGATCACCACCTCGCCGCCTACCTCAAGCACCTCGACGCCACCGAGGCGGCGCAGGCGGACGAAGAGATCGCGCCGCTGGATGAGACCGTCAACGCGGTGCACGTAATGACCGCGCACCAGGCGAAAGGGTTGGAGTTTGGCCTGGTCATCGTGCCCCACCTGGTCGAGGGTCGCTTCCCGTCGAACCGCCGGAGTGAGGGCCTGACGCTGCCGAATGAGCTCCTCAAAGAGGAACTGCCGCCGGCCGAACTCCACCTGGCGGAGGAACGGCGGCTCGCCTACGTGGCGCTGACGCGAGCCCGCGAAGAAGTGGTCTGCACGCTGGCCGGGCGGTACGAGGGCGTCAAGGACTGGCGCCCTTCGCGATTTCTCACCCCCATCCGCGGCGAGGAGGCCCGCGAGCTCGCCGCTACGTCCCTGCTGTCTTCGGCGTCGAACGGCCGGGTCGAGGTCGCGCGCCAGGTCGAGCTGCCGCTCAACGACGCGCCGCCGATCGCCGCCCTTTCCTACACCCAGGTCGATACCTACCTGCGCTGCCCGCAGATGTACCAGTACCGCTTCGTCTTCCGGCTGCCGACCCGGCCCCGCCCGCAGATGCAGTTCGGCCGCATCCTGCACGAAGCTCTCAAAGATGCGCTCGGTAGTATCGAGCGGGAACGCCCGCTCACCTGGGAGATGGTGGATGCCGCGTATGTGGCCGCCTGGGCGCGCGAGCGCTTCTGCGCCCCGGAGCAGGCGCCCTCCTTGCAGGACCTGGGCCGAACCTACCTGCGACGCGCTTTCGACGCCGGCGACTTGAGCAAGCCGCTGTTACTGGAGCAGCCGTTCAGCTTGCGGGTCGACGGGCTACGGCTGAGTGGCCGGATCGACCGGGTGGACCGCCATCCCGACGGCAGTTATGAGGTGATCGATTACAAGACGGGCTCCGCCAGGCGGGCGGCGGAACTCCAGCGCGACTTGCAGCTCGGAGTCTATGCGCTGGCGGCTCGTGAGGTTTTCCGTTTCGATCCGCTCAGCCTTTCCTACTACTACCTCGAAACCGGCGCGCGAGTCACGGTCGACAAACCCGTCGAACGGTTGGAGGAAGATCGCCAGACGATCGTCAAGGTCGCCGATGGCATCCGCGCCGAGCTGTTCCCGGCTCGGCCTGACCGGATGAAGTGCTCCGGCTGTGATTTCCGGTTGCTCTGCCCCAGCGCCGCGGTTTAGATCAGCCGCTCATCCGGACGAGGACGTCTGCGATGGTAAAGGCGGCCGTCGGATCAGCGGCGGCGCGGGCGCGATCGGCATCCGCCAGCCGCTCCGCTTGCGGTTTTTCGAACCACTCGTTGACGGCGCCCACTAGATCGTTGGGACGGGGCACGTAGCGGCCGAGCCCGCGCCGCACCACCTCGCTGACGTTCCCCCCCTCCTGGCCGGGGAGGTAGCCGGTGAGTAGCAGCGGACATCCGCAGCTGAGTCCCTCGGCGATCATTCCCGGACCTGCCCGGGTCGCCAGCAGGTCCGCGGCGAGCAGCAGATCGGGCATGTTCTCGACGAAACCGAACACGTGGACCCCGGCGTGGTTGTCCTCCCGGATCCGGCGGGCCAGGGTTTGATTGCGCCCGCACACCGCGAGCACCTGGACGTCCAGTGGTGAGCGGGCCAGCGCCGCGGCGTATTTTCGCAGGGGTTCGGTACCGTCGCCGCCGCCGGCGAGCAGCACGGTCGGCGCGTGCGGCCGCAGGCGGAGCCGCAGCCGCATCGACGGCTTATCGCTGGCGTGGCGGATGGCGTCCTGGAAGCGGGGATGGATCGGCAGCCCGGCGCGCACCAACCGGTCGGCTGGCACGCCGCGCCGCCGGCATAGATCGTAGGCCGCCTGCGACGGGCAGATGATGCAGTCCGCTTTCAGGTCGGTCCAGGCCTGGTGGAAATTGATCCAGTCGGTGATCACCGTCACCCGGGGCACCCCGTAGGGCAGGACGTCGACGGCGACGTGGTTCAGGAGCGGGTGAAAGCTCGCCACCAGCGCCGGCCGTGGGTCGAGGGCGGCCCGAAGCTTGCGTCGTAGCCCCCGGCCAATGCTGTGCTGGAAAAGGCGGACCGTCGGCTGCAGGTTGGTGGCGTGGTAGGCGGCGCTCCACAGGAAGGGAAGCCGGCGGGTGACCGGTCCGTAGAGCGCGGTCAGCCTGCCGGCCAGGACATGCGGGTCGGCCATCGGGTCGAAGCAATCGACCTGGAAGCGATTGGGGTAGCGAAGCGCCAGGGCGGCGGCGACCGCTTCCGCCGCGGCCCGATGGCCGGCGCCGGTATCCGAGAACAAAAACAGCAGCCGCTTCATGGAGGCCCGGTGCCGCCGACCCGGTTACGCCGAGGTCAGAGCAGCCGTTCCGCGGCGCTCATCTGCTGGCGAGTGCCGATGGCGACCAGCAGGTCGTCGCTTTCCAGGACCTGGGTCTCGGGTGGGTTGATGCGCAGCTGGCCGCTCCGCTTGCGAATGGCGAGCACGTTGGCGCCGGCCTCTCGCATCCCGGAATCGCGCAGGGTCCGCCCGAGGACCTTCGAGCTCGACGGGACCAGGAATTCCTCGATGACCAGGTCGATGTTTTCTCCGTGCAAAACGGTATCCAGGACATCGACCGCGACCGGCCGGACCGCCAGCGCGGCCATCCGGTGGGCACCCATCAGGTAGGGCGAAACCACCTGGTTGGCGCCCGCCCGGCGCAGCTTCTCCACCGAGTCTGGGTAAGAGGAGCGCGCCACGATGTACAGGGCTGGATTCAATGATCGGGCCGTAAGGGTGATGAAGACATTGCGCTCATCCGAGTCCACGGCCGAGACCAGTCCTTTGGCGCGGAGGATGCCCGCCTTGAGCAGCGACTCGTCAGAAGCGCCGTCGCCCTCCACGAACAACAGGTCGCTGGTGCGGAGCCGCTCGAGCGGCTCCAGGTTGTTCTCGACCATGACGAAGGATTGGTCGATCTGCCGGAACTCCTGGGCGACCCGCGTCCCCATCCGGCCGTAGCCACAGATGACGAAATGGTCCGACAGCCCGGCGATCCGGCGTTCCATGCCGCGCATCCTAGCGTAGCGGGCGAGATGTCCCTCCACCAGCAACTCGCCGAAGGTGGCCAGCGTGTACAGCATCGTCCCCACCCCGAACACGATCACCGTCATGGTGAAGATCCGGCCTCCCTCGCCCAGCGGATGAACCTCCTCGTAGCCGACGGTGGTGACCGTGGTTAGCACCATGAATAGGGCGTCGACGAAGTTCCAGTGGAGGAAGACCATGTAGCCGATCACCCCATAGCAAAAGACCAGGGCGAGGATCAGAAGAGGGAGCTGGAAACGCTTCAGCGGGTTGACTGGCTGTGGCTGGATCGTAGGTTTGGGTTTGTGCCAGGGTGGCTAAGAATTCGGCACCACCCTAGCACAGCTGGAGAGTCACGACGAACCCAGGAAGACTGCTGGTCGGTGTCGGCGTCGCGCCGCCAGCGCAGGGTTGCTGCCGGTTTGCGGCCCGCTTGTTCTCCTTTGAAGTTGACCGGGCGGGGCGCGAACCGCGACGATAAAAGGCGTTCCACCACACCATGGGAGGGTGTAACTGAAACCGCTCGCGATCGTCAGCGTGCATGCCTCACCGGTCGCTCCGCTCGGGTCGGGCGAAAACGGCGGGATGAACGTCTACCTGCGGGCGGTGTGCGAGGAACTCAGCCGGCGGGGGATTCCGACTGAGGTGTTTACCCGCCAGTCCGGCGGTGCCGGCACGGACCGGGTGCGGCTCGCCGATCGGAGCTGGGTGACCCGGCTCGCCGTTGGCCCGGGCGGCGAGGTGGACAAAGTGCAACTGTTCGATCTGATGCCGGACTTCACTCAGGCCGTCCTCGACGAGGCGCGCCGGCGTCGCGCTGGCTACCGCCTCATCCACACGCACTACTGGCTTTCCGGCTGGGTCGGCGCCCGGCTGCGAGACGATTGGAAGCTGCCCTGGTTTCACACCTTTCATACCCTGGCTCGGGTCAAGAACGAACGTGCCGCCGAGGGCGCCATGGTGGAACCTGATCACCGGATCGCGGTCGAGCAGGCTATCGTGCGCAACGCCGATCGGTTGATCGCGTCCAGCCTCCAGGAGGCCGACGACCTGGTCCGTCTGTATGGCGCATTGCGATCGCAGGTCAGCGTGGTAGCCCCGGGCGTGGATTTGCGACTATTCGCCCCTCGCCCGACCGCGGCGCTGCGCGTCCGGCTGGGCCTCGGTGCGGCCAAGGTCATCGTCTTCGCCGGCCGGCTGGAGCGACTGAAAGGCGCCGAGATCGTTGTCCAGGCGCTGGCCCTCTTGTCGGACCATCTCGGCGAGCCGGAACCGCCGGTGCTGATTGTCATCGGGGATGACAGCCACAACGGTGCCAGCGAGAGCCGTGCCAGCGGCGGGGAGCGGGCCCGGTTGCTGGCGCTCGGCCGCGCCCTCGGGGTCGCCCAACAGGTGCGGTTCGTCGGCTCGGTCGATCAGGAAGCGTTAGCCGGGTACCTGAGCCTCGCCGCCGTCTGCGTGGTGCCCTCCTATTCGGAGTCGTTTGGCCTGGTGGCCCTGGAGGCGGCGGCCTGCGGCACTCCCGTGGTGGCCGCCCGCGTGGGGGGGATCCCGGCGATCGTGAAGGATGGGCTGACCGGCTTTACCCTGCGGTCCCACGACCCGGCGCAGTATGCCGAGCGCATTGGACGGCTGCTCGCCGACGATGAGCTCGGCCGCTGCTTCAGCCGGCGCAGCCGGCTGGTGGCGACTCAGTTCAGCTGGCAGAACACGGTAGATCAGCTGGTCGCCGAATACGGCGCGCCGCCCGTCCCCGAGCTTCGTCCCGCAGTCGCCGGCTGACAACGTCGGCTTGAGGCGAGCCCGCCGGGCCAGAGCTTGACTTCCGGGCTTGGGTTTGATTGAATGACCAATGATTTGGCTGGTTGACCAAATCAGACCAGCGGGGAGGGACCATGCCGGATCAAACCAAGGACCGGATCATCGAGGCGGCCTACCAGGCACTGGTCAAGCGCGGCTACCACGAGACCTCGATGAAGGACATTGCCGCCGAGGCTGGCGTCGCCCCGGGCCTGGCGCATTACTACTTCCAAACCAAGGAAGACCTGCTGGTGGCGGCCATCGAGCACGCCTGCGAGCCGGCCATCCGGGCCTGGGAAGCGGCCGGGTTGAACTTGAGTGGGCCGCTGCCCGAGGACGCCGACCCGATGCGCTTTGCCCGGCTGGGGTTCGAGCTCGCCAAGCAGGAGTTGAAGAGCTACCGCAGCCTGTTCCTGCTGACCTTTGACATGTTCGGCGTCGGAATTCACAACCCGAGGATCGCAGCCGCCGTCAGGGCGTTCATCGACGAACGCCGCGCTTTTATCGCCCGCATCACCCGCGGCGTGATCGCCGGGATGGCGGAGCCCCCGGCGGCTTCGGCGGATGCGATCGCCGCGGCTATCTGGGGAAGCCTGCACGGCATCTATCTGCAGCAGGTGATGGATCCCGATTTCGACGCGGACGCCGCGATCGACGCGCTGAGTGAGATGGCCATCGTGTTCGCGACGGCGACGCCAACGCGTTCCGCCGGGGAGGGCTGAGATGTTTGTCTTTTGGGGTCGCTTCGTCTATCGGTTCCGCTGGGCCGTACTGGCGGTCTCCGCGGGGCTGCTCGCTGGGTCGATCGTCGCGCTCGGGCACGGTGGGACGCTGAAGAACAGCGGCGGCAGCAACACCGAGTCGGGCCGGGCGCTGACCTTGATGCAGAAGCAGCTGCCCCAGAGCGGGGCCGGTTCCTCGTTCAGCCTGGTCTTCGGCAGCGACGCGATGTCGGTCACGGATCCGGCGTTCAAACAGGCGATGCTGAACGCGCTGCAACCACTCCGTAGCGACTCGCGCGTCAAGGGCGTCGAGACGCCGTTCGACGGTCAGCCTGACCTGGCCCAGGCGTTGACCTCGACCGACGGGCACCACCTGATGGCCGTCGTATCGTTGAGGGACGACTACGCCACGGCGCGCCAGTACTATCCCCAGCTGCGCGCCGAGGTCACCTCGGTTCACCTTCGAATTTACGGTACCGGCAACGTCGCCATCGGGCACGACTTCGACAAATACCTGGCCGCCGACCTGCAGCGGGCGGAGCTCGTATCCCTGCTGATCATCGTGCCCCTGCTGCTCCTGGTCTTCGCCACCGTGATCAGCATGCTTCTTCCCCTGGGCGTGGGCGGGCTGGCGGTCGTCGGCGGGCTGGCCGCAGTCGGCCTGCTGGCTCGGGTTACCGACGTTTCGACCTATGCCACCAACATCGTGACCCTGATCGGTCTTGGGGTCGCGATCGACTACTCGCTCTTCATCGTCAACCGCTTCCGCGAAGAGCTGGCCGGCGGCCAGACGGTCGAGTCCGCCCTGATCACCGCCATCCGGACCTCGGGCCGAGCCGTGGCCTTCTCCGGGATCACCGTCGCCATCGGGTTGAGCGCCATGCTGTTCTTCCAGGGGTCCTTCCTGGCGTCGATGGGTACTGCCGGCGCGCTCGTGGTAGCGATCGCGGTGCTCTACGCGCTGACCTTCCTCAGCGCGCTGCTCGCGATCCTCGGCCATCGAGTGAACTGGCTGCGTCTGCCACTGCCGCGCCGACGCGCCGGTCGCGGCCTCTGGCACGGTCTGGCCATGCGCGTGATGCGCCGACCGATCCTCGTGCTGGTTCCGGTGCTCGCCATCCTCGGCTTGCTGGCATCGCCCTTCTTCCAGATCCAGATCGCCAATGGCGACGTCGGTATGCTGCCGCCAAAGGCGGAGTCTCGCGTTGGCTACGACCTGGTACAGAAGTTCCCCGGTCAGGGCCAGACCTATTTCAGCGTGGTCGTCAACTACCCGGATGGCCACCCCCTGACCCGGGACCGAGTGGGCAACCTCTACGACCTGACCCAACGCATCAAGCAGATTCCCGGCGTCGAGGCGGTCGAGGGCGTCGTCACGCTCGACTCGTCAATGAGTCGGGCCGGTTACCAGGCGGTGCTGACCGAGCCGGTCTCGACCCAACCGGCCCGCTTCCAGGAATTCGTCCACACCACCACCGGGCCGAACATCGTCACGCTCACCGCCGTCACCAAGGAGGCGGCCGAAAGCGATGGCGCGCGGGCGATCGTCCGCGCGCTGCGTAGCCTGCCCCCACCTACTGGCAGCTCGATGCTGGTGGCGGCCTTCTCGATCGACTTCACCGACTTCATCGTGCAGCGCATCCCGCTGGCCGTCGCCTACGTCATGCTCGTGACCTACCTGGTGCTCTTCCTCCTGACCGGCTCGGTGGTGCTGCCGTTGAAGGCGGTGATCATGAACATCATCTCGATCGGCGCGTCGTTCGGTGCGCTGGTCTGGATCTTCCAGCAGGGCCACCTCAGCTCGTTGCTCAACTTCACGCCCGCCCCACTCGATCCGTCGGTACCGGTGCTGCTGTTCTGTATCGTCTTCGGGCTGTCGATGGACTACGAGGTGCTCCTGATCAGCCGCATCCAGGAGGAATACCGCCGCACCGGGGACACCCGGCTGGCCGTGGCGGAAGGGCTGGAACGAAGCGGGCGCCTGATCACCGGCGCGGCCGCCATCATGGCGGCGGTCTTCCTCGCCTTCGGGCTGGCCGATGTGGTGCTGATCAAGTCCATCGGGCTGGGGCTCACGATCGCGGTCGCGCTGGATGCCACGCTGGTTCGGGCGCTGATCGTGCCGGCAGTCATGCGGCTTCTTGGCCGGGCGAACTGGTGGGCGCCGCGCCGGCTGGCACGGCTGCACCGTCGAATCACTCTCGAGGAACCGGTCGCGGCCTGATTCGCGGGTTGCGAAGCCCCCTTCACGGGTTCGTCGCCGGGTAGCCCGATGGGTCGGTGCGGGCGGCGCGATATATCGGTGTGCTGCCAGCCCGAGCCCGCCGCCCCAGGCCGGACGCGGTTGGTGGCCACCGGCCGGAGACCCGCGTCCGGATCGACCGCGGCGGCTGGCTGCTGTTCGCCGCCCATGGGTTGTCCGGACTCGGCGCCGGTCCCTTCGTCGCGTTCGGTGCCATCTACCAGCGCCAGCTAGGCGCCAGCGCCTTCGCGATCGGCGTTCTGGCGGCAGTCGGCATGCTGGTCGCCACCCTCGTGATGCTGCCGGGGACCCGACTGGCCGAGCGGCGGGACCTGCACAAGACGATCATCGCCGGCTGGTTGATCGCGGTTCCAGCTCCGATCTGCTTTGCGCTGGCCCCCGACTGGGGCTGGACCGCCGTCGGAGTGATCTTCATGCAGGCCTCGGTGATCAACGCGCCGGCGATCAGCCTTTACCTGACGCTGGGGGTGCCGAGAGATCGGATCGCGATGGTGATGACCACGGTCCTCTCTGCGTATTCGCTCGGACTGATCGGCTCCAACCTCCTGACCGGCTGGCTGGCCGAGCTCGTGTCCCTGCGCGCTCTCTTCTGGATGTCGGCCGCCTTCTATGCGCTGGCGGCCGTCTGCCTGTGGTCGCTGCCGGCGAAGGAAGCGCCCATTTTTGCCACACCGTCCATCCGATATCGCGATCTTCTTCGCTACCCGGCGTTTCGGGTTCTGCTCGTCCTGTTCTCCCTCGTAACGCTGATCATCTTCATCCCCTGGACGTTTACCGGTCTGTATGCCCGGGAGGCGGCGCACGTCGACAATTTCTGGGTCGGAGGCCTGATGGGCGTCCTCTACCTGGGATCGGTGCTGATCGGGCTCAGCCTGGGCCGGCTGCGGCGGAGCCTGGGCAGCGTGGTGATCGTGCTCGGTTTCGAGGCGGCCTACGTGGTCTCCGCGATCTTGCTCCTCGCCTCGATGGCTCTGCCGCTCCTCGGCGTGGCCTTCTTCCTCCGGGGGGCCTTCTGGTCGTTCCGCCAGGTGATGACGGCGGTGATCGGGGAGGTGTTGCCCGACCACGCCATGGCCAAAGGCTACGGCCTTTTCGCGCTGGTCACCGGTGCGGTCGTCGTCGTCGCCTACCCGATCGGCGGCTGGATGTACGGCCGCCAACCCGGCATGCCGTTCTGGTCATCCGCGGTGCTGATGGCGATCGCGATGCTGGTGACGGTTGCGGTCCGGGCCTACTTTCACGCGAATTACCTCAGGCCGACCCAGGTTGAGGTCGACGAGGCGCTGCCAAGGGCGGCATAGCGGTCCGAGCCCGGGCGTTCACGGCGCCGCGGGCGACCAATTCGGCGCTGACCCGGTGTAGGGGAAGTCAGCTTCCCAGATCGTGAGCTCCTGCGGGCGGGAGCCATCGCCGTTCATCACCCCGATCTGGGGCAGGTCATCGAAGCGCGCCACGAAGGCGATTCGCCGGTCATAGGCCGGCGTGCTCGGCGCCGAGCCGTTCGGCGCATCCTTTGTCCCGGTGACCTTGACGACCCCACCGGCTTCGCCGGCGGTGAAGATGTTGACCCGATACAGCGCGGCGTCGTTGCCGCTGCCGGTGGCCGCGATCAGGGTGCTGTTGTCGTTCAACCAGGCGGCGCCGGTGATGTCCAATGAACCGCCGCGGCGGTAGGCGCTGGCGCCGGTGGCCGAAAGGTCGTACACCCAGAGCTGCGCTCCCGCGCCGGTGACCCGGCGGAAGGCGAGCTTGGTGCCATTCGGCGACCAGGCCGGATGATCGGCGGGATCATCGAGGCCGATCGGGCGGTAGCGGGTGCGCAAGTCCAGGTTCATGATCCACAGGCGGGTTGAGGCCTGCGTGTCGATGGTGCTGTAGGCGATCGACTTACCATCCGGGCTCAATGCCAGCGGGCCGACCACGCGCCCGTCGGCGGGATCGGTCAGGGCGCCATCCTGCAAGCTGGCGGGCTGAAAGCGCCGGATGGTGCCGCTGCTCAAATAGACGATCGTGCCATCCGCCGACCAGTAGACCTCGGACCCGTTGATCCCGGGACGGATCGCCGTGCCGGTCGCCAGGTCCACGATCTGGATGGGCCCGGCGTCCGAGTTCTGCGGCGCCTGCACCGCGGCCAGCCGCTGGCCGTCCGGTGACCAGTCGAAGGCCAGGATGCCGTCGGTCAGCTGACTCTGGGTACTGAGGCTGTAGATGATCTTCGGGGTCGCCCTGCCGAGGAATGGGTCAGGGTGCGGATCCACGATGCCGACCGCGAAGGCGGGCTGGCCGCGCTGGCCGACCAGGTAGCCGATTTTTCGTGTCACCGACAGCTGCCCGGTGCGAAACCGGGTCTGCACCCGACCGAAGATCGCGTTGTCATGGACATCGAGCGGTCGATCCACCGATAGCGTGTAGCTCTGGTTGGGTTGCAGCAGTGACGTCGGAATGATCTCGAATTGGGAGCCGTCGCCGCCCGGGCGGCTCCGCATCAGGAAGGGGGTGTCGGGGCTGAGCTGGACGGCCGCCTGCATCGTATCGGCACGCATCGGGCGACTGAAGCTGAGGACGATGTTGCGGTCGGTGGCGACGGCGCTCGCGTTGTCCGAGGGGTCGACGGAGGTCAGCGTCGGTGGGCGTTCGGTGGTGAAGTGCCAGACGTGGTCGAGCGTGTTCTGCTGGCCACTCGCGTCGGCGTAGCCGGCGTGCATCGAGACGGTGTACTGGGTGGAGAGGGCAAAGTTCACATGGGTGTGAATGTAGACCAGTGTGTTGCCGGTCCAGGCGTAGCGACAAGTCTTCGAGGTGCTGCAGCCGCTCAAGGTCGGCGAGAGCTGGAACCGTCGCTCGACGGAATCGTGGTTCATCGGCCGGTCGAAGCTGATGCTGATGCTCTGGTTGGTAGGCACGTCGGCTGCCTCACGGGTTGGCGCGATACTGACGATCCGCGGCGGATTGAGGGCACAGGCGCTCAGCAGGGGAGCGAGCGTCGCCGCCATGAGAACCAGCCCGCGCCGCATCCGATTAGAAGGTTACCGAGCCGGACCGGGCCAACGTCCCGCGGCAAAGGTCTACCTCTGGTCTTCCACCAGCTGGCGCATCTCGTTCGCCAGGTTCGTGAGGCGAGCTGGATCGACGAACATGATCGAGGTCTGCGAGATGCGATCGATCGTCCGGTCGAGCGCGTCGAGGTTGTGCTCGGTTGAGCCCAGCATCTCTTTGACCTTCTTCGACCGGTTCTGCAATGCGTTGTCAGCCATCTGGTTCAGCTGGCTCATCAATGACGGCCAATCGATGTCCGGCTCCGCGCTGGCGGCAGGCGGCGGGGCCGCCGGCTGGAAGCTCTGCGCCCGGGGCGCGCTGGCGGCAGGTGCCGAGGCCGCCGGGGCGGCGGCCGGTGCGGGTCGGTAGACCGCCGCCGGTACCGAGGGCGTCATCGCCAGCATCTCCTCGAGGCTGACCGAGGCGGGCTCTTCCAGGTCAGCGACCGCCTTCACCTCGATCCGGGTCTTCGAATCCGCGCACAGCCGGGTCACGATCTCGGGGTCCTGGACCAGCTGCGGCTGTCCACGGGTAAAGGCGCCCAGCAGCTGGCCGTCGCGCAGCAGCACGATGCCCATCTCGTCCGGCGCCCGGACCAGCAGGCTGCCGTGGATCTTTTCCTCCTGGAGATACTGCAGCAGGGCGCGGACATCGACGAAGCGGGCCAGCAGGCCTTGCAGGATGGTCGGCGCGGTCAGCAGCTGGTAGATCGCGGTCACCACTTCTGCCGAGAGCTCGATCACGTCCATGCTGCCCTCGCCGCGGTCGACGTCGTTCTTGAAGAGCGAGAAGGCGGTCCGTCCGGTGGAGACGACCGCACCGCCGTCGTAGAAGCTCTCGATCAGGCTCCCCTGGTAGAAAAGGATCATGCCCCGCGAGGCCTGGCCGGTCAGGCGCAGGTAGCCGGTCAGGCGGTCCGCGCTCAGCGAGCGCAACAGTTTCGGGAAGTCGACGAAGGCCGTCTTGAGCGATTCGTACACGAGCTTGCCCACCGGCAGCGGATAGAGCTCGGTCGGTGGCGGGGCGTCCTCGGCCGGCGGCTGCGGCGCCGCGGCGGGCTGTTGACTCACGACCGGACGCTCACTGACCTGGGGACTGGTAGCCGGAGCGGCTGGAACGGTCGGGGCGGGCGCGGCCCGAGTCGGCGCCACCGGGCCGTTATCGGCCCCAGGCACGCCACGTCGCTTCGCCTCCGCCAGGATGTCCGCGGTGGGCGCGGTGATCGTCTCCTCGGTCGGTAGCTTGGATTTGGGATCGAACGTATAGTCGCCCTGCCGCCAGGCCAGTGGCTCGAAGACCGCCTCCTCACCCTGGCTGCCGTCCCCATAAGCGTGAAACAGGTGGCCAAACAGAAAAAACAGCGAGAAGGCCTCGCCGCCGTTTCGCACCTGAAGGGTCCCCGTCGCGCGCTGGGCCTGCATCGACTGCAAGAGAGATAGCAGGGGGGTTTGGTCGAGTGATCCCTTGTAGTCGAGAAGCCTCGGCGCCTGCTCGATGGAACTCACAAAACGCCTCCCACCGCCCCGAGATTTCGATCCAATGCTAGCACAGGCCAAATACGATACCCCACCTGTCAAGACTCTGCGTGGCGGCGCCCGGCCGAGTTGCCGCTAAGCTGATGGCGCATGCCCGAATTAACCGCCTGCGAGGACGCGTCCGCCTGGGACGCCTTCGTCTCCCGGGCGCGCGACGGCTCGCTGTTGCAGGCCTGGGCATGGGGCAGCCTGAAATCCCGCTACGGCTGGCGGGTCAACCGTTACTTCTGGATCGAAAGCGGCCGCCCGATCGCCGCCGCCTCGGTGTTGCGCCGCGGGCTTCCCGGCGGGCTGGCCCTCAACTACGCCCCGCGCGGGCCGGTGCTTGACAGCCGCCTCGATCAGTGGCCCAGCTTCTGGCAGGCGCTGCGCGAACGGCTGGCGTCCGAGGGCGGTGCCATCCTCAAAGTCGATCCCGAGTGGACCACTGACGCCGACCGTGCACTGTTGACCGAATCCGGCGCCCACCGGAGCCGCCACCCGATCCAGCACCAAGCCACCATGCTGGTCGACATCAGCGGCGGAGACCAGGCGTTGATGCGACTCAAGGAGTCGACCCGTCGCAACATCCGCGCCGGCGCGCGGCAGGGGCTGACCGTGGAGGCGTCGGAGGCGTCGGCGGCGATGGATACCTTCTACGAGTTGCTCGAGGAAACCGCCGCTCGCGAACGCTTCACCATTCGCAGCCGCGCGTATTACCAGGATCTGCTGACCCTTTTTCGTGAGCGCGGTCAGGCGGCCGTCTACCTTGCACGCCATCAGGATCGCGTCCTGGCCGGGGCGGTGATGCTGTTTTTCGGCTCGAGGCTGATCTACCTCTACGGCGGGACCCGGTCGGAGGCGAAGGACCTGAAGCCCGGCTACCTGCTGCACTGGCGCGCCATCGAGGATGCCCAGCGGCGCGGGTGCACCACCTACGACATGTGGGGCGTGCCGCTCGATCCGCAGCCGGGGCAGCGGGGCTACGGCTACTACGTCTTCAAGTCCCGCTTCAACGGCCAGATGGTTCGCTTCATCGGGCTCTACGACCTGCCGGTGAATCGTGCGGCCGCGCTGACCATCCGCCTGGCGGAACGATTCGCGCGCGCGGGCCAACCTGAGTTTGTCTGACGTCGCGACGACCGTTACCCACGGGCATGCGCTGGGTGCCGACGCGTGGGACCGCCTCCTGCTCGATCAGCCGGAGGGAAATTTGCTGCAGAGTTGGAACTGGGGCGAACTGCAAGCGCGCTTCGGTTGGAGCGTCGAGCGGCTGCTGGTTGGGGATGGGCGTCACGGGCTCTGTTCGCTGCAGCGGACGGCGACCCTGTTCCCCGGCGGCGCCGTCTACTACATTCCCCGCGGACCGGCCGTCGCCGAAGCCGCCCGCATGCAGGTGCTCGACGCGCTCGAGCGGCGGGCGCGGTCCGGGGGCGGCATCATCATCCGGGTTGAACCCAACGCCCGGGTGGGGGATGAGTGGCCGGCCTTCTTCGAGGGCCGCTCGTTTGTCCAGGGGAAGCCCGTGCAACCGCTGGCCACCCAGCTCCTGAATATCGACCTCGACCCTGAGGCGTTGAAAGCCAGCTTCAAACCGAAGACGCGCTACAACTTGAACCTGGCCGAGCGCAAGGGCGTTAAGGTCTCCGGTTCAAGAGATGTGACAATATTCGCCCGCCTCGCCGGCGAGACGGCGAAACGGCAGGGGATTCACCTGCCGGGTGCCGCCTATTACCAAACCGCCCTCGACCTGTTCGGCAGGCGCGACGAGGTCCGGCTCTACCTGGCGGAGCACGAGGGTGATGTGCTGGCCGGCATCATGGTCTTTCGCTTCGGCAAGACGGCCTACTACCTGTTCGGGGGCTCCACCGAGCGCAAGCGCGAGCTGATGCCCAACTATCTGCTGCACTGGCAGGCGATGCTCGATTTTCGGGCACTCGGCTGCGACACGTATGACTGGTGGGGCATCCCGGAGGAGCCG
>VBDZ01000111.1 GCA_005881215.1 Chloroflexota bacterium | reverse complement strand
TAGCCGGCCGGGATGGTGGCCTGGCCGAGGGTTTTGCCGGAGGCCGGATCGAGGGCGGTCAGTCGGGCCGACGCGCCCAGCGGGGTCACGGTGTAATAGCGGGACCAGTCCGGAGCGGGCGTGCCGATCGGAAGCCGCCGTTCAACTGCCCCGCCAGAGTCGAGGACGGTGACCTGCTGGGCGCCGTTATAGCCTTCCTCCAGGAACAGCCGGTAGCCGGCGGCGGCCGTCGGTGCCGGCGCGTAGCGGCCGCAGGCGGTCAGCCCGGCAGCGGCGACAATCAGCAGGGCGAGCAGGCGACGGCTCGAACTCATGGAACACCTCCGAACTCAATACCGCGAAGGTGAGGGTTCGGTTCCAGGCGCTTTTGCGGTACCGTAACGCACGCACCACCCATGGTCACGAACCCCCCAGCCGGTCGGCACCGCCAGCTCGCGATCCGGCTGGCGACGCTGCTAGCCGCGGTGTCCCTCGGGGTGGCCAGCCCGCTGGTGGCCGAGGCGAGCATGACGTTCACCACCACAGCCGGGTGGCGAGTGCTGAATGTGCCGCAGATCTTCCAGAGCCATGGCTTGAGCTGCGAGGCTGCCGCTCTGCAAATGGCGCTCGCCTATCAGGGACACAACGTCAGCCAGGACGCCCTGCTCAACGCCATGCCGGTGGATCGGCGCGGGCCCACCTGGGACATCGCGGGCAACTTCCATTGGAGCGATCCCTACGACGTCTTCGTCGGAAACCCGGACGGAAGCGAGCTGGCGCACACCGGTTACGGCACCTACTACCCGCCGGTGGTTCGAGCGGCCAACGCCTACGGTGGATCGGTCATCCAGGCCGGCGAAGGGATTCAGCCGCCCACCCTGTACCAGGCGATCCTCAGCGGGCATCCCGTGGTTGCCTGGGTGGCGTTCGACTGGAAGTGGCACCAGGTTTCGCATTACACGGCGTGGGATGGCGACCGGGTGCAGTTCGGCAGCCCGTACGAGCACGCCGTCACCCTGATTGGAGTAACGACCGACAACCTGCTGGTCAACAATCCGTGGTTCGGCCGGCAATGGATCCCCAAATCCACCTTCGAGGCCTCCTACGGCACCTTCAATCACATGGCGGTCATCTTTGGCCCGCGGGCGAACGACCCTGGGCCGAACACGACGTCGACCCCATATCAGGGCGCGACCCCGGTCCCCCAGGACACCTACCACGGCCTGCCGCCGGCGCGGATTCTCGACACCCGCGATGGAACGGGTGCTGCCGCACCCGGACCGCTGGGCAACGATGCCACCCTCGCCCTCCAGGTTGCCGGTAGCGGC
The DNA here is from genome assembly GCA_005881215.1 of Chloroflexota bacterium. GTDB lineage: Bacteria > Chloroflexota > Dormibacteria > CF-121 > CF-121 > CF-13. The sequence continues at coordinate 10,706 of VBDZ01000111.1, read as the reverse complement.
GGGGTCCCGGCAGCGGGCGCGTCAGCGGTGGTGCTCAACGTGACCGCCGTGACCCCGAGCGGCTCGGGCTTTCTGACGGTCTATCCATCCGGCACGCCTCGGCCGAACACATCGAACCTGAACTGGGTTCCCGGCAAGACGGTGCCGAACCTGGTCGAGACGCCGATTGGCCCGGATGGGAAGGTGGCGATCTACAACTTGCGCGGCACGGTTCACGTGGTGGTCGATGTCGAGGGCTGGTTCGGCCCGCCGACGGCATCGCCCACCGCCGGGTTGTTCAATGGGCTGACGCCCGCGCGGCTGCTCGATACCCGCGACGGGACCGGGGGGTTTCGAGGGTCACTGGGTCAGGCCTCGACCCTGAACCTGCAGGTGTCCGGGCGGGGCGGGGTGCCGGCCGCCGGCGTCACGGCGGTGGCCCTCAACGTGACGGTGACCAATCCGACGGCGCCCAGCTTTCTGACGGCGTACCCGAGCGGCACCCCACGGCCTAATGCGTCCAACCTGAACTTCGTTCCGGGCCAGACGGTGGCCAACCGGGTGATCGTTCCTCTCGGAACCGGCGGCCAGATCAGTCTCTTCAATTTTCAGGGCAGCACCAACCTGGTGGCGGACGTATCCGGCTGGTTCACCGATGGAAGCACGACCACGACCGGCAGCCACTTCGCGTCGCTGACGCCGCAGCGGATTCTCGACACCCGCAATGGTCTCGGTGCCGTGCCGCCGTCGGGTACGGGGACGATCCAACTGGCCGATACCGCCGCCATCGGGGTGACCGCGATCCTGACCAACGTGACGGCGACGAATGCGAGCTCGTCGAGCTTCCTCACCCTCTGGCCGGGCGGCGGCTCGCGGCCGACCGCGTCCGATCTCAACTTCGTGGCCGGCGACACCAATCCCAACCTGGTGCTCGTCAAGGTCGGTGTGAGCTCAACGGTCGACTTCTACAGCCTCACCGGCTACGTCGACGTCGTGGTGGACCTGGTGGGCTATTTCGGGCCGGTCGGCTAAGGCAGGCGTTCGCGGAAATAGGCGATGGTCTTGACCAGGCCGGCTTCGAGTGAGGTGGCGGGGGCCCAGCCGAGCACCTGACGGGCTCTCGCCAGGTCGGGCTGCCGCTGCTTGGGATCGTCTTCGGGGAGCGGCTTGAAGACGACCTCGCTGGAGCTGCCGCAGAGTTCCCGGATCCGGTTGGCGAGCTGCAGCATGGTGACTTCCGCCGTGGTGCCGAGGTTGATCGGCTGGCTGTAGTCGACCTCGAGCAGGCGGACGATGCCGTCCACCAGGTCGTCGACGTAGCAGAGACTTCGGGTCTGCGAGCCGTCGCCATAGACCGTGATCGGCGCGTTCTTCAACGATTGCAGCAGAAAGTTGGGGACGGCGCGCCCGTCGTTGATCCGCATCCGCGGGCCGTAGGTGTTGAAGATTCGTACGATCCGGGTCTGCATCCCGTGGGTGCGGTGGTAGGCCATGGTAAAGGCCTCGGCCGCGCGCTTCCCCTCGTCGTAGACCGCCCGCGGTCCGATCGGGTTGACGTTGCCCCAATAGGTTTCCGGTTGCGGATGGACCTGGGGATCGCCGTAGACCTCCGACGTGGAGGCGAGCAGGAAGACGGCCTGCTTGGCGCGGGCGAGGCCGAGCATGTTGTGGGTGCCCAGGGTGCCGACTTTGAGCGTCGCAATCGGGTGATCGGCGTAATCGACGGGCGATGCGGGCGAGGCAAAGTGCAGGACGGCATCGACGGGGCCGTCGAGATAGAGCGGTTCGCTGACATTGTGCTGAATCGACTCGAAGGCGCGGTTGCCGCGCAGCTCAGCGACATTGGCCGCCACCCCGGTGACGAGGTTGTCGACGCAGACCACCCGCCAGCCGTCGCGGACCAGCCGGTCGCAGAGGTGGGATCCCAGGAATCCGGCGCCGCCGCTCACCAGCGCGCGCGGGGGCAGAGGCTAGAGCCCTCCGACTTCAGGAGCGGCCAACGCCGCGGTAGACGAAGCCGAGCTCTCGCATGGTCTTCGGGTCGTAGAGATTGCGGCCGTCGACGACCACCGGACGGCGCATCAGGCGCTTGACGCGTTCCATGTCGAGCGTTCGGAATTCGTCCCACTCGGTGACGAGCAGCAGCGCATCGGCTCCCTCGGCAGCGGCGTAGGCATCGTGGCAATACTCAATGCCGTTCAGCAGGCGCTTCAGGACCGGCATCGCCTTGGGGTCGTAGGCGCGCACCTGGGCGCCTTTCTGCTGCAGGCTCTGGATGACGTCGATCGCCGGCGCCTCCCGGACGTCGTCGGTGTTGGGCTTATAGGCGAGTCCGAGTATGGCGATCACCTGGTCACGCAACCCGCCGAGCACTTCGCGGAGCTTCTCGACGAAAAGCGTCCGCTGGTCGACGTTGATCTCCATGACCGCATCGAGCAACTCCGGGTGATAGCCAAGCGTTTCGGCCATCCGCGCCAGCGCCTTGACGTCCTTGGGGAAACAGGAGCCTCCGTAGCCGATGCCGGCATCGAGGAAGAGGGGACCGATCCGGCGGTCGAGCCCCATGCCTTCCGACACGATCTTGACATCGGCATCGACCCGCTCGCAAATTCGCGCGATCTCGTTGATGAACGAAATCCGGGTGGCGAGGAATGCGTTCGAGGCGTACTTGATCATCTCGGCAGTGTGGAGATCGGTGATGAGGATCGTCGTGTCGAGCTTGCTGTACAGCGCAGCGACCGCCTTGGCGGCGCGCTTGTTGTGCGAGCCGAGCACCAGCCGATCGGGGTGCATGAAGTCGTGGATCGCGCTACCCTCGCGCAGGAATTCGGGATTCGAGACGACGGCGAACGGAATCTCGCGCTCCAGGTTCTCGCCGACGATCCGCGACACGATGTCACCGGTACCGATCGGGACCGTGCTCTTGTTGACGATGGTCACCGTCTTGCTCATCGCGCCGGCAATCGATTTCGCCGCTTGCTTGACGAAGACGAGGTCAGCCTCGCCGCGCCGGCCCATCGGGGTGCCGACCGCCACGAAGACGTACTCCGCCTCGGGAATGGCTTCGCCGTAATCCGAGGTAAAGCGAAGCCGGCTCGACTTGATGGCCCGGCTCATCACCTCGTCGAGACCTGGCTCGTAGATCGTCGGCTTGCCCTTTTTCAGGGTTGCGATCTTGGTCTGGTCGATGTCGAGAGCGATCACCTGGTGACCGAGATCCGCCAGGCAGGCGGCCGTGGTCAGGCCGACATAGCCAGTCCCAATCACCGCGATCGAGCTCATTGCCTGAAGTGTAACTAGGGGCTGCCGGCAGACCTGCGTCGGCGGAGATCGGAACGTCGTTTGTTTTCGGAGCCAATTCTGGCTACACTATCCGGCGGCATGCGGATCCGGATCGCCACGCTGGCCGTTGGTCTGCTTGCCATTGCGGCATTTCCGGTGCTGGCCCAGGCGGCGGACTGGCCGACCTATCACCAGGACAACACCCGGGCCGGCTACGATGCGAGCCAGCCCGGCTTCGCCGGGGTGACGGCGGGCTGGACCAGCGGTGCGCTGACCGGGACGGTGTACGCCTCGCCGGTCGTCGTCGGCACGCATGTGTTCGTGGCCACCGAAGGCAACCATGTCTATGCGTTCGACACCGCCTCGGCGACCCCCAGCACGCCGCTGTGGAATACATTCGTCGGCACCACCGTGACGGCCGGCTTCGGCTGCGGCGGACTGAGCGGCATCACCAGCACCCCGGTCGCGGATGCCGCCGCGAATCGGCTCTACGTGGCCGGGATGGTCAGCGTCAGCAGCGCCGCCAACTTCTACCTGACCACGCTCAACCTGGCGACCGGAGCCATCGTGGCCCAGACCAAGCTGGCGCCCGCCGGCCTGAACTGGGTGTACAACGGCCAGCGCGGCGCGCTGACGCTCGCCAACGGCTACGTCTACGTTCCCTTCGGCGGACGCAATGGTGACTGCGGCACGTACCACGGTTGGATCCTCGGGATCAACACCAGCACCCAGGCGGTGACCAGCTTCGAGACGGATACGGCGGTCAACGGCACTCCCTTCTGGGCCACCGGCGGCCTGGCGGTTGATCCGAGCACCGGCGACATCCTGGGCGCCACCGGCAACAGTTTCTGTACGTTTCCCGGCGGGACGCCGCATCAAACGCAGAGCGTGCTTCGGCTCTCGCCGACGCTGAGCCTGCTCGACACCTTTACCGAGCCCGATTGGCACAACAACAGTTGCAACGATTCCGATCTGGGCTCGGTGGCTCCGCTCGTCCTCGGTGGCGGCTACGGCTTTATCGTCGGCAAGCAGAGCATCGGCTACATCATCAGGCTCAACAGCCTGGGCGGCGTCGGTGGGCAGGCGTTTCCACCGAACGCCAACCTGGCGCTGGGCGACGTGTGCAACGGCGCGCTGGCCTTCGGCGCCACCGCCTACGCCGCTCCCTACATCCTTGTCCCCTGCGACAACGGACTGGTGGCGCTCAAGTATGACCCGACCGTTCCCTCGTTCTCGGTCGCCTGGCGGGGGCCAAACTTCTGGGCCACACCGCCGATCGTGGCGGGCGGCGCCGTCTGGACGCTCGATACCAGCGGCAGTGGACTGTATGCCTTCGACCTCGCGACCGGGGCGGTGCGCTACCAGAGCGCCGCCATCAGCGTGAACCACTTCGCCTCGCCGTCGGAGTCGGCCAACACCATCTTCGTCCCGGGCAGCAACCAGTTGCTCACCTTTTCGATGACGCCCTGCCCGGTTGCGCCGGCATACACCGGCTACTTCAACTGGTATGACAACGTCAGCAGCGGGATGTACCAAGACAACATCCATGTGGTGAATCCCGGGGCGACCACTGCGGTGGGGTGCGTGACGCTGGCAAACGGCGGCGCGGTGGGCTTCGTGCTTGCGCCCGGGCAGGAAGGCCACTATCACTTCGGGCCGGGCAGCATCGGCGGCCCGGTGACGGTGGAGGCGTCGGCCCGCGTCATCCCCTCGCAACGGGTCACCTATTACCAGACGTTCAACGAAGTCGCCGCCAGCACCGCTGCCGATGCCGCGATGACGTCCTACTTCAACTGGTACGACAAGGCCAGCTCGGGCATGTACCAGGACAATATCCACCTGCTCAACCCGTCAGCGAGCACCTCGAATGGCGTCATCACCCTTCCCGGCGCCGCCAACCTCGCCTTCTCGGTTCCGGCCGGCCAGGAGAAGTACTACAGCTTTCCGCAGGGGACCATCGGCGGTCCGGTGACGGTCTCGGTGACCTCAGGTGCGGCGGTGATCGCCTCGCAGCGGGTGACCTATTACGGATCCTTCAACGAGGTGCGCGCCAGGCCGGCCAGCAGCGCGGCGATGACCTCCTACTTCAACTGGTACGACAAGCAAAGCACCGGCATGTACCAGGACAATGTCCACCTGCTCAACCCGGGAGCGACCACGGCATCCGGGACGATCGCGATCAGCGGTGGCCCCAGTCAGGCCTTCAGTGTCGGCGCCGGGCAGGAGAACCACTACAGCTTCCCGCAGGGCACCATCGGAGGCCCGATCACGGTGACCGTCACCTCGGGACCAGGGGTGCTCGCCTCCCAGCGGGTGTCGTATTACCAATCGTTCAACGAAGCGGGCGGGACGCTGGCCAGCGACGCCGGCGCCACCCTGTACTTCGCCTGGTATGACAAGCAGAGCACCGGGATGTATCAAGACAATGTCCATATCCTCAACCCGGGAGCAACCGCGGCGTCGGGAACCATCACGCTGCCCGGCGGGCTCAACCGCGCCTTCGCGGTGAACGCCGGCCAGGAAGCCTACTACAGCTTTGCCCAGGGAACGATCGGCGGACCCGTCACGGTGACGGTCACGGCTGGACCACCGGTGATCGCGTCGCAGCGCGTGACCTTCTACCAGTCCTTCAACGAGGTGGCTGCCAGCCCGTAGCCGGCGGGGAATGCCGACCGATCAGGCGGCGGGGCGGTCGAGTTCGCCCGCGCGAGTCGCGTTGACCAGCTGCCGGTAGGCCGTGGTCAGGTGGGCGGTATGAAACCGGATATCGTGAAGTCGCGCCGTCTCCAGCGCGGAGGCTCGCAGGCGCGCCAACAGCTCCGGCGATCCGTGTAGCCGGTCAATGGCGGCGGCGAGGCCGGCTTCGTCACCCGGCTCGACGAGGAGGCCGTTGGCTCCATCGTGAACCCCGACTGGAACGCTTCCAGGCTGCCGCCGAACAGCTCGGGCCAGAGCGACGGCAGCACCAGGCAATCCGCCCCATCCAGGAGCGCCTGGCGCGCCTCGCCCGTGACGAAGCCGTGGAACTGGATGCGCGGGTCGCCCTCGGCGAGCGACGCGCAGGCGGCTGCCGCGGGTCCTGTCCCGGCAGCACTTGCGGACCCTTGTGCTGCTGAAGGCGGCCCATGAACAAGACGTCGAATGTCGGCTTCGACGTCCCCTGCGTTAGCCGGCCAGCGGGCGGAAGGGAACGTAAGGGGTCGATGACATAGGGAAGGATCTGGTGGTCGGCCCGGCGAAAGAATCCACGTTCAACGAGGACGTCGAGGCCAAACGATGATGCACAGATTGCAAGCCCGATCGATTCGGTCAGGTGGCGGTTCAGCGGAGTCATGATCCGGCAGGGAAGATCGGGCGCGCAGCCATGCCCGTCGGGGTGATGGAGGTCCGCGTAGACACAGCACAGCGAGTAGTCATGAATGGTCATCGCCACCGGGGTGCGGCCAGATGCACGGGCGTTAACGCTCGCCATGATGGCGGCCAGAGAAAGACCGATCCAGTTATGGACGTGCACGATGTTGGGACGCTCGCGAGCCAGAATCCGGCTCATCAGGGCCGCTACCTGGGGATGGTAAAGGTCGATGGCCCGATACGCCGCCTGCGGCAACGGATGATGAGCGAGGTTGGTCAGGTGGGCGATATTCAATGGCGCCAGCCGGTAGACGACAATCCCTTCGGGCGACACCTCCCGGCTGAACGCGACCCGTGCACCAGGTTCGGTCGTGATCACGACCACCTGGTGATTCTCAGCGAGGGCCCTGGCCAGCCGGCCGACGTAGATCTCCGCGCCGCCCTGCACGAATGGCGGGTAGAGGTTGCTGACGAGGCAGATTCTCACGCGGGTTTCGCCAGCGGGTTGGAAATCTCGCCGACCAGCGCGTTCAGGGCGGCCTCCATCTTGTTGACGTGGGCGTCCCAGGTATAGGTCGCGGCCGTCGTCAGCGCCGCCTCGCGCATCCGGGATTGAAGCAGCGGGTCCTCCAGGTAGGCCCGGATCTGGGCCGCCATCCGGTCCGCGGCGAGATCGCAGATAAAGCCGGTCACGCCGTCGCGCACCAACTCGATAGCCGCGTTGTCGGGGTGCTGCACCACCAGCGCCGGGACCCCGCACCCATTCGCCTCGAGAACCGCGACCCCGAAACCTTCGCGTGTCGACGGGAGGACGAGCAGCTTCGAGGCGCGGAGCCGGTCGAGGACCGCCTCATGGCTGCCGGGGGACTCGAAGCGGACCCGGTCGTCAATGCCCAGCTCGTCGGCCAGTGCGACCAGGCGGTCCCTCTCGGGCCCGTTGCCGATGATCAGCCCGGTCGCGTTTGGCGTCAGCGCCAGCGCCCGGAGCATGACGTCGACATGCTTGTGGGGCAGCAACCGACCGACGAAGATGCAATCGATCATCTTCCGCGGGGACTCTCCAGATTTCGCTACGGTCGTGCCAGGAGAGAGAACGATCACCCGGCTGGCATCGACCCCCAGCCAGTGCGTGAGCCGATGGGCGGTCACGACTGAGTTGGCAAAGACCAGGTCGGCCGAGCGGGCGGCGAAGGATTGCATCCAGAACCCCACCGGCCCAAGCCAGCCCATGTAGTCGCGCCAGTAGTCGCGGTCCCAGACCTCGTGCCAGGTAGCGGTCATGGGCCGGCGGCGAATCCGGCAGACCAGCCAGGCGGCGAAAAACGGCGTGAAGGGAAACTGGTCGACATCGAGGACATCGAAGGGCCGGCTCCAGAGCAGGCGCAGGCTGCCCAGGCCGAAGAGCACCGATTCCCAGATCGCGCGGCGGCCCTTTGCGGTATACATCGCCGTTCGCGGCGCGACCGCCTGGAAGACGATGCCGTCGCGAACGATCGAACCCCCACGCTCCGGCCACCAGTGCATCGTGAGGATGCGGACGGCATGGCCTCGGCTGGCGAGGCGGACCGACCGTTCGTAGTGGAGCGTCTCCTTCCCACCGTGGTGGAATGGATAAACCGCGTCGGAGAGAAACGCCAGCTTCATGCCGTCAGGTCTTGGGCCAGGCGATCCTCGCGCCAGCGGCCCGAGAGCGCGGCTGCCTCGGCGAACCGGCGGTTGATCGCACTCACCACGAAGCCGGTGGCAAAAAAGACCGATGCCAGCAGGATCAACGTGGCCGAAAGGATCGCCAGCGGCAGACGGGGAACAAGTCCCGTTCGCAGGTAATCGGTCAGCACCACCGCGCCACCGGACAGGCCGAGCAAGGTAATGGCGGCGGCCAGGATGGTGAAGAAGGTCATCGGTCGGTAGTCGCGCAGCAGCGTCATGATCGTCATCAAGATCCGGTAGCCGTCCTTGAAGGAGCTGAGCTTCGACACGCTGCCATGTGGACGGCGCCGGTACTGGACCGGGACCTCCAGGACCCGGAAGCCGCGCTCCAGCGTTTCCAGGGTGAGCTCGGTCTCTACCTCAAAGCCAGGCGCCAGTAGCGGCAGCTCACGGACCATATCGCCGGACAGGACCCGATACCCGGACAGGATGTCGCGCAGCCGCGTACCGAAGCTGAGGTTGAGGAAGCCAACGATCAGCCGGTTTCCCCAGCGGTGCAGCGGGCGGATGGCATCGGGTTGCGCGAAATGGTCGCGGGCCCCCACCGCCATGTCGCACTCGCCTCGGAGCACCGGCGCCATCAGCAGCGAGACCTGGTCAGCCGGGTAGGTGTCGTCGGCGTCGACCACCACGTAGACGTCAGCCTTCACCCGGTCGAAGGCGTAGCGCAGCACATAGCCCTTTCCCTGCCGGGGAACACGGATCACCACTGCCCCCGCCGCTTCAGCGGTTTCGGCCGATGCGTCTTTCGAGCTGTTGTCGAAGACGATCACGGTGGCCTGGGGGAGGGCCCGCTTGAAATCGGTGACCACCCTGCCGATGGTGGCGGCCTCATTCAGACAGGGGATGACGATGCAGACCGCCGGCTGGGCGGCCGGCCGGGGGGAGAGCAGCTCCAGGGCCACGCCAGCGTAACGCCAGAGTGAACTCGACCTTTTGACGCCACGCCGTGAGTTCGAGCGATGCCGGTTTCCCGCTGCAGATTCGTTACATCTGCCGGCGCAGTTGAGCCGGGCGCAGTCATGCCCGGAGAGAGAGGAATGACCGCCGTGCAGACAGGTTTCTGGCGAGATCGCCCCACACTGGTGACGGGCGCCACCGGGCTGATCGGGAGCTGGGTCGTCCGGCGCCTGCTGGAGCTCGAGGCCGACGTCGTCTGCATCATGCGCGATTGGGCGCCGGAGAGTGAGCTCGTTCAGGCGGACCTGATCGGCAAGACCAGCCTGGTCCAGGGGGACGTGCTCGACCAGGCGCTCCTGGAGCGTGTCCTCGGGGAATACGAGGTGGATACGGTCATCCACCTGGCCGCCCAGACCATCGTTGGAGTCGCCAACCGGAACCCGATCTCCACCTTCGAGTCGAACATCGCGGGGACCTGGCGCCTGCTCGAGGCCTGCCGGCGGAGCCCGCTGGTGCGGCAGGTCGTGCTGGCGTCCTCCGACAAGGCCTACGGCGATCAGGAAACGCTTCCGTATACCGAGGCGACGGCCCTGGCGGGCCGCCACCCCTACGACGTCAGCAAATCCTGCGCGGACCTGATCGCCCAGAGCTATGCGTCGACCTACGGGACGCCAGTGGTGATCACGCGCTGCGGCAACTTCTTCGGCGGGGGCGACCTGAACTGGAGCCGGATCGTCCCGGGAACGATCCGCTCGGTGTTGCGAGGACAGGCACCCGTCATCCGCTCGGACGGCACCTCACTGCGCGATTACTTCTACGTGGAAGACGGGGCTGCAGCCTATCTGCTGCTGGCCGAGCGGCTGGCGCAGGAGCCACCGCTGCGAGGGCAGGCGTTCAACTTCTCCAACGAGACGCCGGTGACCGTGATCGACCTGGTGGAGAAGATCCTGCGGATGATGGGGTCGCGGCTCACGCCCGAGGTGCGCGGCGAGGCACCCAACGAGATCCGAGAGCAGTTCCTCGATGCGTCAAAGGCGCGCACGACGCTGGGATGGCGCCCGGTCTTCACGCTCGACGCCGGATTGCGACGCACGATCGACTGGTACCGCTCGGCCTTCGACGCGGAGCAGGCCGCGTGACCTCAGGACTCCCCGGCTGCCGCAGCTGCGGCACCGCGGGGCTGGAACTGGTGCTGTCGCTGGGTCGCACCCCGCTCGCCAACGCACTGTTGACCCGGGAACAGCTCAGCCAGCCGGAGCCGCTCTATCCACTCGACCTCGCGTTTTGTCCGGCGTGCACGCTCGTCCAGATCACACAGACCGTTCCACCGGCGGAGCTGTTTGCGGACTACCGCTATTTCTCGTCGTTCTCCGATACCATGCTGCGGCACGCGCGGTCGCTGGTCGCCGGCCTGATCAGCGAGCGCCAGCTTGGGCCGCAAAGCCTGGTGGTCGAGATCGCCAGCAATGATGGCTACCTGCTCC
>VBDZ01000110.1 GCA_005881215.1 Chloroflexota bacterium | reverse complement strand
AAGGACAAGCTCGGCACCCGGGCGATGGCGACCGGCGAAGTCACCCTCGATGGTGCCGACGCCGAGCTGGTGGGCGACGCCGAGCGCGGCTTCGCCCAGATGACCGCCATGCTGAACATCACCCGGCTGCACAACGCCGTCACGGCGGCTGCCATCATGCGGCGCGCCTGCATGCTCGCCGCCGCCTATGCGGCCCAGCGGGAGGCTTTCGGACGAACCCTCGAGCAGCAACCGTTGCACCAGGAAGTCCTGCGCGAGATGTCCGCCCAGACCGACGGCGCGCTGTACCTGACCATGCGGATGGCGCAGCTGCTGGGCCGGGTCGAGACGGGTGAGGCGGCCGGCGGCGAGGCGGCGTTGTTCCGGCTTGGGATTGCTCTTGTCAAGCTCTATACCGCGAAGCAGGCGGTAGCCGTGGTTTCGGAGGCGATCGAGTGCTTCGGCGGCCAGGGGTATATGGAGGACACCGGCCTGCCGCGGCTGTTGCGCGATGCGCAGGTATTGCCGATCTGGGAAGGGACGACCAGCGTGCTGTCGCTAGACGCCCTGCGGGTGCTCCGCCGGTCGGAGAGCATGGAGGCGATCGACGCCGAGCTCAGCCGGCTCGATGCCCCGGATCGCGACCGCGCGCTTGACCTGGCCCAGCGGGCCGCGAGCGACGAGCCCGCGGCGGCCGAGCGCGCGGCTCGGCGGGTGACATACGCACTGGCCGAGGCCTGGATGGGCGGACTGCTGTGCCAGTCCGGAATCGAGGTCAGGCCGCCAGGTATCGGGCTGCGGCCGCGGTGACGACGCGCGCCGCCTGGACGATCTCATCGACCGCGATCCACTCGTCCGTCGCGTGCGCTTGCCGGATGTCTCCCGGACCGTAGAGCAGGGCCGGGGTGTCCGCCTCGTGCACGAGCAACCGCATGTCGGAGCCGTAAGGCGCGCCTTCCAGCTCCGGGGCGACGCCGAACTCCTCGGCGTGCGCGGCCCTGAGCGCGGCAAACGCAGGAAGCTCGGGATCGACCTCGACAGCGTCGAACTGTCCCCCGTACCACTCGACCTGCGGTGGATGCTCGGCCAGCCAGGGATCGCGCTGCGCGGCATCGGCGATCGCCGCGGCGAACTGTCGGCGGGCCTCGGCGGAGGCCATCCCAACGGGCACCCCGAGCCGTCCCTCGCATTCGAGCTCGTCCGGCACGGTGGCTGACCAGGAGCCGGACCGCAGCCGCCCGATGCTGAGCGCGTAGGCGATCGGGTAGCGGCTGAACAGCGGGTGCGGATGCTGGTTGAGCGACCGCTCGAGCTGCCGGAGGCGGGCCTCGACCAGCTCGTATTTCTCGATGGCGCTGATGCCGTCGTATCGGACCGAGGCGTGGGCGGCGCGGCCTCGGACGCGCAGGCGGAATGTCAGCGCCCCCGCTTGCGCCGGAATCACGCGGAGACGGGTCGGCTCGAGCACGTAAGCGGCATCCGCGCGATGACCACGATCCGCCATGGCGAAGCTGCCGATGCCGCCGTCCTCTTCGCCGACGACGCTCTGGACGATCAGCCGGCCGCGCAGGGGCAGCCCGCTTTTCTTCAGGGCGGCGGCCGCGCCGATCGCGACCGCCAGTCCGGACTTCATGTCGCAGGCGCCGCGTCCGTAGAGGCGACCGGACTGGATGTGCGCCGACCAGGGCGACGTATGCCAGGCCTGGCGATCACCGGGCGGGACGACGTCGACGTGCCCGTTGAGAATCAGGGACCGGCCGCCTTTCTGACCGAGCAGACCGGCCACCAGGACCGCCTCGCGGCGCTCCACCTCCATCCCGGGAAAACGCGGATGCGCTTTGAGCCGGCCGAGGTCGGCGTCGAACCGGTCGACCTCGAGGCCCGCTTCTTCGAGCGTCAGGGCTACCAGATCCTGCACCGCGCGCTCATCGCCAGTGACTGAGGGAACGCGGATGAGATCCTGGGCCAGCCGGACACAGGCGTTCGGGTCGAGCGCTTCCAATGCCTTTGCCACGGCCGCCTCGCTGGTCATCGGCTAATGCCTCAGGGCAAGAACTGGTGCTGGCCGAGCTGGACGAGGTCCCCCGGGATGTTGAGCAGGCTGGTCAGGCCGAAGGTGACGTTCCAGAAGGCGGCGCTGACCGGCCCGCCCTGCCAGAGTAGGAAGAACAGCAGAACGAGAGGGATCATCCCGACGCGGTTCGCCAGGATTCGCAGCTCGATCGAGAGCCAGGGCGCGATGATGCCGAAGCCATCGAATGGTGGGATCGGAAGCAAGTTGAGCACCAGGGCAGTGATCTGGAGAAAGACGAGAAACGCCAGCGCCGCCCAGAAGCGCTGGTCGCCCGCCGGCGGGCCATCCCGGAACACGAGAAACGGCCAGCCGAACGCGATGGCAAACAACAGATTGCCCAGCGGGCCGCCGGCGGAGGCAAAAGTCCGCCACCAATCGGATCGGATCGCCCGCTCGTTGAGGTAGACGGCGCCCCCGGGAAGACCGATCCCGCCGATCAGGAGAAAAACGATCGGCAGCGCGATGCTGAGCAGCGGATGGGTGTACTTGAGCGGGTTCAGCGAGAGGTAGCCGGCGGAGGCAACCGACCGGTCGCCACCGAGGAAGGCGACGAATGCGTGGCCGAACTCGTGGATGCAAAGCGAGGTCACCCAGCCGCCGACCACCAGCAGCAGGCTCAGCGGCAGCGTCAGCCCCGGGGCGGCGCCCGACCAGAGGCCCGCGCCGCCGACGATCATGGCGCCGAGCGGGATGGCAAACACCGGGCTCACCCGCACGGCGCCGTCGAGGGATGGCAGCGGCCGCCGGCCCAACCCCTTGCTGACTGAACCCGGCGTGGTCAGGTACTGGCGAAGCCCGTAGAAGGTGACCCCCGCCTGCTCGAGGGCCGCCGCCGTGGCGGTCGAGTCCTTGTACAGCAGGGCCAGCAGCAGGTGCAGCGAATCGACTCGATGGTGGCCGAGTTGCTCGGCTTCGCGATGGGCGTTGTTCAGCAGGTAGCGAGTGGCGGACCCGATCGGCAGGGTCTTTGCCGGCGGGGGATTGGGGTGGTCGCCCCGCGGTCGAAGGCGCTCCAGCTGATCGATCTTGGCCCCCAGCTCGACCAGGGCGCGACGAGCCGGCACGCGAGGCAGGAACACGATGGCACAGAGGACGTGAATCGGCTCGACGGCGGGCGACCCGACCTGGGCGGCGAACCGCTGGGCGAGCTCGAGCACCTCACGGGCCGACGAGGTTAGCGGAATGTCACGCGCGATCTGGTTGAGCGTCCATCCCTCGGCGGCGGTTCCGCCGGACGGTGGCGAGGTGCTCAGGTGGTCTTGACGGTGCCGATCCGCATTCGGAGCCGGCCCTCGATCTGACCGAGCAACCAGGCGGCAAACTGCTCGTGCGCCGGATGCTGCTCCTTGACCAGTTCGAGCATCTCATCGTGGATGTGGGTGAGTAGCTTCAGGAACTCGCTGTCGTCCATTCCCCACCTCCTGATAACCGCTATGTTCGGGGCGGCCGGTTTGGCGCCATTGTAAACGCGATTCCCCAAATAAAAAAGCGGTCGCCGGACCGCTTTTCCCTCCGCGTTGCGCCGCTCAGACCTCGCGGTCGACCTCCGTCACCTCGGTGGTGTGGTGATGATGGGTGCCGCCGTACATCCCGCCCGCCAACAGGTTGTAGATCACGCCGACGATGGCCAGCACCAGCAGCAGGAAGATCAACGAGCCGCCGATGTTCATCGTAAAGCCGAGCAGCCAGAGTACGAAGAGGACGACAACGATCGCCCAGATCAGACTCGCCAAGAGCGCACCTCCCGGTAGATGAACTTGTCGGTTGACGTAAGACTTGATATCAAACCTATCATATATGATGGGTCAACCGTGATGAGGAGTCAAGCGGTCAAATGGCCCTAGCCCTTTCCCAGGGCGACGTCGACTCCGCCGAACTGGTCGACCCGGTTGCGTCCGCCCGAGCGGCCGGGCTCCACTACGTCTCCGACCTCAGCCCCGGGCTGCGCCGGAAGCGATCGGGAAAGGGGTTCGCTTACCTGGCCTCGGACGGCACGCCTCTCCGGGAGCCGGACACGCGGCGGATCAAACGCCTCGCCATCCCGCCTGCCTGGAGCGACGTCTGGATCAGTCCGGATCCGCAGGGCCATCTGCAGGCCACCGGTCGGGACGCGCGCGGCCGGAAGCAATACCGCTATCACGTTCGCTGGCGCGAAGTTCGAAACGCGGTGAAGTACGACCGGATGCTCGCCTTCGCTGAGGCGCTCCCCCGAATCCGCTCCCAGACCGATCGTGACTTGCAGCTGGCGGGACTGCCCCGGCCAAAGGTGCTGGCCGCCGTGGTGCGGCTGCTGGAAGAAACCCGGATCCGGGTGGGCAACGACGAGTACCGAAAAGAGAACGGCTCCTTTGGGTTGACGACCCTGCGAAACCGCCAGGTCAATGTGGTCGGGTCCGAGGTGCGGTTCAGCTTTCGCGGGAAGAGTGGCAAGCATCACCTGGTCGAGCTGGACGATCCCCGGCTGGCCCGAATCATCAGGCGCTGCCTCGACATCCCGGGCCAGGAACTATTCAAGTACGTGGACGAGAACCGTGAGCCGCAGGCGATCGAGTCAGCCGACGTCAACGAGTACCTGCGGGCGATCAGCGGCGATGACTTCACCGCCAAGGAGTTTCGAACCTGGGCGGGCACCATCCTGGCGGCGCGCTTCCTGCGCGAGGCGGTCGGGGTGCCGAACACCCGGGGCGCGAAGCGAGCGTTGGTCCGCGCCATCGCCCGAGTCGCCGATGAGCTCGGCAATACCCCGGCGGTCTGCAAGAAGTACTACATCCATCCGGCCGTCATCGCCGCCTATCTCGCGGGTGGGCTGAAGCCCATCAAGGAGAAGGATGACCCGGATCCCTACCAGCTCTCGGGCGAGGAGCGCGCCTTGCTCGCGCTCCTGGGCGCGCAGGCGTCGAGCCCGACTACTGCGCGCTCAAGAAGAGGTAGGCGCCGATCGAAATCAGGACCATCACGGTGATAATGCCCACCGCCGCCAGGGCGGGAAGGGCCGGGGTCTCGCGCGCCTCCATGAGAAACACTTTGACGCTCGAGGTTGAAGGCGCCGTGAGGGAACTCTAGGAAATCTCTAAGAAATCCCGGACTCAGTACCAGTAGTTGGAGCCCTCGGCGTGGCTCCCGCTGACGGGCTCATCGCGGAGCAGGCCCTTTGGGCCGGCCAGCGTGCGCACAGCTTGCTCGACCCGGGCGATGAAGCGGTCGTAATCCTCCTCCGGCTCGGCGGTCATCGGGTCGCCGAACGTAATGCTGGCGGCGTGCCGTCGCGGGATGCGACGAAAGCGAGGAAAGACCTCGTAGAGGCCGTCGACGTAGGCGGGCACGATCGGCACGCCGGCGTCCATCGCGAGAATGGCCGCGCCCTTGCGGAAGGTGCCAATGTTGCCGGTGCGCGAGAGCGTTCCTTCGGGGAAGATCACGACCGACCAGCGATGGGCGAGGTGGGCCTTGAGCTGATCGAGCGCCGGACGCGCCCCACCGGCGCGAGGGATGGGAAAGGTGTTGATCAGCAGCTCGGTCAGGGTCGCCTCCCACTTGCGCTTGAAGATCGAGTCCGCCGCAGCCACGACGAACGCCCGGTAGCGGAATCGGGCGGGGAGCGCCTGCAGCATCACGACCGCATCGAGGGCGCTGCTGTGGTTCGAGACGAACACGGCGCCGCCCTTGATCGCCCTGACGCGGTAGCGGTCGATCACGGTCAGCGGAGAAAACACGCCCATCAGTGGGAAGATCAGGAAGGTCTGGAGCACCGCACGGGCGGCCCGGATCGGCCTCGCGCGAGGCCAGGCGGCGGCCTTCACCGGCGGCGGGCTCGCGGTTTCCACGTTTCTCCCTCCGGTGGTCTGCCCAGCTAAAGTAGTCGCGGGCATGCCATGCCGGAACATCGCAAGCGTAGCAACCTGACCGCCCTTCCGAAAACTCCGGGTCCAGCCCGGACAATCGCTTGATGGCTCGGCCGCTGCGCGCCACCGAGAGCGTATCGGCGGAGATCAGCCGCAACCTGGCGCTCGAACTGGTGCGGGTGACGGAAGCCGGCGCGCTTGCCAGCGCCCGCTGGATGGGGCGGGGCGACAAGAACAGCGCCGACGGCGCAGCCGTGGAGGCCATGCGTCTCTCGCTCGGAAAGATCGAGATGGACGGCGTGGTCGTCATCGGCGAGGGCGAGAAGGACGAGGCGCCGATGCTCTATATCGGCGAGCGGATCGGGAGCGGCGTGCCACCACAGGTGGACATTGCGGTCGATCCGGTGGAAGGCACGACACTGCTCTCGAAGGGTCTTCCCAATGCGATCTCCGTCATCGCGATGGCGGGCGGCCGTGGCTCCCTGTACGACGCCAAGCACGTGGCCTACATGCACAAGCTCGCCACTGGAGCGGACGCGGCCGGATCCTTCAACATCGAGGATCCGATTGGCGTCAACCTGCAGCGGATCGCGCGGGCCAAACGGATGCGGGTGAGCGCGCTGTCGGTCGTCATCCTCGATCGCCCGCGGCATGAGGGCCTGATCAAAGAGATCCGCGAAGCCGGGGCGCGCATCAAGCTGATCAGTGACGGCGATGTGGCCGGGGCGCTGATGACGGCCATCGAAGGCACTGGCCTCGATGTCCTGGCGGGGATCGGGGGAGCGACGGAGGCCGTCCTCTCGGCCTGCGCCCTGAAGTCGCTGGGCGGTGAGATTCAGTGCAAGCTGTACGCTCGCAACCCGGAAGAAAAGGCGGCGGCGGAAGCGGCCGGCGCCGATTTCGGCGAGGTGCTCGGCATCGACGACCTGGTTCGCAGCGACGACGTCTTCTTCGCCGCCACCGGCATCACCGATGGCGAGGTGCTGCAGGGGGTCAAGTACCACATGAACTGGGCCGAGACCGAGTCACTGGTCACCCGCAGCCGGTCGGGGACGGTCCGCCGAATCCATGCGCGCCATCACTGGGGCTACAAATCGCGGGAGTGGCTGGGCCAGCCCGAAGGCTAGGCCGCTTCTCGCCCTCTCCGCGCGCGGCGCCACTGAAACAGCAGGAAGGGTCCGACGCTCAAGAACCCACAGGTGATCGCGGCATGGACCAGCACCGGACTGAGCAGGGAGGCCGGCGAGGGCTGCCACAGATAGATCAGTCCCAGCGCGAGGCCGGCCGCGGTCGCGCCGATCACCGGCCGCCAGCCCCAACGATCGAGGAAGTGATATCCACCGAAGACGGCGGTGGATACCAGCACCGCCAGCACCGGTGCATTCCACCAGCGCAGCAGACCGCCCTGGCAGCGTCGGCTGCGTCGCGCCAGGTACTCGGCGAAGGCCGTCGCGACCGCGAATCCGGCCAGCCCGAGCGGCGCCGCCACCAGCAGGTCACGCAGCGGGTGGGCGACGCTGAGTCCGAAGGCATCGAGCGGCGTACGCGTCAGCCACGCCACCAGCAATGGCGCCAGCGCCAGCGGCAGCAGGCGCAGCAAGAGGTCGAGCCGCATCCAGCGCCAGCTGGCGGCAATCGTCGTTCGATAGACCCCCGCCGCCACCGCCTCAGTCGGTGCGATCGATCACGTACTCGATGGCAGCACTGGCAGCCTTACGACCGAATGGAGATGCCGGGCAAGCTTGCCCGCTCGATCTCGATCCGGTCCGCTACCTCATGGTCGACCCGACGCCCCATCCCCGGGATTTCGCGCGGCCGTGCGACGAGGATGTCGTGCCACCGCCGGGTGCCGATGCCGATCAGCACGGCGTCCGCGGCGAGATTCGCCACCCGGCGCACCGCCGACCGCCGCCGCGCACCGGTGTCGGCGAGCAGGTTCGGTCGATAGATCCCGGCCAGCAGGAACCCCACCGATAGGCTGACGAGCTGCTCCCGCGCGTCATCGAATCGGTGGGCCTTCACAACGGTGTAGGTCAGTTCGTGGCCGATGGCTGACAGGGCGAGAAAACGAACCAACGACCGCCCCAGGCTCACGTTTTCGAGCTTACCGGATCGTCGCCGCTGGTTCCGGGCACCACGGACTCCAGCGCGTCCGCGAGCGACTCGAGTTGAGCAGGGGAGAGGCGTCGCGCGAAATGGTCCCGGACGCCGCGCAGGTGCAGGGGACTGGCGCGGCGCACCCGGGCACGGCCGGCGGGCGTCAGGATCGCCCAGGTGACCCGGCGGTCTTCGGCACATGGCCCACGCTCGACGAGCCCGGCCTCCACCATCCGATCGACCAGCCGGGTGATGCCGCTCGGGCTCAGCCGCACGTGTTCGGAGAGTTCGTTCATCCGAAGCCGCTGGTCGGGCGCGACGCGGAGTTGGACCAGGACGTCGAACTCCGCCAGCGTCATGTCCTCGCTGGCGACGAGCTCGGCCTCCAGCCGTCGGAGCAGGCTGGCCTGGGCGTTGAGGAAGGCGCGCCAGGCTCGGAGTTCGGCCGGGTTGAGCGGCGATGCCATCAGGGAATATATTGCGCCAACCAATGGTTGTCTTGAGTAATGTTGCGTAGGCAACTAATTAGAACTGATCCGGGAGGAATGAATCCATGAAGTGGGCAATTGACCCAAGCCACAGCACCGTCACCTTTACGATCCGGCACATGATGACCAAGGTCCGCGGCGAGATGCAGGTCAAGAACGGCTGGATCGACGCCGACAACGACGAGCTGAGTAAGGCCAGGGTCGAAGTCGTCCTGGACGCGGCGACCATCAACACCGGGGTGGAGGCTCGTGACAACCACCTGCGCAGCGCCGACGGTCACTTTGATGTGGCGAACTACCCGACGATTACCTTCAAGAGCAAGCGGATCGAGGGCAAGGACCCATCGAATTTCAGGGTGATCGGCGACGTCACGATTCACGGCATTACGAAAGAAGTCGCGCTGAGCGCCAGCTTCAACGGTGAGGGCAAGGACCCGTGGGGCAACCGGCGCAGCGGCTTCTCCGCCGAGACCAAGCTCAACCGCAAGGACTTCAACCTGACCTGGAACCAGGCCCTCGAGGCCGGCGGCTTCCTGTTGGGTGACGACGTCAAGCTGGACATTGACGTCGAGGCATTGCCGGCCCAAACCGCGGCGGAGGCCGAGGCCGAGATCGACGCCGAAGCGGCGGTCGAGGCACGCTAGATCCGCTGATCTAACCCGACCCCTTCATGCGCAGCCCGCCAGCCCTCTTGGCGGGCTGTTTTCATACCTGGCGGGAACGTCCGCCGATGGGATTCGAGCCCGCGGCCGTTGATGCCCCCGAGGGGCACTGTGAGCCGGGCGGTTTGTAACAACTGTTGGACCTGGTATCAAAACGGGGAGACCGTTTGCCCGCAATGTCGGATTCCGCTAATGGTGGCGGACGACGGCGCCCCGGCGTTCACCGCCGGCGGTGTCACCGGGCCCGCCCAGGCGCCGACCCCGGCCGCGCCCGGGATTGCCCCACCGACGACGCCCGGCGGATTCAACTGGATTCGGCTGCTGCCGGTGGCCGGGGTCGCGGCCGTCCTGGTCATCGGGATCGCCGTGCTCGCCAACCTCAATCTGGGCGGGCCGGCGGTGGCGTCCGACGGCAGCTTTTCGGTCAAGGCCTCGGGCTGGCACCCAACCACCTTCAGCTTCATCGACGGCCGCCGGGTGGTTCTGGCGCTGGAGACGGTGAAGAACGGCGGCAAGGCGGAATTCGCGGTCGCCGATTTCGGTCAGCAGGTGCCGCTCAATCAGATCGCCGCCAACTGGGACCAGGTGATCGCCGCCGGCAAGCTCAATCAACTCGGGCAGCTCGGGTCGCTCAGCTCGACGACCGTGGGCGGCGCGCCCGGGCTGATCGTCGACATCCACGGCACCCAATGGAGTGGCCAGCTCGCCTTCGTCAACTACGGCAATACCACCTACATCGTGGCCCTCGTCTCGACGCCCGGCCAGTTCGCCAAGTTCCGCGACACCGACTTCGCCACCATCCTGTCCTCGTGGCAGTGGCTGAAGTAGCCCGATAAAGTTACCGGGTGCTCGAGGAGACCTGGGCGGTTGTTCCCGCGCTCGACCAGCTGGAGGCGATCGCCAGCAGGCGCATCAAGCCGACCGAACTGGTCGCGCTGTACTACGACCGGATCGCTCGCCTCGATCCTGACCTCAATGCCTTCGTCCTGCCGACCCGCGAACTGGCGGAGAGCCAGGCTGTGGCGGCTGAGAAGCGAATCAGCCGTGGCGAGCGCCTCGGCTTGCTCCAGGGGTTGCCGATCTCCATCAAAGAGACGGCGGCGCTCGCGGGCTACCGCAACAGTCTCGGCTCGCGAGCGTTCGAGACATCGATCGCCCAGGTCGATAGCTTTGCTATCGGTCGTCTCAAGGAGGAGGGCGCGGTCATCCTCGGCAAGACGAACGCACCCGAGTTCGGCACCCGGCCCGTGACCGAAGGACCAATGTTCCCGCCGGCACGCAATCCGGTGGACCCGACGCGGACAGCGGGTGGGTCGAGCGGCGGAGCGGCGGCTGCCGTGGCGGCCGGCCTGTGCGCGTTGAGCCACGGGGGCGACGGCGGCGGCTCGATCCGCATCCCGGCCTCCTGCTGCGGCGTTGTCGGCCTGAAGCCGTCGCGCGGGCGAATCTCGAGTGGGCCGCTGCTCGGCGAAGACTGGGCAGGACTGGCCACGAGCGGGGTCATCGCTCGCACTGTCGCGGATGTGGCCCTGGGTCTCGACGCGATGTCGGGTCACCTGCCCGGCGACCCCTACTGGGCGGACGTAACCGAACCATTCCTGCCGGCGGCGCGGCGCCCGCCATCGACGCTGCGCGTGGGGTGGACCGTCGACGCGCCCGGCGCGGTGGATCCCGAGGTGGCTGCCGCCGTCGAGTCGGTCGCCAATGCGTTATCCCGCCTGGGCCACCGGGTGACCCGAACGCGACCCGACCTCGGCCCATTCCGGCCTCTGATCCAGCTCCTCGCCGTCACGGCCGTCGGCGCCCTGCCGATCCAGCAGCCGGAGCTGCTCGATCCGCTCAACCGGCTGATGTTCGAGGTGGCGCCGTCATCCAGCGCCGTTGATTATTTGAAAACGCTGACCCAGCTGCACCAGCAGGCCCGCCGGCTGGTTGCGAGCTGGAACGAGATCGACGTGCTGCTGACCCCGACGCTCACCTATCCCGCTCCGAAAATCGGCGGCATCGGCAAGAACGTCGAGACCGCGTCCGACGAGTTTCTCGACTGGTTGAGCTTCACGCATCCCTTCAACTGCACGGGACAGCCGGCGATCAGCCTGCCGCTGGCCACCAGCAAATGCGGATTGCCGATCGGGATCCAGCTCGTCGGCCGGCCGAGGGATGAGTACACCATCCTCTCTCTGGGCGCCCAGCTCGAGGCAGCGCACAAATAGGGAATTCCCGCCCCCGCTTGCGGGGGAGGGTCAGGGTGGGGGCCTCCCGCAGGACTACGATCTGGCGATGGCCACCGACTGGTTCTTGCTTGACGGCTCAAGCCTGATGTTCCGTGCCTTCTTCGGCCTTCCGGTCACAGCCTTCAAGGCGCCGAACGGCCAACCGGTCAACGCGGTTCGCGGCTTCCTCGACATGCTCGCCCGGCTGGTGACGGACCGGAAGCCGCGCGCCATCGTGGTCGCGACCGATGAGGACTGGCGGCCGGCGTTTCGGGTCAACGTCATCCCCAGCTATAAGACGGCGCGCCTGGAGCGCGGCGCGATGCCGCCCGAGCTGGAGCCGCAAGAACCGATCATCCGCGCGGTGCTCGCCGCCATCGGTGTCGAGGTGATCGGCGCCGAAGGTTTCGAGGCGGAGGATGTCATTGCCTCGCTCCTGCCGAAGATCAGTGGCAAGGTGGAGATCGTGACCGGCGACCGAGATCTCTTCTCGCTGGTGCGGGACCCGGATGTCTGCGTCCTCTACACCCAGCAGGGCATCGGCCGCCTCCTGATGGTGGACGAAGCCGAGGTCGAGCGGCGATATGGCATCCCCGGGCGTTCCTACGGCGACTTTGCGGTTCTGCGCGGCGACCCGTCGGATGGTCTGCCGGGCGTCCCCGGGGTGGGCGAGAAGACCGCGGCACAACTGGTGCGCCGTTTCAAGGATCTCGACGGCATCGTGGCCAGCGGACGGCTCGGCGAGGCGGCCAACGCGTACATCCAGCAGGCGCGCCGGGTCGGCGTACCGGTTGCGATCGCCCCGGTGCCAACCCCGAGGGGCACGCGTCCCAAGGAACCGGTTGATCCAGGGGCGCTGAGCCGGCTCAGCGAAACCTATGGGATCGGTGCCTCGACCGAGCGACTGGTCCGCGCGCTCGCCGGCCCGCCGGCCGCTGTCCGAGCGGGTTGAGCCGTGTCCGAACGAGATGACGGCCCGCTCGGCGTCCTCATCAATCCGGTCCGCTTGCAGCGCCTCGAAGGCGGAGTGCTGCTCGCTTTGTCGCTGCTGTTGTACTGGAAGGCGTCCGGGTCGTGGCTCCTGTTCATCGTGCTGATCCTGGCGCCGGACCTCTTCATGCTCGGGTACTTGGGCGGCCCGCGCCTCGGCGGCGCCGTCTACAACCTCGGCCACACCTGGCTGCTTCCCGGGATCCTGGGTGCGGTCGGCATCCTCGGGTCCACGGCGTTGGCCATCGACATCGGGCTGATCTGGTTCGGGCATATCGGCGTGGACCGCCTTCTCGGGTATGGGCTCAAACTGCCGACCGCCTTCCAGGACACCCATCTCGGACGAATCGGGCGCCACCGCTGATAGGCTGTGGGCGATGATCGACCCCAAGCATCGGGTCACGATCGAGTACTGCGTCCCCTGAAACTACCTCGATCGGGCCGTCGGTCTGGCGGCTGAAATCGCGGGGGCATGGGCGCCGATCCTGGTG
>VBDZ01000109.1 GCA_005881215.1 Chloroflexota bacterium | reverse complement strand
TAGCGCTGCGTCGTCGGCCAGGGCCAGCCGAACGCCGCCGGCATCACTCTTGTGGGTACGGCCCAGCGCCTTGAGCACGACGGGGTACCCCAGCGAGCCGGCCGCCGCGATGGCGGCCTCCATGGATTCGGCGGGGCGTGCGTCGATGAACGCCACGCCGGCGTCGGCGAGGAGCCGGCGCGCACCAAAGTAGTCAGTCGGTTTCGCGGAAGTCGGGTACACCGCTAAGGCCACCGGCGGCGGGACACCGAACGGTGGGTCGGCCACGCGATCAACCAGGCGGCCGAGTGAGCGCACGGCCGCCTCGATATCGGCGTAGACCGGCACGCCGCGCTGTCGCAGGTCGGCGGTGGTGACCGACTTCGGATACATCGTTTGTACGATCAACGGCCGCTCTGCCCCTTTCGCGGCGAGCGCCATCGCGTCGGCGACTTGCAGCTCGAGCCGTCGGAACGCGTCCGACTGCTCGCTATAGCCGCCGAAGTAACCAGTCAGAAGCACAGCGTCAGCCTCACCCGACTCGGCGATCATCCGGATGACCCGTTCGAAGTTGAAGACGTCCTCCTCTCCACCACCGGCAACGTCGACGGGGTTACGGGTACTGGCGGTCGGCGGGAGCAGGCCGGCGAGGTCTGCCGCGAGCCGGTCCGTGAAGGGTTCGATGAGCAGGCCGTGGGCAGTCAGCCGATCGGCGGCCAGGGCGACATGGCCTCCGCCGTCGCCGACGATGGCGACGCGGCGCCCGCGCGGCTGATCTGCCAACAACAGCATCTGGACCAGGTCGATCATTTGCTGCGGCGTGTCGACCCGATACATGCCGCTGGCGCGGCAGGCGGCGTCGACCGCGATCGAATCGCTCACCAGCGCGGCGGTATGCGAATAAGCCGTCCGCACGCTCGCCGGGCTCGAGCCGACCGTCAGCAAGATGACCGGCTTGCCGGCGCGGGCGGCCGACTCGGCGACCGATGCCAGCGCCCGCCCATCGCCAAAGTCCTCGAGGTAAAGGGCGACGACCCGCGTCGGTTCGTGGGCGATCAGCGACTCGAGGCATTCCGCGGCGGTCAGGTCCGCCTGGTTACCCAGTGAGACGAATCGCGAGAATCCAACGCCCGCGTCGTGTGCGAGCTGCGCCAGTTCCAGGCCCAGGTTCCCGCTCTGAGAGATCAGCCCCACAGGCCCCGGTCCGAAGTCATCCCAGGTCAGGTCGAGCAAGGTGCCGGTGTCGGCGATGCCCAGGCAGTTCGGTCCGAGCATCACGGCGCCCGCTGCACGCACCCGAGCGACCGCCGCCTGCTGCAGGGCAAGTCCAGCCTGATCGCGTTCGCCAAGGCCTGACGTGATGGCGACGATCGCTTTGGCTCCCGCGTCGATCGCCTCGTTGATCGCCGCCTCGAAGCCGGCCGCGCGAACCACGATCGCCACCAGCTCCGGAGGCTGGGGAACGTCGGCGAGCGAGCGGTAACTGCGCTCTCCCAGAATCTCGTCACCGCTGCGATTGACCAGAAACACGGCCCGCCGCTGACGACCCTTGAGCGCGCTGCGGGCGAGCGCGTGTCCCCATTTCGCTGGATCGCTCGAGGCTCCGAGGATCGCGACCGAGCGCGGGTCGAAGAGCGGACGCAGGTCGCGCTTCAGCGCCGTGTCGACATTTCCCTCCCCCGCTCGCGGGGGAGGGCAGGGTGGGGGCTCTTCGGAAATGGCAGCGCGATGGGGTCCGTCGCCAGGCGGCTGCGACCCTCGGCATCGAAGCGGTCCAACCCGAGCGGGCTGACGTCGACGAGGCTGGTCTTGCCTTCGAGCGCGAGGTCCGCGGCGATTCGGGCGACCGCGGGGCCCCACATCATCCCGTGGCCGCCGGCCGAGGCCACCGTGACGCCCTCAATCGGCCCTCGGTCGGCGCTCAGCGCCGGACCGAGAATCGGTTGATGGTCGGCCGTGTAATCGATGGTGGCGGCCCACACCTTGCGCAGCTCCAACCCCTCGGTCACCGGCAGGAAGTCCGCGAGTCGCCGGCGCATCGCCTCGAGGTAGGTCCAGTCGATCGACCGGGCTGGACCGGGCGGTTCCTGCGGATTGCTCATTCCGAACAGCAACCCACCCTCCTCCAGCCGCCAGTACAGGCCGCCCGAAAGGTCGAAGGCCATCGCCTTCCGATCGACTTGAAACGCGGGGTGCGGTTCGAGCACCGCGACCTGGTGGCGGACGGCGCCGGCGGGAATCGGGACGCCGATGAGCTCGCCGACAGATTGGAGTTGCGGGCCGCCGGTCAGGAGCACGCGGGAGGTCTCGATTGGTCCCGTGTCGGTGAGAATGCCCGTCACCCGCTTGCCGGACGTCGTGCTGGTGGTCTCGATGCCGGTGAAGCCGCAGCCTTCGCGAAGCTCGACGCCGGCGGCCTGCATGGCCAGTGAGTAGGCGCGAACATTGCGGACCGGGTCGATGCACCCATCATTGGGTGAGTAGCTGGCCCCGCGAAGGCTCGATACCTGCAGGCACGGGTCGAGTCTGACCGCCTCGTCGGCGTCAACCCAGCGCACGTCCAGCCCGATGCCCCGTTGCATGGCGACCCGCTCGCGGCCGGCGCGCTCCTCGTCCTCGGATGTGGCCAGGATCAGGTAGCCGAGCTCACGAAAGCCCGAGTCCGTTCCCAGCAGCGCGAATTGCCGCCGGTAGAACTCGATGCTCCAGCGTCCCAGCGTCACCGTCGTAGGCGTGCCACCCTGGGCGCGAACCATGCCGGCGGCACGACTGCTGGCCCCGTCGCCCACCCGCCCCCGCTCGACCACGATGACCCGATCAGCCCCCGAGGTTCGGGCGAAGTACGACGCCCATCCGCCAATCGTCCCGGCCCCGACGATCACCAGGTCGGCCCGATCGGCTGCCATCTCTCGCCCCATTATTCCCTCCCCCGCCCCCGGGGGAGGGTCAGGGTGGGGGCCTCCGCGCCACCAGCTCACCACCACAGTTGGGGCACACGTTTCCCATTTCGGTCGCGCAAGCCGCGCAGAAGGTGCATTCGTGGCTGCAGATCCGTGCGTCCTGATTTGGGCCGAGCGGCGAGCCGCACTTCTCGCAGCGAGTCTTCATCAGCACCGTTGCCAATTATCCCCCGTAAGCGGCGTAGAACTCGTTGGTGAAGAGCTGCGACGGGTCGTACTTCCGCTTGAGCGCGAAGAACGCATTCACCCCCGGGTACGCGCGTTGCAGCTGGTCGGATCGATAGTCCAGCTGATACGGCAGATAGAAGGTCCCGCCCTGCTGAGCCGTGGCGTCGATCAGCGCCTGGGTCAGCGCCGTCATCTGCCGATCCCCTTCAGGCGTGACCTTCTGGTCGATGAACAGCACCAGCGAGAACATGTCGGCCTTCGCATAGTCGAGTTGGACATCGCCGCGGTGCACGACTCGCACGGAGGCGTTCAACACAACCGCGTGGTGCTGCTCGAGCACCTGGCGGACGCCATCGATGAAGGGCACGAAACGATCCTGCGGCACGAAGTACTCCTGGAGGATTTCGGTGTCGGCCGGCAGGTTGGTCTTGAGAGCCCCGAGACTCCCGTAGAGCGCCTGATTTCGAGACACGAGGCAGCTTTCGGCTTTCAGTGCCTGGCTGCGCGCCACATAACACGGCCGGAACAACGGCATGATCCGCTTCTCGGCGAACCACTTGACGTCTTGCCCCGCGCCGCCCGTCTTGGCGAGGTTGAGGAAGAACCGGGTGAGGGCGACCTGGCTGCTGTCCTTCAAGGCCGGGATTGGCTCCTGGTAGCCGGGGGCGTCTCGGTAGGAATAGATGAGCATCTCCTTGAGGAATGACCCCGGCGCCGTGGAAAGATGGCCATACATCAGGCGATATGGGTCCTGGCTCAGCTTTTGGGTGAAGAGTTGAGGGAACTGGTGGTAGTCGATGGTCTGCTGCTCGTACTGATACATCACGTCGCGCACCACGTCGATCTGCGCGTCGAGGACGATGCCAAACAGCCCGTAGCCTCCCATCACGGAGGCGAAGAGCTCCGGCCCCTGCTCGCGGCTGACCTGATGGACGCTGCCGTCCGACAGCATGACCCGCAGCGAACGGACCGTGGAGGCCAGTGACCCGGCGCGGTGATCGACGCCGTGGCCGTTGACGGAAACCGATCCGCCAACTGTCGGCAGGTCGATCGCTTGCATCACCTTGACGGAGAACCCGCGCGGGTGGAGGTAGGCGAGCACATCGTGCCAGGTCGCTCCAGCCTGCACGGTCAACACCTGGCTGGTCTCATTCAGCGACATCTGCTTGAGATTTCCAGTGTTGATCACGAGCGCGTTGGTGAAGAAGGCCTGGCCACCCATGCTGTGTCGCGCGCCCGCAATCGACAGCTTGAGGCCGTTGGCCTGAGCGAAGGCGACCAGCTTTCGCAGCTCGTCCTCGTTGGCCGGTTTCGCGATGCCATAGATGGATGTCCGGTTCAGACAGCTGGCATCGTTGATGGTGCCACCCCGCTGAGCGAGTCTGATCGGTGGTTCGACGATTCGGAGCGACGGAGCGATCGGCGGTCCCGCGAACCGTGGATTCGCCGCGCAGTCCTTCTCTCCCGTCGGGCCGGCCGCGTACTCATAGACCTTGAGCCCGGTGGCGATGCCGAACACCAGCAACAGCAGCACGATGCCGATAGCAATTCGCCGCCGAATCCGCCGATTCATCCAGTCATCTTCTCCCTCCCCCTTGCGGGGCGGGCCGGGGAGGGGGTGCTTGGCGCCGCTCGCCGAACGGACGGCGTGACTGGGCCGAATGACCTAACCGGCGCAAGCGCACATCGATAGATGATGAGGCTGCCGTGAGCACCACCGCCGCTGGCGTGGCCCGGATCCTGCTGATTTCCGACGACCCCAAGATGGGCGCGAACTATCGCGGCGCGCTCCAGATGGGCGGCTACGAGGTCATCCAGACCGAGAGCTTTGTCGATGTGCTCGGCACCGCCATGCCGGATCCCGACATGATCGTGCTCTGCGACCTGGCGGTCTTCGCGTACCCTGGCCAGGCGGCGCTCGTCCTCCGGGTTCCTGACAAGATGAGTCCCGACGAGCTTGTCGGCGAGGTTCATCGCCGCCTGGCGCTGCGGGCGACCTTATTGACGACGGTCGGTTAAGCCACCCGAAGCCCGGGCGAAGGCACCAAACAGCTGGCGGGCCCGCTGCTGCTGCGGCTTCAGATACCTCTCGAGCTCATCGCGCACCTCATCGGCGCTTCGCTTCCAGGTGGCCTCTAGCGTCGGTTCGGCGGCGCGCAGCCAGGCGTCCACGCCGTCACGATCGACCTCGAGGTGAAACTGCACCCCCCACGCGCGCATCCCGAATCGAAACGCCTGGGCCGGGACCTCATCACCGGCCGCCAGCAGCTCCCCGCCCTGCGGCAGGTCGAAGGTGTCTTCGTGCCATTGGAAGACCCGGTCGCCGTCGCTGAACCCGCCAAGCAATTGGTCCTGCCGCCCCGCCTCGGTGATCCGCACCGGCTTGAATCCCAGTTCTCGGACCGGGGCCCGGTAGACCCGCGCGTCGAGCGCCCGAGCCAGCATCTGGGCGCCGAGGCAGATGCCGAGCACCGGCAAACCGGCATCAACCGCCCCGCGCATCAACCGCCGCTGCGTCATCAGGTACGGATAGCGGTCGACCTGGTCCACGTTCATCTCGCCGCCAAATACGATCAGTCCACTGATCTCTTCGAGGTCGGGCCACACCGCCCTCGCATCGAAGGCGTCCAGCCGGCGAATCGGAACGTCGTGCTCGCCGAGCGCCGCCTCGGTGATGCCGAGCGTGTCGTCCCGGTCGTTTCGAATGCACAGTACCGGCTTCATACGATGTCGTTGCATCATAAGTACTGTTGTCACGTTCTCCCTCCCCCTGTGGGGAGGGTCGGGGAGGGGGTAGCTCAGACAGGAGGCGCCATGAAGATCGGATTGACGATCCCGGATTTCAGCTGGCCGGGCGGCCCGACCAAGCTAGGCAGCACCATGGCCCAGATCGCGCGCACCGCCGACCAGGCGGGGTTCGAATCGATCTGGGTGATGGATCACTTCTGGCAGATCCGCGGGAACGGCCCACCCGAGCACGACATGCTCGAGGGCTATTCCGCGCTGGCCTTCATGGCCGCGCTCACCTCGCGGGCCCGGCTCGGCACGATGGTCACCGGCGCCGTCTATCGCTATCCCGGCGTGCTGGCCAAGACCGTTACGACGCTCGACGTCCTCTCGGGCGGTCGCGCCTGGCTCGGCATCGGCGCCGCCTGGAACGAGGCGGAGAGCCGGGGTCTCGGCATTCCATTCCCGCCGATCGCCGAACGGTTTGAGCGACTCGAGGAGACGCTCCAGATCTGCCTCACCATGTGGGAGGGCAAACGAGGCAGCGAAAAGCCATTTCCCGGCAAGCATTACCAGCTCGGGCGGCCGTTGAATGTGCCCCAGAGCCTGAGCCGACCGCATCCGCCGATCCTGATTGGAGGCGGCGGTGAGCGTAAGACGCTGCGGATGGTGGCCCAATATGCCAACGCCTGCAACCTCTTCCCCAGCCCGGAGCTGCCTCATAAGCTCGACGTGCTGCGGGATCACTGCCAGGCGCTGGGGCGGAATTACGACGAGATCGAGAAAACGGCGATGTTCGGGTTCGACGTCGGCGAGGGCGGCGAAAAGGTCGGCCAGGTGATCGGTGGCCTCCGCTGGTTGGCGAGCATGGGCATCCAGACCGTCATCGGCAGCGTGCCCCGGATCGACCGCATCAAGCCGCTGGAGATCATCGGCGAGCAGGTCATCCCAGCGGTCGCGAACCTCGAACCATCGGCAGCTGGCGCCACGCGCTGAAAAAGAAAAGGGCCCCGCTGTGGGGCCCTTTCTCTTTGGGTGTCGAAGCCTACTGGCCCAGACCGCCCGAGATGTTGCAGAAGACGTTCTTGACCTGGTTGCCAAGAATGATCAGCACTACGATGACTACGACGGCGATCAAGACGAGGATAAGGGCGTACTCGACCATACCCTGCCCTTCCTCACGGTTGAGCAGTGCGCGCAGACGGAGATACAGGTTCGCCAACATGGTTTTCACCTCCCGTTTAGGAGACTGGAGTCAGTCTGCCAGCGAACCCGGCACGAGGGGTTAAAAGCGGGAATCGGGACTGTGCGAACCGCGTAACACCTGCGTTAACCATGGGCCATTTGTGCTGCAAATTCCGTAGGACCGACCTTTGTCCGATAGATGACCGCCCGGCCTCCCAGGCTTTCCATGGCCTGGTAGTGCTGGTTGAGCCAGGCGCGAAATCCGGGGACCGCATCCAGCCGGAAGCTGTCCTCCAGCAGCCACTGGACGTGGTACCCAACCCGGGCCGATTCGAGATCCGAGACCGTTAGCAACCCGACACGGGCGCGCAGAGCCGAGGTATCGACCAGAGGCCCCGGAAGGTCGCGACCGGCGGCGGCGATGGCGTAGGGGTTGTCGCTGATCCAGAAATCGCCAGGCCGGCCGACGGCTCGGACGGCGGCGATCATCTCGGCATTGTGCCGGTCCGGTGTGAGGGCGAACTGGACATCCCGCACGGCCACAAGGGCGCCGGCGCCCACCGTTGCCAGCACCAGCGCCAGGGCGACCAGCGGAGCCATCGCCTTCCACCTCGTGGGGAGGCTCCTCAGAATCTCCCTCCCCCTTGCGGGGAGGGTCGGGGAGGGGGTGATCCCAACGGCCGCTACCAGGCCGAGCGGAAGGGAGAGCATCACGAGGTGGTGGGCAAAGAGCGGATGGTAGACGAGCACGGCGAGGAGGGATGCCCCGAACCATGCCAGCGGCAGGAGAATCGCGGAGTCCCGCCGGAAGATGGCGACGACGGCCGCCAGCCCGGCCAGCAACTCGAGCGGCACCTCGCGGTACAACAGGACGGCCTTGAGATTTCCGCCAATGGTGCCCTGGCTCACGCTGCCCGCTCGCTGGTGCAGCAGCACCAGTTGATCGAAGGCGGCCCTCGGCGCCCCGATCGCCGGCAGTATGACGACGAGGAAACCGACGATGCGACCGGCGGCGGCGATGGCGTAGGGGTTGTCGCTGATCCAGAAATCGCCAGGCCGGCCGACGGCTCGGACGGCGGCGATCATCTCGGCATTGTGCCGGTCCGGTGTGAGGGCGAACTGGACATCCCGCACGGCCACAAGGGCGCCGGCGCCCACCGTTGCCAGCACCAGCGCCAGGGCGACCAGCGGAGCCATCGCCTTCCACCTCGTGGGGAGGCTCCTCAGAATCTCCCTCCCCCTTGCGGGGAGGGTCGGGGAGGGGGTGATCCCAACGGCCGCTACCAGGCCGAGCGGAAGGGAGAGCATCACGAGGTGGTGGGCAAAGAGCGGATGGTAGACGAGCACGGCGAGGAGGGATGCCCCGAACCATGCCAGCGGCAGGAGAATCGCGGAGTCCCGCCGGAAGATGGCGACGACGGCCGCCAGCCCGGCCAGCAACTCGAGCGGCACCTCGCGGTACAACAGGACGGCCTTGAGATTTCCGCCAATGGTGCCCTGGCTCACGCTGCCCGCTCGCTGGTGCAGCAGCACCAGTTGATCGAAGGCGGCCCTCGGCGCCCCGATCGCCGGCAGTATGACGACGAGGAAACCGACGATGCCACCGGCGGCGGCGATCATCACGAGCCGGCCGCGACCGCGGGTCGCGAGCAGGAACGTCAGCGCAATCGGAACGAGCGTGACCGCGGCCAGGAACTTGAAGCCGATTGCCAGCGCCAGCGCCAGGCCGGTGGCGACCGCCAGCGCATCGCGCCTCCCACCCGCTGCCCGGGCCGCCATCAGGGCGATCGCCACGGCCACCATGCTGATGGCCACAGCCGGACCGTCGGCCTGAACGATGGCGGACTGGTGCAGGTACAGCGGGCTGGTCGCCGCCAGCGCCACGGCGACTAACCCCGCGACCGAGCCGGCGAGCTGGCGCGCAACGGCGTAGGTCGCCGCCAGCCCGATCAATCCCAGCAGCAATTCGGTCAATCGAAGGCTCGCCAGCGACGGCGAGGCGACCCCAAACGGCAGCAGTACGTAATAGAAGGCCGGAGGCTGGGAGGCGAAGACGGAGCTGAATAACGGCTCGCCACGAATCAGCGCCCGGACCGACTGCCAGTAAACGCCCTCGTCAAAGTCGCGAATGCGGGCATTGAGGACGATCGCTTCAATCCCAACGAAACCGATGCCCACCACGGCCGCAGCCCACGCGGTGTAAGGTCGCGAATTCACGCGCGTTGCATCAATAGATGAAGAGTCGAGTTCGTCTAAGCCTATTGCTGCCCATCCTAGCCATCCTGACGGCCTGCGGGCCAGCGGCCGCGGCGATCACGCCGGCGACGGCGCCCACGCCGAAAGGGTTCGACCTGGGCGCCTGGGACGTGATAACGGTCGGGACCGGATCCGCCGCTACCGAGGCGAATGGCGGCGTCAATTTATTTTTTGCGGCCAAGGCGCAGGGGGATCCGCAACAGCAGGCGAAGATCGCCGTCACCCTGAAGTCGAAATGCCAGATGACCGGCGACTTCGATCTGCAGGTGGATTACGCCCTGGTCAACTGGCCGGCGCGAAACGGAGTTAGATTTGGCCTGGGCGCCGATGTGAATTCTGTCCAGCGCGCGAGCAACCCGCACAGCGCGGACAACACCTACACAACGGAGTTCTCCGGGCACATCGTCAGCGTCGAAACGCCGGACAAGAGCGGCCGCTTACGACTCACCCGGGTCGGCACGACCGTCACCGGGTACTACCTCAGCAATCGGACCTGGGTCCAGATCGATTGGGCAGCCGCGAGCACGGTGAGCGCGGGTTACGCAATCGAGGCGTGGACCGATGCATACAGTTTTGGTGGCCAGGACGTCAGGGTCAACCTGAAAAACCTCACCGCTACCGGTTGTTCGTAACCCCCCAGTTCCCTCCCCCTTGAAAGGGGGAGGGTCAGGGTGGGGGTGTTCAGCCCTTAGGCGGCGACGCGGACATTCGTGGCGCGCGGCCCCTTGGGGCTGGGCTCGGTCACGAAATCGACCTTGACGCCGGTATCCAGCCGATCGAAGTCGGCGCTACCGCTGCGGTGGAAGAAGTAGTCATTACCGTCTTCGGCGGTGATGAACCCGAATCCACGCTCGGCGACGAGCTTCTTGATGGTTCCAGACATTTGTATGGACCTCCTTTCCCGAACGTACTGCCTCGCGCTGTCGAGGCCTGTTCGAGCGGGGCCCACGGCGAGCGCACCCTACAACAGGATGCACCCACCACTGTACCCCCTCCGCCGGCGGTTCAAACCGCCTCCCTCAAGACGGGCTTCAATATATTTGTGATGCGACGGGCATGATCACAAACTTTGCCGCCTTCCTCGGGATCTCGATCCTGGTGATCCTGTCGCCCGGACAGGACACCGCCCTGACCATCCGCAACACCCTGGTCGGCGGGCGCCGTGGTGGGATCGCGACGGCGGCCGGGGTGGTCTCGGGACTGGCTACCTGGACAGTCGCCAGCAGCGCCGGGCTTGCCGCGCTGCTGGTCGCCTCGCAACCGGTCTTTCTGGCGATCCGGTTGATAGGTGCCGGCTACCTCGTGTTTCTCGGCCTTCAGGCCTTACGCGTAGCCCTCTTCGCGCGACCGCGCCCGGACTCTCCCTCCCCCTTGCGGGGAAGGCCAGGATCACTATCTCCCTCCCCCTTGCGGGGAGGGTCGGGGAGGGGGTGGGGTATCCCCTACCGTCAGGGGCTGATCAGCAACCTCAGCAACCCCAAGATCGTGGTGTTCTTCCTCAGCCTGTTCCCCCAGTTCGTCAGCCGCGGCCAGGGCTCCTTTCTCGGCTTGCTCCTGCTCGGCTCGATCTTCTGCTCGATCACGATCACCTGGCTGACCCTGTATGCCGTGGTGGTCGCCCGAATCGGCGACTTCCTGCGCCGAGACCGCGTCCGCCGGGCCCTGGAGGCGACCACCGGGCTGGTGCTCATCGGCCTCGGCCTCCGGCTGGCGACCGAGCGTCGCTAGCGGCCTCCCGACGACTGTGGTAGAGTGCAGGCCGACCGCCCGGCCTTCGGGCGATCTCGCGTGCGGCCGGGCATTCTTCTCTCTCGAACAGGCCGAGCGTTACGGCCGATGTTCGAGAGGAGGAGAACGGGCAATGCCAAAAGGCACCGTCAAGAAGATCGTTTCCGACCGCGGATTTGGGTTCATCGCCGCCGAAGATGGCAAGGAGTACTTCTTCCATCAGAGTGGCGTCGACGGCTCCCTGAGCTTCGACAACCTGCGTGGTGGCGAGGCCGTCAGCTTCGACATCGAGCAGAGCCAGAAGGGTCCGCGGGCGAACCACGTTCGCGCCGCCTAACTAGCGGGCTCGACTTCGCATAAAGGGCGCCCTTGCGGGCGCCCTTTTTTGTCTGAGACCGAAATCCGAGCCTAGGGCGTCGCCGCGACGAACGCGTCCGTGTCGCGCAACGCTACGGTCTGGATGAAGACCGCTCGCCACTGGCTACCGGCGCTGGTCAGCCCCTCGTAGTCTCCCGTGAAGTAGCCTCGGGAAATTGGAGCCCACTCCATATTGAACGAGCTCGGAGTCAGGCGGGTCTCACTCCACGACACGCCTCCATCGGTAGACGTGACCAGGAAGTAATCGGTATTGAGCCCATTGCCATTGTTATTCCGGAAATCGTAGTAGGTCACGCCAACCGTTCCGTCCGCCAGCACGTGGGCGCTCGCCGTGAATGCGGCAGCCCCGTTAGGCGTCTGGTTGACCTTCTGCGCGGGCGACCAGGTTTTGCCACCGTCGGTCGACTTGGTCAGCGCGATGTCGTCGTGGGTAAAGCCAGACCAGCGTCCATCGGCCCAGACCACGTAGAGGGCGCCCGAGTTGGGATCGACGCCAACGTCGGGAATGTTGGTGCCGGCCCTGATTGGAAAGCCGCTGTTGGGATCGACGACTCTCAGGGGGAAGGAGTCGGAGACGATGCTGGGCGGGCTCCAATGCAATCCGCCGTCGCTCGAATACATCGCGGCCTGATGGTCTGAGTTCTCGTTCGGCTGGATGCCCGAGCCCTTCGATGCCCAGAAGAAGTCGGCGAGATTACCGTTCGGCTCGACGACGATCTGATTGCCGATCGTGACCTGGTTGCTGAAGAAGAGCGCTTTGGGCGTCGACCAGGTGGCCCCGAAGTCCGTCGTGCGCGAAAACAGCGTCTCCTGCCGGTAGGAGAACGCGTGCAGCACGCCGGGGATCCGGTCCTCGCCCGGAACCGAACTCTGATCCCAGACGGCGTAGACGGTGCCCGGACGGGTCGGATCGGCGGTGATCGATTCCTTGTCGTTGAAGCCCAGGCCGAGGGTTCCGCCAAAGGTGTCGATCAAGGTGACCGGCGCGCTCCACTCCAACTTCTTGTTCTTGCTGGCCAGCTGGTTATGGTCCAGCTTGCTCACCAGGATGCCCGAATGGGTTTCGTCGGCATTCGATGTGAGGGCAATGAAGTAGGCGTTCCCCGCGGGATCGAACGTCACCCACGGGTCGCTCGCTCGATTCCACTCTGGATTTCCAGAGCACTGGCTGAAGCTCGGAGAGGTGATCGACCACGCCGAGCCGCCGTTCCGGGTGATCGAGGCGACCAGTCCGCGGGCGCCCCCGTTCCGCCAGCGGTCCTGTTGGTAGACCGCGATCATGGTGCCGGCATTCGTCGGGTCGATCGCCATCCGCGGCTCGATTTCCGTGTTGACGGTGTTGAAGTCGTTCGAGCCGTTCAGCGGACCGATGTCACGACAGGACGCAAAGGGACTGGTGCCCGTCGAGGCATCGACCAGACTCACTGACCCGGCGACGGCCGGCCGCACCATCGCCAACACGAGGACGCCAACCAGAGGAAGCACCCCCAGGCGTCTGCCCAGTACGGATTGGAGACGAACGTCACCACTCAAACCCACCATCAAGCCCTCCTTTCACCGGTGGCGTGACCCGGTATCACGCAGCCGGTTCCGATTGTACGCGGCTCTGCCGGTTGGCCTAGCATCGAAGCCAGGCATGAAAGGCGCCGCCCGGTTGCGGATCAGCCGGCGGGAGGGCTTCAACGCCGCCCACCAGCTCTCGGACCCGGGGCTCTCCGAGGGCGAGAACGTGCGTCTTTATGGCAAGTGTGTGAACCTGCACGGCCACAATTACGTTCTCGAGGTGGTCGTCTCCGGGGCGATCAACCCCACCACTGGCTATCTGATGGACCTGAAGCGCCTGAAGGACCTGATGGTTGACCAGATAATCCAGCACGTCGATCATCGAAACCTCAATACCGATGTCCCGTGGCTCCGCGACCGGATCCCGACGGCTGAAAACCTGGCGCTGGCGTTCTGGGAGCGCCTGCATCCCCATCTCCTCGAGGGCTCGCTGCAGCGCGTGCGCGTCTATGAAACCGAGAAAAACTGGGCGGAGTGCAGTGAAGGCGACTGAGGCGCCGGGATGTTCGGCCGAGGCGGCGCCGCTCCGGGAGCGATATTCCGCGAGCGACCTGGCCGTCCTCTCCGCCGACGAGCTG
>VBDZ01000017.1 GCA_005881215.1 Chloroflexota bacterium | reverse complement strand
GGTCTTCTTCGGCTTCCTTTACGGTCGCTAGCGTACCCGGCGGGCGTCGCCGGGCGCCGGCGGCTCGATCACCTGCGGATGCAGGATCCCGGCGAGAATCTCGACGCTATCCACCAGGCGCGGCCCGGGCCGGCTGAAGAAGGCGTTGCCGTCCACCACCCAGAGCTCCGCGCCGCTGGTCGTTGCGAACTGGTCGACCCGAGCAACCTCCTGAAGGCTGCGCTCGAGTCCAAAGCCGCAGGCCATGACGACGATGACCTCCGGTTGAGCGTCGACAAGATCCCCGGGGTCGATCCCCCGCGCGCGCCCGCCCGGGCTTCCCAGCAGCTCCTCACCGCCCGCCAGCTGGACCAGCCCGGGCGTCCAGTGACCGCAGTTGTAGAGCGGATCGACCCATTCCAGGCAAACCGTCCGCCGGGGCGGAAGTTGGCCGACGCGCTCCCGGACCAGCCGGACCCGGGCGGCCAGCTGATCGATCAGGCCTGACGCCCGGCCGGCCCGGTTGGTGAGCTCGCCGACGGTTCTGATGTTCTGGTACACGTCATCGAGGCTCTCCGGCTCCAGGGAAACGATTTGGGTGGTCGCACCGAGCCGGCGGGCGGCACGCTCGACAATGGGATAGGAGACCGCGCAAACCTCGCAGAGCTCCTGGGTCAGCACCAGGTCCGGCTGGAGCGACGCGAGCCGCTGCGCATCGAGCGCGTAGATGCTGCTCCCCTCGTGCACCAACCGGCGGATATGCCGGTCGATTTCGCCGCTCGCGCGCTCTCCTTGGAGAACGCTGCTGGTGACCACCGGTTTGCTGCGGACCGAGGCAGGATAGTCGCACTCGTGGGTGACGGCCACGAGATCGTCTTCGAGTCCAAGCGCGCAGACGATCTCGGTCGCACTGGGGAGCAGCGAGACGATTCGCACCGTCAGCCGGCAGGGACGAAGGGATTCAACAACCGCTCTTCTTCGATGCTGGTGCGGGGACCGTGCCCGGGGTAGACCAGCGTCTTCGGCGGCAAGGCGTAGAGCACCCGGCGGATTGAAAAGACGATCTTGCGCATGTCGCCGCCGGGCAGATCGGTGCGACCGATGCCGCGTTGAAACAGCGTGTCGCCGGCAAAGCAGTCGAGCCCGAACACGAAGCAGACCGAACCCTCGGTATGACCCGGGGTGTGCAGTACCCGCAGGCTGAGGTCCTGAAACGGGAGCGTGACGTCGTGGGCCAGCGGGGTGTCGATCGAGAACGGCGCGAACCCGTCCGGGGTGAACCGCAGCTGCCCGAGCTGGTCCCAATCGATGATGGCGAGATCCTCCGGGTGCATCGCGATCGGCGCGCCAGTCTCGACCTGCAGACCGGAAACGCCGGCGATGTGGTCGATGTGCCCGTGCGTGATCAGGATCCGATCGACCTGGAGGTTATCGGCTCGCAGCTGCTGCCGGACGCGCTCGAGCTGCAGCCCGGGATCGATCACAAGGGCCGCGCTGGTATCCCGCCGGCGGATCAGGAAGCAGTTCTCGCCAAACAGCTCATCGACGAAGATGGACACCTCGAGCGTCGCCCGCAGCACCTCGGCCGGGGTCACCCCAGCGACACCTCGCGCGACGCAGGGGTCAGGACCTCGGGTCCCTTGTCGGTCACCAGCACCATCTCCTCCAGCCGAACGCCACCCCAGCCGGGCCGGTAGATGCCCGGCTCGTTGGTGATCACCATGCCGGCCTGCAACGGGGTCTGGTCGCTGGGGGAAAGAAACGGCCGCTCGTGGACCGCCAGCCCGATGCCATGGCCCAGCCCGTGCTGGAACGCGTTGGCGTCGCCGGCCAGGGACTCGCGGGCGCGCCGGTCGACCTCGTCCGCCGGCACCCCGGGCTTCATCAGCGCCATCGATTCGGTCTGAGCCAGACGCACGGCGTCGATCGCCTGGCGCTGTTCCGGCGTCGGCTCTCCCACCACCACGGTGCGCGTGGTGTCGCTGTGGTAGCCGCCGGCGCTCGCGCCAAAGTCGATCACGACCATGTCGCCCCGCTCCAGGACGCGGTCCGACGCCCGCCCGTGGGGAAGCGCGCCGCGCTCGCCGGCGGCGACGATGGTGTCGAAGGCCGGGCCGTCGGCGCCCAGCTCCCGAAAGGTCTGCTCCAGCAGGAAGGCGACATCGCGCTCGCGCAACCCCGGCCGGATCGCGGGCCGGACCCGATCGAAGGCGCGCCCGGCGATCTGGGCGACCGTGCGGAGCAGCTCGACTTCGTCCGCTGATTTCAGGATGCGCAGGGCCTCGACCACGCCGGCGGTCGGCGTCAACCGGATCTCGGCCGGAAGCGCGGCCGACAGCCGCTGGTGTTGATCGACGGTCAGGTGCTGGGACTCGAAGCCGGCGCGCCGGAGGTCAAGCGCCTTGACGCGTTGCGCCAGCAGCGGCCATAACCCCTGCGAGGCGCCAGATCGCACCAGGGCGATGCTGGGCGCCTCGGCCTCCATCTGCAGCCAGTAGCGGCTGTCGCCCAGGATTTCGGCCG
Source organism: Chloroflexota bacterium (assembly GCA_005881215.1). Classification (GTDB taxonomy): domain Bacteria; phylum Chloroflexota; class Dormibacteria; order CF-121; family CF-121; genus CF-13. Next base: position 44,510 of record VBDZ01000017.1, on the reverse strand, counting down.
CGTTGTGGCCGATCACCAGGTACGCCAGGCTGCCGCTGAAGCCGGACAGATACCGGATGTTTTCCGGCGCGGTGACCACCAGACCGTCGAGCTCGAGGTCCGCCAGCCGCCGGCGCAGGGCCGCGATCCGGCGTGCCGATTCCTCAGCTCGCATCGCCGCTCATGATACGGAGCGAGAATCCCCGAGGCGCTTTCAGCTGACCCCTTCGGGGCGTGCCGATCCCAGCGAGCTCAGCGGTTCGGTGGCCAGCTCGGCCAGCTGCCCGAGGAGGTCCATCGAATCGACGGCGGTCGCCGGGCGATAGACGGCGATCGCTCCCCAGATCGCGCCCCGCTGGGCCATCGGTGTGGCCGCCACCGCGCCGGCGGGAGGATCGGCGCCATGCAGCAGATGTCGTGACCAGCGGCTGCGTCCAAGGTCGTCGATCGCCACCGGCTTCTCGGTGTAGAGCGTCCACTCGAGCAGCGCTTCCAGCACCGGGGCCAGCGCCTCGATCCGGTCGGGCCGGCCGGGCAGGGTGAAACTGTCGCGGTTCCAGCGGCCGTCGGCGTCCCAGAACACGACCATCCCCCCGGCGGCGTCGAGCACGTGCAGGGCCCGCCCCAGCAGGACGTTCGCGGCCATCTCGCGCACGTGGGTGGTCTGAACGCCGCCATCCGGCCGGGCTGGCGCCGGCGATGAATCCAGGGTGGCTTCCCTCCTGCGTCAAGCCTACCCGGGTCGCCGGTCGCGGCGCATCTCGAGCAGCAGCGCCACGATGAAGAGCACGACCCCGATCCGGATGGCGGCGTCCGCCAGGTTGAAGTTGGTCGGCCAGCGATGGATCTCGATGAAATCGGTCACGCTGCCGAGCCGGATCCGGTCGAGCAGATTGCTGGCTCCGCCTCCCGCAATGGCGCCCAGGGCGGCGACCCCCAGCGCGCCGACGACCTGGCTTCGAAGCACGAGCACGCCGACGGCCAGCACGACCACGAGCGTGAGCACGATGAACAGCCAGTTGTGGCCGCTGAGCAGCCCGAAGCTCGCGCCACTGTTGGTCACCACACGAAACCAGACCCAGCCGCTCACGATGGGGACATCGCGGCCCGGCGGCAGCGTGCTGCGGGCCCACGCCTTGCTGGCCTGGTCGGCGGCCAGAACGGCAAGCGCCACCCCGGCGGCCAATCCGGCGGCGGTGCGGCTCGACATGCCGGCCATGGTACCGGCCAATCGTCGGGGCCGGTGATCAGCTAATGCTTGGGTGTCGGATGGGGCGAGGCGGAGGCGTTCCCGGAACCCTTCCCGTTCGGGCTCGGGTTGCCATTGTTGTTCGACGTCTGCGCCACCTGCACCGCCTGGGCGGCCCGGTCGCGCGCCTTGAGGATGGCGCTCTGCGCGGCCGGGTTGGTGACCTGGCCCTGCAGCCGCGCCAGTTGACCGTCGTGGGTGGCGATGGCCTGCAGCAGCCGGTTCTCCAAATCGGCCGCAATGGCCGGATCGGTGCCCTTCTCAGCCTTCACCAGTGCGGCAGCATCGCCGAGCTGGTCATCCATCGCGCTCAGCGCCTGGCTCGCCAGGTCGAGCCGGTGGCGGGCGATCATCGCTTCCGCCTCGGTGAGGCGGGTCTGCGCCAGCTCGAGGTGGTAGGTCAGCTGGTCCGACGGCGAGAAAGCCAACGCCCCGCGGACCTGCTCCACCACGCCCTTGATCGGGTAGAGGGCGGAGTCCGGCAGGCTATCGGCCGAGGCCGCGACCGCCCCGCCAACCAGGAGGACGGCGGCCGCCACCGCGGCCAGCACCAGCCGTTTGACGGAATGGCCTCGCGAGCGAACCGTCGCCGACTGCTGGACGGCGGCCGACACCAGGTTCCACCCACGGATCTTGGCCGCGGGCGACGGCGCCATCGGCTCGACGGTGCGCAACCGCTCCGCCAGCGCCTCCATCCGCTGCCCTTCAGGCGTCAATTTTCGGCCCTTCCCTGCAGCGCGCGTTCCAGTGAGCCCAGCGCCCGATGCTGCAGCGCCTGCACCGCGCCGACCGATTTGCCCATGATGCCCGCGACCTGGGCGGCGGTGAGGTCCTGGAAGAATCGCAGGATCAGCACCTGCTGCTGCTCGTCGGTCAGATCGCGCAGCGCCAGGCGCAGGTCCTCGTTCGAGAGCTGCTCCATGGCCAGCTCCGACGGGTCGGCGGATTGCGGCAGGGTGGCGTCGTCCAGCGGCACCAGGGTCACCTTGCCGTGGCGGCGATAGTGATCGATGGTGGCGTTGTGCGCGATCCGATAGACCCAGGAGGAAAAGGCAACCCCCTGGTCCTGGAAGAGATCGAGACGGGTGAGGCTGCGGGTCATGGTATCGATGGCCAGATCCTCCGCGTCCTCAGCTCGTCCGAGCCGGGCATAGACATAGTTGTAGATGCGGTCGAAATAGCGCTCATAGAGGGTGCGGGCCGCGTCCTGGTCGCCCCGACGAACCCGCTCGATGAGTGGGCGATCGTCGTCGGACGCCGCCTTGCCCAGTGCGCGCACTGGGTGACATTATCAACGGTGCCCGAATAGGCAAGCGAACTCGCTTTACGATCACGCTCACGCATGGTCACCCTCTAATACGCGCGATCGAGGCTTGGGCATATGTGGCAGTCGCATTTGACGTCATCGAGTCGTCGCCGGGCCGTGATCGACCTGTTACCGGCGAGCCGGCTTCAGACGACCGTGATCTCGCCCGGCGGGCCCGAGGTGAGCTCCCCGACGACGTGGCCGGCGACACCGCGCGCGGTCAGAGCGTCCAGCAGGCGGCGCTCGTCGCCGGCGGCGATCGCGATCAGCAGTCCGCCGGAGGTCTGGGCATCGCTGAGCACCGTTTGACGGGCGGCCGACAGCCCCGGCGGCCAGTGGACCCTTCGCGCCAGGAACCGCTCGTTGGAGCGGGTTCCACCCGGGACCTCGCCGGCGTCGGCCAGGGCCTCGGCGCCGGGAAGGACGGGGACCGCCGCCGCCTCGACCCGAGCCCCCACCCCGGAGGCCTTCGCCAGATAGTGAAGATGACCCAGGAGTCCGAAGCCGGTGACGTCGGTGGCGGCGTGGACCTGCACCGCGGTCATCGCGTCCGACGCCTCGCGGTTGAGCCGCAGCATCTCCTGGACCGCCACCGCTTCCGATTCCGGCGGCGCCACCTGGTGCTTGATCGCCGTGCTGATGATGCCGGTCCCGAGCGCTTTGGTCAGCAGCAGGCGGTCGCCCGGCCGGCCGCCGCGGTTACGGACCACCCGATCCGGATGCACGGTCCCGATCACGACCAGGCCGTACTTGGGCTCGTGGTCATCAATGCTGTGGCCACCAAGGATGTCGATGCCGCTTTCCCGGACCTTGTCCAGGCCGCCGCGGAGGATGTCCGACAGCACCGACGCCGGCAGCTCTTTGATCGGGAAGGCAACCAGGTTGAGCGCCATCAACGGCTGGGCGCCCATCGCGTAAATGTCGCTCAGCGCATTGGCGGCCGCGATCGCACCAAAGGTGTATGCGTCATCCACCACCGGGGTAAAGAAATCTGTCGTCACCACCAGAGCAAGATCCGGCCGGAGGCGAACGACCGCCGCATCATCGCCGGTCTCCAGGCCGACGAGGACATCGCGGTTATTGAGCGGGGCGGGCAAGTGGCTCAAGACCTGAGCCAGGTCCTCAGGACCGATCTTGCAGGCTCAACCGGCTCCGTGCGACCACTGCGTCAGCCGCACTTTTTCCACGCTACTCATGCCCTGCACTGTACACGCGGCAAATCCCGCGACCCTGACAGCAATTCCTGTTAGCGTCTCAGTTGGTGGAGATCACGTTCCTCGGCACCGGCGCCGCGTTTTCGCCGGATGCCTACAACGCGAGCATCCTGGTCGACCACGAGATCCTGCTTGACGCCGGCGCGCCGCTGACGGTCCACCTGCCGCGGGCGGGCGTGTCGCTCGACGCGCCGCGCGCGGTGCTGCTCAGTCATTTCCACGCCGACCACACCTTCGGTCTCGCCTGGTTGATGCTCGGTCGGGTGCTGAGTAACGACCACACACCGCCCCTCAGCGTCTACGGCCCGGTCGGCACTACGGCCTACCTGCGGCAGCTGCTCGACCTGGCCTGGGGCGAAGAGATGCGCCGGCTGAGCTGGGGACGGCTGCAGCTAACCGTCCAGGAGCTGACCGGGGGCATGGCATTCGAGGCCGACGGCAGCCGGGGAACCGCCTTTACGATGAAGCACGCGCGCCGGATGAACTGCCTCGGCTTTACGCTCGAGCGCGACGGCGTCCGCCTCGGCTACACCGGCGACGCGGAAATGTCACCGCAACTCGAGGCGCTGGTGTCGGCCTCCGACCATGTCATCACCGAGATGACGTACGACCAGGAAACGGGCGAGCTGCACCTCGGCCGGCGCGACGTCGAAGGGCTGATGGAACGGCATCCGTCGACCCGTTTCATCATCACCCATCGCGGCAGTGAGGCGGAGGTCAGCGGCGCCGTGACGGCTCGCGATTTTTTGACGCTGCATCTTCCGCTGCCCTGACCACCCGGCCCTGCCGGAGCGCATCGCGCCAGGCCCGGGCCACCAGCGCCGGATAACTGCCGCGCACCCGGGTCCAGGTGCGGCGCGCCTCAGCGAGCTCATCATGCGATAGGCCGCCGCGGCGGAAGCTGGCCCTGGTGTAGAGCCTCGCCAGTTGCCGGATCTCGGCGTCGAGCGGCGGGACCGAGCCGGCCAAGCGCCCCCCGAATTCCTCCGGGGTGTCGCCCGGGTGGCGCGGCACTCGGAGCCGGTTGCCGAGAAACAGCAATCGACGCCAGATGCGGGGCACGTCACGGACCGCCACCAGCCAGCGGAGGGCCAGCAGGGCGGCGAGGAGGACCAGCACGAGCAGGACGCCACCCGCGATCAGCAGCGGGCGGACGAGATCGGGAAACGGGGTATTGGCTGCCGCGGAATCGGGCTGGTTTGGCGCCTCCAGGGGGTTAGGCCGCGGCCGGCTGCTGGCGGCCGCGGTGGGCGCGGCGGAGGTGGTCAGCGCATTCCGGGTTGCCGGCCAGTTGATCGGTGAGTTGGTGCCGTCGGGCGTGGCCTCGAAGGGGAGCCACCCGTAGCCAGGAAAGTAGACCTCCACCCAGCTGTGCGCGTCGAGCGAATTCACGGTCCACTGGCGGGTCTTGTCGTCGAGGACACCGACGCTGTAGCCGCTGATCTGCCGGCTGGGAATGCCCAGCGTCCGCAGCATCACGTTCATGGCGGTGGAGAAGTCCTGGCAGAAACCCTTTTTAGTCCGGAAAAGAAAATCATCCAGGGGCCTGACACCCACCGGCGCTGTGGGCGGAGCCAGCGTGTAGCTGAAGCGGCCCTTGACCAGGAACCAGCTTTCGATCGCCTTCGCCCGCGCGTAGGGCGTTTTCGCCCCGGCGGCATCGACGATCGATTGCGCCAGCTTCGCGATCTCGGCATCCCGGGCGGTGGAATATCCCGCGGCGGTGGCATCGCCATAGTAGAGGGTGGTGTAGGGCTGTACCCACGCCGGGTAGTCGGTGCCGGCCCTCTGCAGGTCGGCGACGTCGACGTTGGGGATCGCCTCGGTGACGGTGTACGAATAGGGCGGCTGCAACCGCCGGATGAAATGGATGTGATCGATGGTGTCGAAGCTGGCGATTCCACTTGGGTCACCGGCAACGTTGACCAGGGCGGGATTGGACCCCGGCAGCGGCGCCGGAACGGAGGTCATGATGCCGCGGATAGTGGTGGCCTGATTGCGGACCGAGATGAGTTCCCCGGCACCGAAAGCGGTGCTGACCGTCTGATCCATTGGAACACTGACCCGGAAGGTGTTGTGCAGGATCTGGGTGCGCTGGGGATCCGCCGGCAGATCGTCGCGGGGGATGGTCGCGCCCGCCGCCACCACCGGTTGCTGGCGTACCGGCACCGCCTCGGTGCTCGGCAGCTCGTACCAGCGGATCCCATCCCAGCCGCCGAGCGCGATGCCGCGCCAGTACGGGTAGTAGGTCGGGCTGTCACCGCTCACCACCATGACGGTCTGCGATTTCGCCTTCAGCTGCGAGCCGGGCCGAACCACCTCGCTGTAGCCGACCGAGCCGACCGTTCCCGGTTGCGAGCCGTTGCCGAAGCCGAACGGATGGAAGGAGTCGGCGCGCACCACGCCCGGAATCAAGAGGTAGCTGATATCGGTGCTGCTCAGCGGCGGAATCACGAGAAAGGCGACCGCGAGGATCGCGATGGTTGCCTCGATCCCCACCTCGCCGAAGGTCCAACCGGTATCCGCCGCATGGGGCAGACGGCGCGTTCGCCAGCTCTCCTTGAGCGAGACGAAGTTGAGCCGCAGCAGCACCGAAGCCGCGGCGGCCAGCCAGATCAGGGTGAGGACGACCAGGCCGGGACTGGTGTCGTTGATGATCTCCACCGCGAGGATGGTGCCGGTCGGCAGCAGCGCCACCAGCCCGTTTCGCCGGTAGAAGATCCACCAGCTGATCCACAGGCCGGTGCTGACGAGCATCACCTGCAGGCCGATCACCATCAGCAGGTTGGTTTGACTGGGAAGGTCAAGCAACCACTTACGGATCGCCGCCAGGCTGCCCCCGCTGGTGAGCGGCGACGGGGTCAGCAGCGCCAGGCAGATGACCAGCACCAGGACCGATGCCAGCAGGTAGCCGAAGCGGGGAAATCGGGCGGTCGCCAGCAGCCACCCGAGCACGGTCGCCAGTGCCAGGGCCGGTATCAATCGACCGGCCGTATCCGGGACCCAGGCGGAATGCTCGACCGCCGCCGCCACCGACCACCCCATCAGGAGAGCCAGCAGCAGGAGCAGCCAGGTGTCGCGGAACTCGAAGGCAATCAGCTCCCGGCCGGGCCTGAGGAGGCGCAGGCTCAGCCGGCCGTTCTCGTAATGGGGCCGCCAGAGGCCGGCCGCCCAGGCGCCGCCGGCGGCGACCACCAGCAGCAGGACGACGGTGCCGAGGTTAAACTGCGGCAAGCCGCCGCTCCGTCGCAGGTTCCAGGTCGTCGGGTCCGCGCACCATCCACCAGTTCACCGCCTGCCGCCAGCGTCCGGCGGCGGCCAGCGATGGCTGGCTCCCACCGAAGCCACGCGGGTCGAGATAGATGACCAGGCTGCGATGCCCGCGCACCCCGAGATCGAGCAGCGCCTCGAGCCAGTGCTCGTCCCCCGAGGGCGTGATCACGATCAAGCCGCCCCGGTGCTGCCATTGCTGGCGCTGCGACGTCAGCAAGTTCGCCAGGGACACGGTGCCGTCGGCCTGGGCCAGGGTGAAGTGCTCGAAGAGTTTCTTGCGCTGCTGGTCACCGCGGGCGGCCTCGATCACGCTCAACTGGCTGTCGTTGCTCACCAGGCCGATGGCACTGCCACGACGCAGCGCCGAGTCGGTCAGCGAGGCGGCCATGCTCATGGCGTACTCGAGCGTGGAATCGGGCGCCTCCCCGGCGTGGACGGAGGCCTCCAGATCGAGCACGATCCACGCGTCGCCGCCCTCGCGGGTTTCAAAGCTGCGACTCATCAATCGCGCCAGCCGGGCGGACGAAGCCCAGTGGATGCGTTTGACACTGTCAGTCGGCACGTACTCGCGGATGGTGGTGGCGTTGGGAGGGATGTCGAGCACCCGCCCGCGTGGCTGTTCGTCGCCTGCGGTGCTGGGCGCCAGGGCGTCCAGCGCGCCGACCGAGCGGATTACGGGGTACACCACGACCGACTGGCTGCCGGCGACTCGCAGCGTCCGAGCGAAGAGCCCAAAGGGGTCGCCGTAGCGCAGCTCGACCGGGCCGAAGGTGAACAGCCCGCGTTGCTTGAACTGCCCTCGCGACGTCCAGCGACGGGTCCGCCGCCCCTTCAGGCTGAAGACGCGTCCCGGGTTGTAGCCGGGCAGATTCGAGAAATCCGTCAGCTCGATCAGCGGCACCGGGATCCAGGACCGGTTCCGGATGGTGAAGTGTTCTTCGAATGGATCGCCGACCTGGAACTGGCCCTCGGGACTGGACCGCACCACTTCGAGGTTGTCACTGGAGAGGCGGCTCCACAGGTAGCTGACCGCGAATAGCAGCACGAGGGCGTAGAGCAGGCTGTAGGCCAGCCGGATGCCGGTGATGTACGCGAAGAAAAACAGCAACGCCAGCGCGGTGACCAGGGGCAGGCGCGGCAGGCGCATGGGTTGCCCCGCTAGCTCGCCACCCGACGCCCGAAGCGCGACACGACGTTGGGAGGCGGCACGGGTTCGGTCTCCAGGATCTGGCTCAGCACTTTGGCCGGGGTCAGGCCGCGCAGCTCGGCGTTGGCTTTCAGGGTCAACCGGTGGGCGAGCACGGTCTGGGCCAGCGCTTTGACATCGTCCGGGGTAACGAAGTCGCGTCCCTCGATGGCGGCGCGGGCCTGCGATGTCCTGAAGAGGCCGAGCGACCCGCGCGAGCTCGCACCCAGCCCGATGTCGACGTGGGAGCGGGTGCGATGGGTGACGCGGGCGATGTACTCCTTGAGCTGCTCGTCGACGTAGATCTCCTGCACGGCCCGCTGGGCGGCCAGCACTTGCTCGGCCGAAGCCACCGGCTCGAGCTGCTCGATCGGCGAATCGCGCTGGAAGCGATCGAGCACCTTGACCTCGTGGGCGACGTCCAGGTAACCCAGGTTGACCCGCATCAGGAAGCGGTCCACCTGCGCCTCGGGGAGCGGGAAGGTGCCGGCAAACTCCACCGGGTTCTGGGTGGCCAGGACCTGAAATGGAAGGGTGAGCGGGTAGGTGGTGCCGTCCACAGTGACCTGCCGTTCTTCCATCGCCTCCAGCAGCGCCGATTGCGTCTTGGGGGTCGCCCGATTGATCTCGTCGGCGAGCAGGATCTGGGTGAAGATCGGTCCCTGTCGAAATTCGAACTGCTGGGTCGACGGACTATAGATATTGACCCCGGTGACGTCCGAGGGCAGCAGGTCGGGAGTGAACTGCAGACGCTCGAAGGAGCAGCCGAGCGAGCGCGCCAGCGACTTGGCCAGCATGGTCTTGCCCACGCCGGGCACGTCCTCGATCAGGATGTGGCCGCGGCTCAGCAGCGCGATCACGCAGAGCTCGATCTCCGCTTCCTTGCCGACCAGCACCCGACTGACGTTCTCGACGATTTGCGAACCCAGCGCCTCGACCGACCCGTTCTCCATCTGCATCCTTGTTACTTCCTTTTCGATGATCCGGTTCCGATGCTCAACGTTCGTATGGCGCGCCGCCGAATGGCGCCGGCCGCCAACCCCCCGATCGTGCCACCGCTGAGGACCAGCACATCATCGACTACCAGCCCCACCGTGTCCAATCCCGCGGACCCCAGCGGGCCGACCGGTCCCAGCGCCCCCGCCAACTCCTCGACCACGATGAAGCCAACCGCCACGATGACCCCATTCCAGGCCGCTCCGGCGACCGGACCGATGTAGCCGGCGAGCAACCCGCCGGCCAGCAGCGCGACGAAGGTCAACAGACCCTCGGAGACGACCGCGCCCCGATGGCCGCCGAACAGCACCGTGCCACCGACCAGCTGAACCACGACCGCGAGAACCAGGCCCAATCCTGCGGCGAACCAGTCCACCCGTCGTCCGCCGCCCGCCTGAGAGCTCGCCATGAACGCCGGGCTAAGTCTAGCCGTCACAACAGGCCGACGGCGTGCAAAATCCCGGCCAGCAGGGGCGCGACCACCAGCGCCGGCAGAAAGTTGGCGACTTTGATTGTTTTTAATTCCAGCAGGCCGAGCGCGATGCCCAGCACCGCGATTCCGCCGGCCGCCGTCAGCTCAGTCGTCTGCAGGTCTGAAAGACCCGCGTGGATCAGGAAGGCGACCAGAGTCAGGCTCCCCTGGACCAAAAAGACGCTGGCAGCCGAGAGAAAGACGCCCCAGCCGAGGGTAGCGGCGAACACAATCGACGTAACGCCGTCCAGTGTCGATTTGATGGCCAGCAACGTGATGTCGCCTTTCGTGCCATCGAGGAAGGATCCGAGCACCGTCAATGGCCCCACGCAGAAGATCAAGCTGGTCGTAATAAAGGCCAGGCTGACGCGGCCGGGCTGGCCGCCGTGACTGAGGCGGCGTTCGGCCCAGGTTCCGATCGCCTGCACCCCAGCATCCAACCGGAGCAGCTCGCCAACGACGACCCCCGCGAGCACACTGACCAGCAAGACGAGGGGATTGTGGGTCTTCAGCGCCATCTGGATCCCGATCACGGCCACGAACAGGCCGATCGCCACCCGGATGGTGCGCTGCAGGCTCTCCGGGATGACCCGGCCGAGCGTGACGCCGACCGTCGCCCCGACGATGACCGTCCCGGTGTTGAGCACCGTCCCAAGTCCGGGAATCACGATCGTGGTTGCAGGGCGACACCCAGGCGGTCGCGCCTGATCCTAGAGTTTCTCGAAGCGGTCGACGTTGACGATGAAAACGGTCGCGCCTCCCACCTGGACCTCGACCGGATACGGAACGAAGAAATCCCCGGGTTCGACCAGCGGCGGCATTGGATTCATGAACTCACTGCGGGTCCGGCAATTCTCCTTGATCAGCCCGAGCACCTCCTCGATGCGATCGTCGTCGATCCCGGACATCAGGGTGACGTTCTTGTGTTGAAGAAACCCGCCCGAGCTGGCGAACTTCGTGACCGAGATGCCACGATCATTCAGCGCGTCCATGGTCGATGAGGCGTCCTCGCTGTGGACCACGGCGATCAGCAGCTTCATGCAGAGCGCCGCTGGACCGGTCGGACGCCCGCCTGCTGAAGCCCTTCGCTCACCAGGCGAAATATGTCTTTCGCTACCTGGTCTTCAGCGGCCGCCGCATCCACTTCGCGCCAGCGCCTGGGATCCGCGGCCGCCATCTCCTGGTATCCGGCGCGGACCCGCTGGTGAAATGCCGCGGTCTCGCGATCGAGCCGATCCCGCGCCAGGCGAGGGATCCTGGACAATCCCGTCTCGACCGGCAGATTGAGCAAGAGGGTGAGGTCCGGCTGAAGCCCGCCGGTCGCCTCCGACTGCAACCGGCGCAACGTCTCCAGGTCCAGTCCGCGGCCGTAGCCCTGATAGGCCATGGTCGAATCCGTGTAGCGATCACAGAGCACGATCTCCCCGCGTTCCAGCCTCGGACGGATGACTTCCACGACATGCTGCGCCCGGGCGGCGGTGAACAGCAGGGCCTCCGACCACGGGGTCATCGGTGCCTGCCCCCGGCCGAGCAGGATGGGGCGGATCATCTCCCCCACCCTGGTGCCACCCGGCTCGCGAGTGGTCCAGACGCTGTATCTCTGGTCCGCCAACGCGGCGGCGAGGCGATGAACCTGGGTTGACTTGCCGCCCCCCTCCGGACCCTCGAAGGTGATGAAGAACCCGCCTGGCTTCCCCGCGGTTTGCATCTTGGTCGGCTGAACTATAGCGACTTCAATCCGCGGTGGTATAGATCCGCAGCCGCCGGTTGGGCTCCTTCCCGGTGCTGCGCGCGGTCAGCTCGTGGCGCTCGACCAGCTGGTGCTGCAGCCGGCGGACGTACGCGTTCTGGGGAGACAGCTCCACCATCGAACTCGTCGCCTTGGCGCGGCTGATCCCCTCCAGCGTTTCCTGCAGGGCTGACTCGGTCGGGTCGGGCGTGTCCAGCTGGTACATCCGGCCCAGGGCGTTCTTGATCTGCGTGATGGTGTTGCTTTTCAAGACCTGGATCGGGATCCCGTCCGCCTCGGCTTCTTTCAAGGGGGAGTCCTTCCGCCGGTAGTAATTCTTCAACGTGACGATCAGGTCGGCTTCCTCGATATGGTTCTGAACCCGGATCGGCACGTGCAGCTCGCTGATGGCCTGCTCCAGGTAGTTGCGGCTGACGCCATACGGAAAGACGGACACCGTCTCGTGCAGACTGCGCGAGCGCGGCGCTTCCAGTGGCTCGCGCACGGCGGCCGTGCGCATCGGCACTGGCGTGGTCTCGGCGATCCGCGCCACGATGGCGCCGTCCGCCCCGCGGATCCGCATCTGCGGCGGCTTGAGCGTCCCCCGCAACGCCGCGTCGACGACTTCCGCCAGCGGCTGGTGGACGGCCAGCCGATCGCGATCGTGAATCTCAACGAGGACATCAAACGTGGGCGGCGACTTGCGCTCGAGCACCGACTTCTGCGTCCCACGGCGGCGCGCCTCTTCGTCGGACAGCGTGACCGTCTGGATGCCGCCCAGCAAATCGTTCAGCGTCGGATTGACGAGAAGGTTCTCGAGTGAGTTCCCATGGGCGGTGGCGACCAGCTGGACACCGCGCTCGGCGATGGTACGCGCCGCGACGGCCTCCAACTCCGTACCGATCTCGTCGATCACGATCACCTGCGGCATGTGGTTCTCGACCGCTTCGATCATCACGGAATGCTGCAACGACGGGGTACGGACCTGCATCCGCCGCGAGCGCCCGATCCCCGGGTGAGGGATGTCGCCGTCACCCCCGATCTCATTGGAGGTGTCGACGATCACCACCCGCTTTTTCATCTCGTCAGCCAGCACCCGGGCACATTCGCGGAGCATCGTGGTCTTCCCGATCCCCGGGCGGCCGAGCAGGAGGATGCTCTTGCCCCCGATCACCATGTCCTTGATGATGTCGATGGTGCCGGTGATCGCCCGGCCCACCCGGCAGGTCAGCCCGACGATTTGTCCGGAACGATTCCTGATAGCCGAGATCCGATGCAGGGTCCGCTCGATGCCGGCCCGGTTGTCGTCGCCAAACGATCCGACCCGCGTCGACACGAACTCCAGGTCTTCCGCGGTGACCGGGGTCTCATCGAGGATCACCTCGTGGTCCGGGAAACGCGCTTCGGGCTCCCGGCCGAGATCGAGCACGACCTCGAGCAGCAGCCCTTGATGATCGAGCCGCTTGACCGCGCGGTTGATGTGCGGGGGCAGGGCCTGGAAGAGCAGTTCGAGCTCGGCTGGATCCGCGGCGGCCAGGCCGTTGCGCGATCGTCTCAGTTCTTGCATTGCGTCAGCCATATTGGGGCACCAGTCGCTTGTCCTTGATTCTTACCCGCATCCGGGCCGGAACTTTCAGCGGCAACTCCCTGGCCATCAGGGTCTGGGAGGCGATCACTTCGAACCCCTCTCGCTGCAGCAGCTGGATGCCGACCTCATCGTAGTGCCGCAGGCTGCACCAGATCGGCCCCGGCTGGTGCTGGGCGACGTAGGCGAGCGACCGTTGGACCAGCGCCGGCCAGAGCTCGGCCGGCTGGGCGGACGCCATCAGGCCGAGCGAGTGGGGGCGGCCGCCACCGCCCGGGACCAGGCTCATCCAGCCGACCACCTGCACCCGCTCGATCACGAAGCGTGGCTGCCCCGCCCGGCGCGGGATCCGCGCGCTCCACGAGCCTGGCTGGAAGCTTCGGCGCCACTCGGCGAAGTTCGATGCCTCGACGGCCGCCACCGGCTTCGGCGTGGTCGCCACATATAAGAGGTATAGGCCCAGCTCGTCGTCGCGGCGCATGGCGCGCCACCCGGGCAATGGGGGCGTCGTCCGCTCCGCGACCCGCTCGGTCAGCAAGGCATGCTCCGTCGCGTACGCCGTGAACCCGCGAGCCCGAAAGAGTTCCGCCACCGGATCGTCCACCGGGACCCGGACGATGAACTTGGTCACGCCCCGTTTCAGGCCCTCGTTGAAGAGATGATCGAGCAGGGCGGTGCCGTCATTGAAGCGGTCGAGCTCCGGACTCAAGCAAAGGTTCAGGATCTGCCAGACATTGGGCCCCAGAGTGGCCGTCTCGGCCTGCACGAATCCGTTGATCGCTCGCCGCTTCGAATCTTCCATGACGTAAACGTGGTCGGCGGCGGACGTGATCGGCAGGATCGATGCAAACGTGCTATTCAGCAGGAACCAGAGGCGGCTGGACGCGAACTGGCGCTTCAAGGGTGGACGTTTGGCCTCCTGGATCTGTTGGCGATAGAGCGTCTCGATGGCGCCCAGGTCCTTCAGTTGCGCCGGCCGGACCTGTACCGTCATCGCGACTCGCCGTCGAACGAAAGAAAATATTGATGCCAGCGCCGGTCGGGCGTCAGCTCGGGATGGAAGGCGAGCGCCAGGCGGTTTCCCTGCTTCACCGCAACCGGCTGGCCGGCGTGGCTGGCCAGTTCGCGGACGTCGGTGGCCCGTTCGGTCACCTGCGGGGCCCGGATAAATACGGCTGGGCCCGCGCCACCGATCGCCGCCGATTCCACCTCGGCCTCGAAACTGTCGATCTGCCGGCCATAGGCGTTGCGTCGCACCGTCATGTCCATCAGCTTGAGCGGCTCCTGGTCGGCCCGGCCATCCTGGACGTCGCGCGCCATCAGGATCATCCCGGCGCAGGTCCCCATCACCGGCATGCCCGCAGCAGTCCGTTCCCGGATCGCCGTCTTGAGCTCAGGCTCCATCAGCCGCGCCATGGTCGTGCTCTCGCCCCCTGGCAGGATCAAGGCGTCGACCGGCTCCAGGTCGGCGGCGAGCCGGACCGGAACGCCCTCGACCTCGCAGGCGCGCAACGCCGCCAGGTGCTCACGAAAATCCCCCTGGAGCGCGAGGACGCCGACGCGGCGTCGAGTTGTCACCAGCCTCTGCCGGCGAGCAGCTCCTCCTCGGGGATCGCCCCGATCTCCAACCCTCGCATGGCTTTGCCGAGGCTCTTGGACGCATCGGCGAGGATGTCCGGCCGGTCGAAGTACGTGGTCGCCGCCACGATGGCCTTGGCGCGAGCCGACGGATTCTCTGCTTTGAAAATTCCCGAGCCGACGAAAATGCCGTCGCAGCCCAGCTGCATCATGAGCGCGCCGTCGGCCGGCGTGGCAATCCCGCCGGCGGCGAAGTTGACGACCGGCAGCCGGCCCAATCGGGCCGTCTCCTCGAGCAGGTCAGAAGGCGCCCCGATCCGCTTGGCTTCCATCACCAACTCTTCGGGCCCCGCGCCGTGCAGCTTGCGGATGGCGCCCGTCACGGCCCGCATGTGCCGGACGGCCTCGACGACATTGCCGGTACCGGCTTCGCCCTTGGTGCGGATCATGGCCGCCCCCTCGGCGATCCGCCGCAGCGCCTCACCCAGGTCGCGGCAGCCGCAGACGAACGGGATCTTGAAAGCATGCTTGTTGATGTGGTGCTCCTCGTCCGCCGGGGTCAACACTTCGCTCTCGTCGATGTAGTCGACGCCGAGTGACTCGAGGATCTGGGCTTCCACGAAGTGGCCGATGCGGCACTTTGCCATCACCGGGATGGTGACGGCATCGATGATGGCGGTGATCAGGCCGGGGTCGCTCATCCTGGCCACACCGCCCTCGCGCCGGATGTCGGCCGGTACCCGCTCGAGGGCCATCACCGCGACGGCGCCGGCGTCCTCGGCGATCTTGGCCTGCTCCGCCGTGACCACGTCCATGATCACGCCGCCTTTGAGCATCTCGGCCAGTCCAGCCTTGACCCTCCAGGTGCCGCGCCGATCGTTGAGCCCGGGGCTCATCTCCTCCACGAGGCCATTTTACCGCCCCCTCCTTACAATTCATGCGCAATGCGGGCCTCCCGGCGAACCCGGCGCCAGCAGGTGATCGTCGTAATCGTCGCCACCGCCCTTGGTCTGCCCGCGTTGCTCGGGTTAGCGACGGCGATCGGGCTGATCATCACCCCCTCCGTCGACGACATGCCCAGGCGGGTCGACGCCATCCTGGGTGCCCATGGCGGCACCCGCGTGCCGCTGGCCGACGTCCCGGACCAGCTCAGCGAAGCCCTGATCGCCATCGAGGACGAACGCTTCTACGCGCACCGGGGCATCGACACCCAGGGTCTGATCCGCGCCGTGCTGACCGACCTTTACCACCATCGGGCGCTGGAGGGTGGCAGCACCTTGACCCAGCAGTTGATCAAGCTGCTGTATCTCAACAACAACGACGACGGCTGGCGCAAGCCGCAGGACCTGCTGTTAGCGCTCAAGCTCGAATCGCGCTTCGACAAGCACACGATTCTCGAGAACTACTTGAATGCCGTGTATTACGGGCACGGCGCCTACGGGGTCGGGGAGGCGTCGGCGGTCTATTTCCATGAGATGCCCGCCCGCCTGGACCTGGCCCGGGCGTCGATGCTGGCCGGTCTACCCCAAGCGCCGTCGTTTTACGACCTGTATCGCAACCCATGTTCGGCGCGAGCCCGCCAGTTCAACGTGCTCGCCCAGATGGCCCACGATGGATACATCAGCCAGGAAGCAGCGGCCCGCGCCTACAACGAGACCATCGGTTACCCCTGCAAGTAGTCCGGCTGAGCTGGAGCGCATCATTGAGGCGTGGCCGCGGACATCGTCTTGCTCGGGCCGCCAGGATCGGGCAAGGGGACCCAGGCCGCCCGGCTGACGGCGACCTACGGGATTCCGCAGATCGCCACCGGCGACATGCTGCGGGCGGCGGTCGAGGCCGGCACGTCGCTGGGGCGGCAGGTCAAGGCCTATCTCGACCGCGGCGAGCTGGTCCCCGACCGCCTGGTGGTCGATATCATCCGTCATCGCCTGGCCGAGCCTGACACCCATCGTGGCTTCATCCTCGACGGCTTCCCACGGACCGTTCCGCAGGCGGAGGCACTCGACACCTTGCTCGCCGAGCTCCAGCGTCCGCTCGACGCGGTGCTCTACCTGCAGGTCGACCGGCAGTCCTTGCTCGACCGGCTGAGTCACCGGGCCGAGATCGACCAGCGGAGCGACGATCGACCGGAGATCATCGCCCACCGGATCGACGTGTTCCTCGACCAGACGGCGCCCTTGATCGACTACTACCGGCGGCAGGGCAAGCTCAAGCTGATCGATGGGGAGCGCCCTCCCGAGCAGGTGGCAGCCGCCATCGACCAGGTGATCCGCTCGCTCGGGTAGGCCAGTTTGGGCACCGCCGATTTGGGCATAAACCTAATGTCTCGCAGGTTGTTCCTGACGAGAACACTGAGGAGAAGCAAAAATGCCTGAACTGAAAACTGATTTGATTCCTTTGCTCCCGCTCAACAACGGTGTGGTGCTGCCGAACATGGTGGTCACCGTCCCGCTGGAGCGCGAGGAAGCGCAAGCCGCCGTCGCCGCGGCCCGCAGTGGCGACCAACTCGTCCTGCTCGTTCCCCGAGTCGAAGGCCGCTACGCCAGCATCGGCACGGTGGCCAAGCTCGAGGATTCGCGCAAGCTGCCCAATGGCGTCGAAGTCGCCATCCTGCAGGGCCAGTATCGCGCCACCGTCGGAAGCGCCGCGGCCGGCACCGGTCCGGCGCTGCGCGTCACGGCGCAACCGGCCGCCGACGTCAACCCGCTGAGTGAGACATCCCACGTGCTCGCGCGCGAGTACAAGGCGCTGATCGAGAACCTGCTCGAGCTGCGCGGCGCCGGTGAAGTCGTGCAGATGGTGCGCGGCATCGACCGCCCGAGCCAGCTCGCTGACCTTGCCGGATATTCGCCCGATCTTTCGCTCGAGCGGAAGGTCGAGATCCTCGAAACGGTCGACGTCGAGGCTCGGTTGCGCAAGCTGATCGAGTGGACCCGCGAGATCCTCGCCGACGCCTCGCTCAAGGACAAGATCCGAAGCGAAGTCCAGGAAGGGATGGAGAAGCGGCAGCGCGAGTTCCTGCTCCGGCAACAGATGGAAGCGATCAAGAAAGAACTGGGCGAGGGCGACGGTGACGTCGCGGCCGAATATAGAAAAAAAATCGAAGACGCCGGCATGCCCGAAGCCGTTCGTAAAGAAGTCGAGCGTGAGCTAGACCGGTTCGAGCGAACCAGCGAGCAAAATCCCGAGGCCGGCTGGATCAGAAATTACCTGGATTGGATGCTCGACATGCCCTGGAACAAGCGGACCGTGGACCAGTTCGACGTGGTCGAAGCACGCCGCATCCTCGATCAGGATCACACCGGGCTTGACGACGTCAAGGACCGGATTATCGAGTTTCTGGCTGTTCGCAAGCGACGCGACGCGCGCGGCCTGCAGGTCATCGGTGGCCGCGGCTCCGGCGCGATCATCACGCTGGTCGGACCGCCGGGCGTCGGCAAGACCTCGCTGGGCGAGTCGGTTGCCCGGGCGCTTGGTCGCAAGTTCACGAGAATTTCTCTCGGCGGCATTCACGACGAAGCCGAGATCCGGGGACATCGCCGCACCTACGTCGGTGCCCTGCCGGGCCGGATCGCCCGCGCCCTCAAAGAGGCGGGCACGCGTAATCCCGTGATCATGCTCGATGAAATCGACAAGGTCGGCAACGACTGGCGCGGTGATCCGTCGTCGGCGCTGCTCGAGGTGCTCGATCCGGCGCAGAATCACTCGTTCCGGGATCACTACCTCGAAGTCGACCTGGATCTATCAGAAGTCCTGTTCATCCCGACGGCGAACGTGGCGGACACCATCCCCGGGCCGCTGCTCGACCGGATGGAGATCATCCGGCTGGACGGCTATACGGAAGAAGAAAAGCTGGCCATCGCGCGCGATCATCTGTTGAAGCGACAGCTGGAGCGCAACGGGCTGGCTGCCGACGAAGTGAGCGTGGATGACGAGGCGTTGCGCCGAATCATCGCGGACCACACCCGCGAAGCCGGGGTGCGCAACCTCGAGCGCGAGCTCGGCCGGTTGCTGCGCAAAGTCGCCACCCAGATCGAAGCCGGCAAGCTGCAGGCACCGGTCCACGTCATGGGCGACGATGTCAAGACGTACCTTGGCCGGGCGAAGTTCCACGCGGAAGTCGCGGAACGGACCGAGGTGCCCGGTGTCGCCACCGGGTTGGCCGTGACCGGCATCGGTGGCGAGGTCCTGTTCGTCGAGGCTGCGGCCATGGACGGACAGAAGGGCCTGACCCTGACCGGCCAGTTAGGTGACGTCATGAAGGAGTCGGCGCAGATCGGCCTCTCGTACGTCCGGTCACATGCGACCGACCTGGGCATCGCGCCCGGGTTCGAAGAGAAGGCGATCCACGTCCACGTGCCGGCGGGTGCCATCCCGAAAGACGGGCCGTCAGCTGGCGTCACGATGGTGACGGCGCTGGTGAGCCTGTTCAGTGGGCGTCCGGTCAAGAGCAGCGTCGGCATGACCGGCGAGGTCACGCTGCAAGGGAAAGTCCTGCCGATCGGCGGCGTGAAGCAGAAGCTGCTGGCTGCGCACCGGGCCGGATTGACGGAAGTCATCCTGCCTGCCCGCAACGAGGCGGATCTCGACGATCTGCCGCAGAGCGTGCGCGACGCGATGACGATTCATCTGGCCAGCGACGTCCGGCAGGTGCTGGACTGGGCGCTGGAGCCGAAGAGCGTTACGCTGCCCCGGGCAGCGTAACGTTCGCCACGGCCGTCGTCGCCTTGTGAGCCGCGCGTTCGTCAAAGAAGGCGATGGCGCGGCCTCCGGCTCTGTAACTGATCGCTTTTATCAGGGGTTGCTAGGACTCAATGACGCGGCCAGGGCACTGGTTGCGAAGCGTCAGCAAGCAGCGGCGCTTCAGGCGAAAGACCAGATCGAGCGCGCGCGGGAAATGGCGCGCGAGGCTCTCGGCCCGGAGTCCTATCGCGAGATCTTCGAAGCCGCCGCGGGGCGCGCCGGCGATCCGGCGCAGAGTCCGACCTGGTGGGCCGTCGGCGATGCCGCGAGCGCGCTCGCCGCGCGTCGGCGCCTGGATCCGGAGCAGTACGCCGCGCTGGTTGGACCGCTCGGCGTCGCGCTACCCTGGCTTAAGGACGCCGGCAGCCAGTAGCCTTTCGCCCGCACACATGATGAGCTGACCGTCGCAGCTCGGGCATCGTTCCATGTCGCACCCGAAGTGGTGAATGCCGCCCGGCTTGACCCCGCAGGCATCGCAGCGCGCGGCTGCAGCCGTGGGATGCCGTATGCGGTCGAACGTCTTGTCCCCGACAACGACGGCGAAGTCCGCCACGCAGCTCGGGGCGAGACGCATCTCGCGCTGACAGTCGGGGCATTTGGCCATGTGATCGACTGTGACACCCAGATTTGACAGCTGCATGTCGCATGCACTTGACCCGTCCGGACCACTTGCCTTGATAACTCAGCGTCAGCAAGCACATCTTTGGGTTATTGACAGACAGCTGTCAAAGCCATAGCTCATCATCGAAGCATGGCGGCCGCCGGCAGCATGATCGAGCTGAGGACAAGCCCAGCCCAGAGGGCTGCCAACGAGCTGCAGGCGGCTGTTAAACGCGTGCTGGCTTGTGCCCAGGAGGCCGAGGGGGCGGAGCTCGGCGAGTTGCTGATCCAGATTCGCGAAACCGGGATCGACCCGTTGGAGGCGGCTTTCGCAACGGGCGTGCGCCGGTTCGACAAGTCCGGCGAGTACGCGGCCGATGGCGCGCTGAGCGTCACCGCCTGGCTGAAATGGAAATGCAAGCTGTCAGGAAGCGCCGCTGCCGAGCGGGTCGAGATCGGCAAACAGCTGGAACGCCTGCCAAAGACCGAAGCAGCCTTTGCTCGCGGCGACCTCGGTTACCAGCACGTCGCGGTGATGGCGCGGACCGCTGAAAACCTGGGGGCCGCTGCGGTCCGAAGTGAAGAAAGCAGCCTGCTCAGGGCCGCCCAGTCGATGGATCCGGGCCAGTTCACGACGGTGGCGAAGAACTTCGAGCACCGCGTCGACGCCGCGGGCGCTCTGGCCGAGGCGAACCGTGCCTATGAACGCCGGTATCTCCACATCAGCGAACCCCAGGCTGGAATCGTGCGCATCGACGGCTTGCTCGATTCCGAGGGTGGCGCAACGGTGCGGGCCAGGCTGGCTGGATTCATGAAGCCGATCAAAGATGACCGCCGGACCTTCGGGCAGCGTTGCGCCGATGCCCTGGTCGAGTGCTGCCGCCAGGCTTCAGGCAAGCGCGACAGCTCGGGCCCGCGACCTCAGCTGATCATCCGTGCCAGTCTCGACACGCTCGCCGGCATTCCCGGCGCGCCGGCCGGCGAGCTCGAAGGCGGCGGGACGGTCCCGGCGGAAACCGTACAGCGGCACGCCTGCGACTCGGCGCTCGTCCGGCTAACGGGCCGTAACGAGCTCGATCAAGAGCTCAACCAGGCCGGCCGGACGCTGCCGGCTTCGACGCGACGGGCGCTCGAGGCGCGCGATCGTCACTGTGTTTGGCCTGGCTGTGCCCGGCCCCTGGTCTGGTGCGACGGACATCACCTCGTTTGGTGGACAAAAGGCGGTGAAACGTCGCTACCCAACCTGGCGCTGCTTTGCCGCCCACACCACCGGCTGGTTCACGAAGGCGGTTGGTCGTTTCGGCGCGAAAGCAATCAGTGGCGTGCGGCACCGCCCGACGAGATCCCAGCGAGACGGATTACGCGCCGCGAGTGACGCTGGCCGAGCTTAGCTCGCTGGCCGGAAGTGTCCTGCTGGCCGGGAGTGTCCTGCTGGCCGGGCTTGGCCTGCTGGTCGGGCTTAGCTCGCCGGCTGGGCCGCTTTGGCGAATCCCTGGAAGAGGCGACGCGCCCAGGGAAGATCGTCAATCTCTTCAGGATGGCACTGGACGGCGATCAAGAAGCGACGCTCTGGCGATTCGATAGCTTCGATGACGCCGTCGTCGGATTTCCCGGTGACGCGCAACTCCGGCGCCACGGACTTGACGGCCTGGTGATGCAGGCTGTTGACGTCGATGCTGGTCTCATCGATCAGCTGTGCCAGCCTGGAGTCCGGATCGAGCCGAACGCGGTGCAGCAGCGCCGTGCGAGCCCGGCCGTCGGCATCCGAGTGCTCGACCTGGGTCACGCCCTGGTGCCGCAGGTCCTGATACAAGCTGCCGCCCAGCGCTACGTTCAGCAGCTGCTGGCCGCGGCAGATGCCCAAAACGGGTAGATCATCGTCGAATGCCCAGCGCGCGAGCAACAGTTCAGTTCGGTCACGGTCTGGCTCGATGACATTGAGGTTATCGATCGGCTGCTCGTGATACTCGCTAGGCGCGATGTCCGCGCCACCCGGAAAGACGATGCCATCGAGGCGCTCGTAGATCGCGCGCAGCCGCTCCTGATCGTCCATTAATGCAATCAGCACCGGGGCGCAGCCAGCCGCGACCAGGGCACGGACATAGCTCTGGTTAATCCCGTATCGTGGCGGCTTCGGTCCTGGCGGGATGGCCAGCGTCGGCAGGCCAACGACGGGATACCTGCTCAACTCGTAAACGTGAAAGCTTTTAATCTCAAGGCGGGTACTCGTGATGCGCCCAGGTATTCGCTGATCTGCAGCTTGGTCGACTGGCTGATCGCGAGGGTGCTATTTAATGCTTCCAGGATGCTCTGGGTGAAGCGCAGGTCTTTGACCGGCCTCATGATCTTCCCGTTCTCGATCAGGAACGTGCCTTCCCGCGTCATGCCGGTGATAATGGACGCTTTTGGCTGCACGACCCGGACGTACCAGAAGCGCGTCACCCAGATGCCGCGCTTGATGTCAGTCGTGAGCTCCGGCTTTGGCGTCTTGCCAGGCGCCATGAATAAATTCACCGCGAACGGCCCGTCCGTATTCGGTGCCGGCAGCCCATGGCCGGTCGACTGCCGGCCAGCTCGCTGGGCCGTCTGCATGTCGTAGACGAGCCCGGTCGCCACGCCATGATTGATCAATTGCACTTTTTCGGATCGAGCCCGTCATCCCAGATGTCGATGTTCTCGCCGGTGATGCGCTCGCCGAGGCGCATGAAACTGCGCTCCTCCTGGGCGGCTAGCGCGCCGAAGCCGATGAAACTCAGGAACTCGAGCATCTCGGCGACCGCGTATTCCTCGAGCACGACCTCGTAGTCGCCCGGCTCGACCGGCTGCGCGTTCTGATTGCGCTGCGCCTTGTCGATGACTTCGTCGGCCAGCGAGTCTTTATCTAGCTCGCGCACATCGATCGCGCTGCGGTCGGCATAGCCCGAGCCGGCCTCGCCCATAACGACGGTATTGATCGTGGCTTCCGTCGAGCGATGATGATGAAAGACCCCGAGCGAGTTGGCAATCGCCAGCTGCTCGGCGCCGGTGCTGAAGGCGCCGAAGGCCTTGAGCCCGGCCCGCCCCGCTTTGGCGCAGATGGCCTCCACGAAATCGGCGCGCTGCTCCGGCGTGGCGGCTGCGGTCGCGTCCGACCAGGCCTCTACTGGGTGGCTTTTCGCGGGTCCTGGCATGGGCACGAGCTCGCCCTTTGGTTGCAGGTCGGCAATCGCAATCGCGCGGCGGAGGACGTCCTGGGCCGCTGTCTCTTTCAGCTGATTGATCGACGCCACCCCGGTCTTGCCGTCCTTGACCACGCGCACGCGCACGCTGACATCGCGCTCGGCGACGTTCTGGTGGATGCCATTATTCGCGAAACGTGTCAGGGCACTGTCCCATTCGGTGACGAGCACTTCCGTTTGCTGCGCCGGGGATGCCTCCAGTAGCCTGTCCACGAAGCGCTTGAGCTCGGCCTGGTCCGTGAGCCGCGACGCTTCCATGCTTTTCATTTCAGGATCCCGACCTTGACGTTCTGGAAGCGCGCCGGCGCGGCCCCGTGCGCGACGTGGGCGACCTGTGGCGGCTGGCCCTTGCCGCAGTTGGCCAGCCCCCAGACCCGCCACTCGGCCTGGCCGGCCACGGCATCGCACGAGTTCCAGAACTCCGGCGTGATGCCAGCATACGTCGCGTTTTTTAACATGCGGCCGCGCTTGCCGTTGAGAATCTCGTAGGCCAGCTGGGTGCCAAATTGAAAATTCAATCGCCGATCGTCGATGCTCCAGCTGCGATTCGTCTCCATGTAGACGCCGTCCTTCGTCTCGGCGATCATTTGTTCCAGCGACGAGTCACCCGGCTGGAGGCTCACGTTCGTCATCCGGATAAGTGGAATCCGATTCCAGCCGTCGGCGCGCATCGTGCCGTTGCTTTGTTGCCCGAGCACACTGGCCGTCTCGCGCGAAGTCAAATAGCCGACGAAGAGACCTTCTTTGATGAGATAAGACCGTTGCGCCGGCACCCCCTCGTCGTCCCACCCAAACGTCCCCAGCCCGGTGGGCGTCAGGGCATCCGCGGTGATGGTCACCCGGGGCGAGCCATAACGCAACAGATTGAGCTTTTCCGGCGTCATGAAGCTCGTGCCGGCATAGGCAGCCTCCATGCCAAAAACGCGGTCGAGCTCAGTCGGATGGCCGCAGGACTCGTGGATCTGCAGGGCCGTCTGGCTAGCGTCGAGAATGAGCGTTTTGACGCCGCTCGGGCATTGCGGCGCCGTCAGCAGCGCGACGGCTTCCTGACCGATGCGCTCACCGTGCCGGTCGAGCTGCATTGCCGTGATGTACTCGTAGCCGCCGGCGCCCTGGTGACGGCCAAACGAATTTGGATACGAGCGGTTCTGCACGTCGTCGGGAGAGGTCGCCGTGGCCTCGATCCCGGCGCCGCTCTCGTAGAGCTCCTGTTCCGTATAGGCGCCCTCTGTCGAGGCGAAAATTTTCTTCTGCTTGATGAACTCCATCGAGCCCTCGCGAATGCTGACGCCTTTCGCCGAAGCCATCGCCTGGTCCGCCCTCAGTAATAGCTCGACTTTCTCAGTCAAAGGCACGCTGAACGGATCGCGCTCGACGGGCGTTTTGTACTGACCGCGGGAGGTGACCGGCGGTCCCAGGTCCACGGGGGTTGATCGGGCGCGGGCGCTGGCCCGGGCGATCCGGATCGCGCGGTCGACGACTTCGTGGACCTCGTCGATATCTAATCTTGCGCTCCCGGCAAATCCCCAGGCGCCGTCGACGAGCACCCGGACGCCGACGCCCTCGCTGGCATCGTCGGAAACGGCGGCCAGCTGGCCGTTCTTGACGGTGACATCCTGCTGAACCCGCTCGTCGAGTCGCACATCCGCGTAGCTGGCCCCCTTCATCTGGGCGGCGTTGAGAGCAGCCTCAGCTAAATCTTTCATGCCAAGAGAGTAGCTACTGGCTGATATACCAGTCGGCGGTCTGGTTCATCCACCAGAATTCATTACCCTTGTAGCCCGCCAGTTTCTTGTTGTAGGCCTCGACATCCACGCCCTGATAGAGGGGAATTTCCGGAATAATATCGGTCAGCCGACGCTGGGCCAAAATATATTTATCTTTCCGGTCGCTGAGCTTGACCGAGAGGCGCGCCTGGTCGAGGGCCTGGTCGAGCTGGGGATCGCTGATGTAGGTTGTATTCTGGCCGACGCAGCCGTTGGCATCGGTCGGAATTTGCGAGCTGTGATACGCCGTGTACGCGAGCGAATCCGGTTCCGCCGGGTAGCTGTAGTTGTTCGTGTACATGGCCAGATCGAAGTTGTGGCTGTAGATGACGCCGCCGCTGGTGCAGGAGCCGAACATGCGGCTGGCGGGCACGTTGGCGAACGGCTTGATGATCTGGATTCCAATGCTGGCCAGATCCGAGGCGATCACCACCTCCTGCTCTTCGCGTAATGGCAGCGTCGTCGTAATCAAATGCAGCGTGACGCATCGGCCCTCTGGATCCGCGCGAAATTGTTTGCACGGGCCCGAGGTCTGCATTTTGTAGCCGGCATCGTCGAGCAGCTTGTTCGCCGCCGCGGGGTCGTACTGGGTGTGCTTGGCGGTCGGATCGAGGCACCAGGCGCCGGTCTGAATACACATCCAGGCATCCGGGGGCACGGTGGTCTTACCCAGCAGCAAGGTGTCGACGATCTTCTGCCGGTCGATCGCCATCAGGATCGCTTTTCGAACCGTCACATCTTTGAGAAACGTGTTGTGCAGATTGATATCCAGGTGCTCGGAGGCGCTATCGAGGATGGTCACGGTCGTCACGTCGTTCAGTCGGGACAGCGGCGGCAGCAGCGAGGGCCGCAGGTCCAGTCCCAGATCGATCGCGTTGGTGCGCAGCTCGTTGAGCTCGATGTTGGGATCGGCGTCGAACTTGACCCGGATCTCGTTCAGGTAAGGCCGCCCGCCGCCACCCCACCAATGGGGGTTCCTAACCAGCGTCAGATGGTCGCCGGTCACCCACTCCTTGAACATGAAGGGCCCGGTGCCGACCATGACTTTGTCGAGCGTGTCCGAGCCGTTGAAGCCACCTGGAACATTGACGGTTACTTTGTCTGTTGTCAGGTTCCCAGTCTTGGCCCACACCTGCTGCAGGAGGTGATCCGGGAGCACCCCGTAGGGCCCGGTCCCCAGCGTGAGATAGGCGGCGTAGACGCTCTTGAAGTGCACAATCGCTGTGTAATCATCGGGGGTGTCCACGCTGTCGACCTGATCCCAGCCGCTGGTCGAAACGAGTGGGGTCGGGTTCCTGTCCCGATACTTGAGCCACCAGAAATCAAACGTGGACTTTACGTCCTTGGACGTAAACGCAATGCCGTCGTGCCACTTGACGCCGTGGCGTAGCTTCCAGGTGACGTCCATCCGGTCGCCGCTGACCTTGACATCGCCGTTTTCCAGGGTGGGAACTTCAGTGGCCAGCTCCGGGACCCAGTAGTCGGAGAGTTTCGGGCTGCTGGGCAACGGGTCCTGGTTGGCTCTCACGGTGAGCAGGCCTTCCATGGCCGGGTTGACGTAGGCGCAGGCATGCGACTGCGCTGCCGTGATGTTGCAGGCCAGCAGGCTGTCCTGCTCCTGCCAGGAGGCAACCGTGACCTTCCCACCGGGCTTGATCGAAGGATTCGTTCCATTGCTGCTCGGCGCGCAGGCCACGAGTAAGACTGCGCCGGTGGCGGCCACGGCGAGCAATCGCAGCGATCGCGGGACGGTGGGCGCGATATCGGGCTGCATTCTACGGGCGGCTACAGGAACGGGTCAACGAAGGGTGGCCTTTTCTAAGCCTTTCTAACACCGAGCATTCAATCAATCCACCAGTCGGCCGCATTCCAAGATGTCGTATCCGGCGCGGCGTTTGGCGCCAGGTTGTGGAGATGCGGGCTCGCCAGGACGACCAGCACCCGCTCGAACAGGGGCAGCTCGTAGCCCAGCCGGGCGTACGCTCGTTCGAACGCGGCATAGGCTCGCACCCGCTCGATGGTGACCAGGGTACTGCGGCCCCGGTCCAGATTACGGTTGAGGTCTGCGCTGTTGAACCGGCCGAAGTTCGATCCCTGCCCCTGGTTTTGATCGGTGGGGATCTGCGAAGAATGCTCGAGCGGGTAGACCCCGTCAGGGTCCGGACCGATGCTCCAGGTCCACAACCCTGCCTCGAACTGGCCGCGCTCGAGCAGGCCGCCCTGGGCGTAGCCGCTGAATAAATCGCTCGGATGGGCATCGCTGGCGCTGACGTCGACTCCCAGCTTCCGCCACTGCCCGACCAGCGCGTCACGGATGCCGTCCCGAAGCGGGCTTCCCAGGGCGGTGACGAAGTGAAAGCTCAGTCGCCGGCCATTCTTGCTGCGGACGCCGTCCGGCCCAACCGCCCACCCATCGCCGTCGAGCAATCGTTGAGCGCTGGTCAGATCGTACTGGAGCGAAACGTCAGGATCGTGAAACGCTGTCAATAAGCTCGGAATCGGCGATTCGGCGAGTTGCGCCTGGTCGCGGAAGAATTTCTTAATCAAACCCGGCCGGTCGATGGCCATCCGGAGCGCCTGCAGCAGGGCCGGATCGTTCTTCCAGAGCGGCGGCTGACCGGTCAGGGGGTTCGGGTCTTGCTGATTGAACGTGACCTGCTCATAGGCAAGCTGGGAACGCCGTTGAATCGTCATGGCGCCGACGTTTGACAGGGTGGCGACCTGGTCGTCGGGAATCTCGAGCGCGAGCCCCACCTGTCCGGCGCGAGCCCCATCGATGAGCTGGGCCGATTCGGGATAGATCTTGTACACCACACTGTCGAGATGGGGCCGGCGCCCGGATCGTCCCTGTGACCAGGCCTCGTTTCGGATCAACGTGATGTGGTCGTCCGGAACCAGCTCGGAAATCTTGAACGGCCCGCTGACCACGTCCGGCCGCCCCCAGAAGGCATCGAACGCCAGCTGCGCGGGCGCGATGGTTCCCAGGCGATGCTGCGGCAGGATCGCCGGAAACAGGTTCAGATATTTCGGATAGACGCGGTCGAAGCGCAGCGTGAACCGGAGGGCGTCGTGAATATCAATGCGCGAAATCGCCGTGTAGCCCTCCGGCGACAGCACGCCCTGGACGGCGGGATTGACGATCAGCCGCCAGGTGAAGGCGACATCGGCCGAGGTCAGGGGCAGGCCATCCGACCAGCGCAAGCCCGGCCGCAGCGAGTAGCTCACGTCCATCGTGCCGGCACCCCGGTTCCAGGTGACATCGCCGTTCTGCAATGTGGGGACGCGCGTCACCAGGTCGGGGATCGGCTGCAGGTTGGCGTCCAGCTGGACGAGCCCGGCGTAGAGCAGGGCGTCGACCTGGGCCGCGGGCACCTCCTGATTGAAGAGCGGCGAGAAGTTTGTCGGACTCTCCCAGTCGCCAACCACCAGGGTGCCGCCCTCGTGCCGCGCCGGTTCGGGCCGGTACTGGGCCGCCACCGGGGTCGCCGAACCGATCGGGATCCGCACCGACGGCAGCGAGCTGCAGCCGCCCACGATGGGCAGCAGTGCCAGGGCGAGAACCGCAGGTCTAGATGTTATCGAGGATCTTGCCGCGCTTCCGTTGGAATTCGCTCTCCGTGATGGCCCCGCGCTTGCGAAGCTTTTCCAGCTGACCCATGTCGGAGATCAGGTCCACGAGAGGCGAGGAAAGCCGTTTACTCAGATGCCGGTCTTCCTTGCCATCGAACTCCGGCGGCCGCGTGTCCCAGGACTTGAGATAAAACAGGGCCTTGAGCGCCGTGTAGGGAATGCCCAGGGTTTCGATGTGGTCTTTTTCTACGGTCATGAACCGCAGCACGAGTCCGTGGCTGGCGTGCTGCAGGTCGCCATCCAGATAGCCCTTGAGGACTTCGCCATCCTGGAACCGGATTGCCACCTTACGCTGGGCGCGCTTCTGCTCCTCGCTCGTCGGCGCCCCGGCTTTCAGCGTGATCCGCTTGATCGAGGGCAGCGGGATCAGGGCGCGCTCATTGTTGCTGGCGTCGTCGGGCATGTCGAGCTCGAGATTCGGCTGGTTCAGGCTCAGGGTGCCGACTCGGCCTTCGATGATCTCGTCGTCAAGAAATCGGATGGTGACGGTGGTGGCTTTTCTAGCCCCCGGACTGCCCATTTCTGGCCCTCGTGATGGTAAACGTCAGCGGCATTATAACGAGCCAATTACGAAACTCCTGCGAAAAAATCGCGGCTGTGTGACAAAGCTGGAAAATGCATCAGAGAGTGTTGCGGGGCGCGCAAGACTGGGTGCTATGATGCGCCAGCGACTCGGCGGGAGGGACCTCACGTCGAACGATTTTGCCGAGTCCGGGTGGTATTCAGGGTAGTGACGCGAGTTGCCCGGGGGCCCTCGGATCTCGACCTTATCCGGGACTATCTTGGCGGCGACGTCGCCGCCTTCGATACCCTCTTCAAGCGCTACCACAAGGCCATCTACGGCCTGACCTTCCGACTGCTGAGGGACCGGCAACTGGCCGAGGACCTGACTCAGGAAACGTTCTTCCAGATCCTGCGGACGATCCATCGGATCAACGACAGCTTTAATTTCTCCGCCTGGATCCATCGGATCGCGACCAACCTCTGCTACGACGAGCTGAGACGTCGAAAGAAATTTCCCGAGGCCCAGGAGATCGACGACGAAGAAAACGAAGACTCGGTGTTGCAGGTTCCCGACGGCGACTCCCGCAAGAGCCCCGAAGTCGCGCTCGAGATCAGCGAGCTCCGCGACGCCGTCTGGTCGGTGGCGCGGCGCTTACCCGAGAAGTACCGATTGGTCTTGACCTTGCGCGAGCTGCAGGGCCTGAGCTACGCCAACATCGCCCGCAAGATGAAAGTCTCTGAAAGCGCGGTCGAGACACTGTTGCATCGGGCTCGCCGGCGCTTCAAAGAGGAATATCTCTTCATGGAGGGCAAGGCCCAGACCGAGGAGTCGCGCTGCCCCACGATCGCCTATTTACTCGACAATTTTCCGCCGGGAACCCTACGCCGCGAACAACGCAAGATGGTGGCCCAGCATCTCGATTCCTGTCCGGCCTGCTCGGAGCGTTACCCGAACCCGCCGCATCTGCAGCGGAACGACGTCGTGATCCAGCTCAACACCGCCGTCGTGACTCGCCGCCTGACCTCGAAGGCGCGCCATCCCAAGATCTCGTTCATGGATGGGCGCGTCCAGGGCGGCTACCGCAAGCACTAGATATATTCTTCCGGTGGCCACCGGCGTGCAGATCGTCTTCGATTGCGCCGACCCGGAACGTCTGTCCCGCTTCTGGGCGGCCGCCCTTCACTACAGGCTGCAGGATCCCCCGCCCGGCTTTGACAACTGGCCGGCCTGGCTCAAGGCCCAGGGCATTCCAGAGTCTGAGTGGAACTCCGCCAGCGCCGTCGTCGACCCGGACGGGCGAGGGCCACGGCTCTACTTCCAGCGCGTTCCCGAGGGCAAGGTGGTGAAGAACCGGGTGCACCTCGACCTGAACGTCGGCGGCCCGAGGGACACGCCCCTGGAGGAGCGCCGCCGTCGGGTCGATCCCGAAGTCGACCGACTGGTGCAGCTCGGAGCCCGCAAATCACGTGCCATGGCCGAACGCGGCGAGTACTGGGTCAACATGTTCGATCCCGAGGGGAACGAGTTCGACATCCAGTAGCGGCTCAGGGCTCGAGACCTTCGAGATCCAGCTGCTGGTAGTACTCGATCTCTCTCGGGTAGGGCAGCTCTGATTCCGCGAGCTGAACCAGGACACCGTGGGTCTCGCGCGGATGCAGAAAGAACTCTTTCCACACCGGATTGGCATAGTTCGGTCGGAACGGATGCCAGCCGAGCTGTTCGAGCTCGGCGGCGCGAGCGGCGATATCGCGGACCCGCAAGGTCACGTGATGCAGGCCCTCGCCGCGCTGGCGAAGAAAGTCATGGAGAAAGCCCTGCGAGCCGACCGGCTCGATCAGCTCGATCACCCCGCCAGCCGGGAATTGAAACTGCGCCCAGCGGAATCCCTGCGCGGTTTCGGTTGCGCCCATCAAGAATCGAGCCCCAAGGACGTCGCGGATCAGCGGCACCATGGACGAAATTCTTTTAGTCGCGATCGACACGTGGTCGAGCCGGTCCGCAATCGCCGGCCGGCCCTGAGCGACCGTCATGCCGGTCGCTCGATCACGATCTCGATGATGTCGATCGCGTGCCAGTGACGGTCGGAATCGTGATGTTCGAGGTCGCCCAGTCGATGACGATGCGCCGGACCTGACGACGCGTGGTCGTGCTCGAACGGCTCCTCGAGACGATGACGATGATGACGGCTATCCTGGACGGGCTCCGCCGGCGCCGTCATCACGATGTGCGTATGGCTGTGGCGGTCGTCGCCATGGGCGCCATGCGCGTGCTCGATGACTTCGAGCAGCCGGTGCACGTGGGGTTCCGCATCGTGGTCATGACGGTGCTGGTACTCGTCATCGTGCCGATGCGGCATCTCTCGATGTTAGGCCAGCGGCTTTGGGCGCCCGCCGATCAGCACCAGGCTCATCGTGCGAGTGGCCGCCTGAACCAGCAGCGGCCGGGCCTGGGCGATGGCCTGCTCCAGGGAACACGGCTCGACGTTGGTGGCCATCAGACCGTCGAAGAGCAGCTGTAACTCGTTTTCGCCTGCGAGGCTGCCGGCGATGCCGATCACGGGGATCCCCGCATTTCGCGCGTGCCGGGCGACCGCCGCCGGGCCCTTCCCGAACCGGGCCGTCTGGGAGTCCAGCCGGCCTTCGCCGGTGATCACCAGGTCCGCGCCCTGCAACTTTTCGTCGAGCCTCAGGGCCTCCATCACCATCTCGGCGCCCGGCCGAAGCCTGGCCCCGGCGAAGGCCACCAGGCCGGCCCCCAGGCCGCCCGCCGCCCCCGCACCCGGCAGCGAGTCGACGTCGACGCCAAGGTCGCGCTGGATAACCTCGGCGAGGCGCTGCAGCCCGGCATCCAGCTCGGCGACCATCTCCGGGGTGGCGCCTTTTTGCGGACCGTAGACGGCACTGGCCCCGCTCGGACCGGTAAGCGGATTGCTCACGTCGCACGCCACATCGACGACGGCCGCTTTCCAGTCTGCATGGACCCCGCCGACGTGGATGCGGGCCAGCTTGTTCAGTGCCAGGCCGCCGGGGGGAAGCTCGTGCCCCTGTTCGTCGAGCAGGTGGTAGCCGAGGGCCTGGGCCATGCCGGCCCCGCCGTCGTTCGTCGCACTGCCACCGATGCCGACAATGAAGTGACGCGCGCCGGCGTCGTAGGCGTGTTGCAGCAGCTCACCGACCCCATACGTGGTCGTAATGCGCGGGTCGCGTTGCTCGGTTGGCACCAGCGCGAGACCGGCTGCCTTCGCCATTTCGATCACGGCCGTCGAGCCCTGATCGATCAGTCCGTAGGCGGCATCGACGGGATCGCCGAGTGGCCCTCTGACCCGCAGGCTCCGGTGCTCGCCATGGGTGGCGGCGACCAGTGCCTCGACGGTGCCGTCACCGCCGTCGGCAATCGGCAGCAAGACCAACTCGATATCGGGAGCAGCAACCTGGACTCCCTCGGCGATCGCCTCGGCGGCCTCCAGCGCGGAGAGCGAGCCCTTGAAGGCATTGGGCGCGATCACGATGCGCATCAGCGCGCGGCCTGCTGTCGCCGCGCTTCCGCCCGCCTGTGAGTTAGTAAACCGGGGTCAGCCAGTGACGGTACTTGTCGTTGCGGCCCCGGACGATATCGAAGTAGAGCTTTTGCAAGCGGTTGACCACCGGGCCCACCTGGCCGTCGCCGACCGGGCGGTGATCGACGTCGACCACCGGCGAGATCTGCGCGCCGGTGCCGCAGAGGAAAATCTCGTCCGCAACGTAGAGTTCCGACCGATCGATGGAGCGTTCGATGACTTCCACCTTGAGCTCGTTGCGAAGCAGCTCGATCATGCCGAGTCGCGTCAAGCCCTCAAGGATGTTGTCGGAGGTCGGTGGCGTATAGGCTTTGCCATCGCGCAGCAAGAAAATATTCTCGGCGCTGCCTTCGCAGACGTGACCTTCGTGCGTGAGCATGATTGCCTCGTCGAAGCCGTTCTCCATGGCCTCGGTCTTGGCCAAAGCCGAATTGACGTAGATGCCGGTGATCTTGGCACGGGCGGGGGCGGCGTTGTCGTCGACCCGGCGCCAGCTCGAGACCATGCAGCGGATGCCGCGCTCGATGTCGACGTAGTTGCCGAACGGCGTGACGTAGATCGCGAACGAATCTCTCAGATTATGAAGTCGGACGCCGATCTCTTCGGAACTCTTGAAGGCCAACGGCCGGAGATATATATCCTGTCGGAAGTTGTTTTTCCGGACGAGCTCGATGCTGGTCTTGCAGAGCTCGTCCAGCGAAATCGGGATTTTCAGCTTTAGCACCTTGACCGAGCGTTGTAGGCGGGCGAAGTGCTCCCGCAACTTGAGGACGAAGAGCTGCTCGTGCTCGGGGCTCCAGTAACCCCGGATGCCTTCAAATACCCCGGTGCCGTAATGCAGGGCGTGGGTCATCAGGCCAAGGCGGGCGTCCGCGTAGCGCTTGAACTCGCCGTCCAGGTAGACCCAGTACTGCGCCTGCTCTTTCTTGCGGGCCTCAGCCGCGCGGGTGACACCCTCTGCCTTGATCGCCATCCAGAGACGACCTCCTTTTGTGCCTTTCGAACAGGCTCGTGAACTGAGTCGGAAGTCACTCTCCCGGACCCTGAGTCGATTATATGCCGCTTCCGGCGAGCGGCATAGGGCCAAAAAGATGTAACGAAATGGCCGGGAAATGAGTTCAAAAAATGCTGTGCTAAGCTTGGGGCGCCGGTGGCCCCCTTACGTATGAACCCCCGGGTGGTGCGCTGGTTCACCCCCGGCCTCCACGTCAAACGATGGCTCGTCCTCCTGATGGTCGGGATGATCTTGATCAGCCTGGGGATCGGCTACGCCCTGCGTAACTTCTACTCCTCCGGAGTTCGCTTTCCAGGCATCACGTACTACCTGACCCTCCAGTTTGTCGACCGTTACGTCCGGGCTGTCTTGTTCGGCGCCCTCGGGATCGGCATCATCCTCTACGCCCTGTACAAGCTCACCCAGTCGGTGCTGGGCCCCTTTTTGCCCGGCCGCGACCGGGCGCTTTCCGAGATCATCTATAACTACCGGTTTCTTCAGAAAGGCCCCCGGGTGGTCGCGCTGGGTGGCGGCACCGGGCTGTCGACGCTGTTACGCGGCCTGAAGAAGTACACCGGCAACCTGACTGCGATCGTCACTGTGGCCGACGACGGTGGCAGCTCTGGGCGGCTGCGCCAGGAGTACCGGATCCTCCCCCCAGGCGACTTCCGGCAGTGCATCACGGCCCTGGCCGACGTCGAACCGCTGATGACCACCCTGTTCCAGCACCGCTTCAATGAAGGCAGCCTCAACGGCCACTCGTTCGGGAACCTGTTCATCATGGCCATGGCCGAGATCACCGGCGACTTCGAGCACGCCATCCGGGAGTCGGGGCGCGTCCTCGCCGTCCGGGGCCAGATCGTGCCGTCGACGCTGCGCGACGTCACCCTGATTGCGGAAATGGCCGACGGCCAGACCCGGGTTGGGGAGTCGAGCATTCCGCATTCCAACGGGGACGGGGAAGGCACGGTTGCGACTGCGATCAAACGGGTATTCCTGCAGCCAGAGCCCACCATCAACCCCGAAGCCGAAGAGGCCATCCTGAACGCCGAGATGGTCATCGTCGGCCCCGGCAGCCTCTACACCAGCATCCTGCCGAACCTGGTGGTCGACGGCATGGCGGAAGCGCTCAAGGCCTCACCCGCGATCAAAGTCTTCGTCTGCAACGTCGCCACCCAGCCGGGTGAAACGGACGCCTTCCGGGTTAGCGATCACCTGAAGGCGATCGAGGGGCACCTGGGGACGAACATTTTCGACTTCGTGGTGGTCAACAGCAACAACAATTTCCCGCTCCCACCGTCCGCCCAGACCGCCGGCATCAAGCGGGTGGTCTACGACGCGGCGACCGTCAACCAGCGCAGCATCCACGCGGTCCTGGTCGACGTGGTCAACCCGCGGATCTCGACCCACCACGACCCGGACAAGCTGGCCCGCGCCATCATGAAAAAGATCTGGCGCTCCTGAGGGAGTGCCACCACTTCGTAAAGGCGTCCTCACCGAAGAACGCCGCCAGGGCGAAGATCACGCCGCCGATGATGTCGACCACGTAGTGCTCGCCGAGGTAGACGATGCTGAGCCAGACCCCAACCGTGTAGAGCAGGGTCGGCCAGGCGCGCGGCCCCCAGAGCCGTAGGGCAAACAGCGCGCCCAGCAGCGGGAATGCCGCGTGCAACGACGGCATCGCCGCGTACTGGTTCGGCGTCAGCCAGTGGTAGATGGTCGCGGGAACCGGGATACCGGGAAGGTCGGTGAAGCTGGGCAGCGTGTGGTCGATGATCTTCACCACCCCGGGAACGGCCTTCCAGGGGGGCGCCACCGGAAGCAATAGATAAAACACGAACGCGGCGAAGGACATGGCGATCAACGCCCGGGAGAACCGGAGGAATGTCCGCCGATCGACGATCCAGAACAGGTACCCCAGCCCGAGCGGGAAGGCGAAGTGCAGGAAGTAGAACATGGTGGCCGCGATGTCGTACCAGCTGACCTGGCCGGCGTGGTAGAAGGCCTGCTGCAGAACCAGGCTGGGCACCTGCCCGAAGCTGATCCAGCGCTCCAGCCCGGTCACGTCATGAATCGGCATGCCAAATTTGCCGCCCAGGCCGCGCAGGTACTCGTAGGAGAGAAACAGCACCAGGAATGGGACCCAGTCGGCGAGGAACAGCCGCGCCCGGCCCAGCACCAGGGCGGCGATCAGCATCAGGATCAGCAGGCGCTCGGGTGAGACGGACAGGTGCAGCACGAACACCATGAAGAGGGTGACGACCGTCAGGTAGCCGCCCACCAGCGAGGGCAGGAGCCAGGCCCGCCGGCGGCGGACGTTCGGCCGCTGGGGAGCGTCAGCCGGCTGCACCGAACGAGCTTACTGAGAGCCGGCTGAGAAGCGCTCCGGAAGCTGGGATTTCGAGAAAACCGCCGTTATATTGAGGCCAAAATGGCGGAGCCCGCCCCGGACGCATCGTCCACCCGCAGCCCGCGCGTCCTCGTCGTGGACGACGAGCGCAGCATCGTCGACTTCATTCGGCTGGGCCTTCAGTACGAAGGCTTCCAGGTGCAAGCCGCGCCCGACGGCCAGGCCGCCCTGCGGCTGATCAGCGAGTTCAAGCCGCACGTCGTGGTGCTCGACATCATGATGCCGAAGCTGGACGGCCTGGCGGTGGCCGAGGCGATCCGCGGCAACAAGGACACCGGGGTCATCATTCTCTCTGCACGCGACGAGGTCCAGGACCGGATCAAGGGGCTCGAGGTGGGGGCGGACGACTACCTGGTCAAACCGTTCGATTTCGGGGAGCTGCTGGCTCGGATCCGGGCAGTCATGCGCCGCCGGAATCCGAACGCCGGCCCACAGCTGCAAGTGCAGGACGTCACCATGGACGAGACCACCCGCGACGTTCGCCGGGACGGGCGCCAGATCGACCTGTCCGCGCGCGAGTTCGATCTCCTTCGGCTGCTGATGATGCATCCCAACCAGGTGCTGCCCCGCGACCGCATCCTCGACCAGGTCTGGGGCTATAACTTTTACGGCGACGCCAATAACGTCGAGGTCTACATCCGATATCTCCGGCAGAAGCTCGGCGACGAGAAGCATGAATTGATCCAGACCGTGCGGGGAGTCGGGTACCGGATCAAGGCGTGAGCCGGGCGTCGCGCGGCTCGTTTATGTCGCGCTTCCGCTCGCTCCGCTGGCGGCTTACGTTTCTTTACCTGGGCCTGCTGTCGGTGCTACTGCTGGTCGGCGGTGTCGCCCAGTATTTCGCCGCCCGCGAGGTGCTGTTTCGAACCAATGCCGAGGCGCTGAGCAGCGAGTACGCCGCCGATCTGCTGGCGTTCAAACGCCAGATCGGCACCAGCGCGCGGCCGGCCGCGGCGCTTCGGGCCCTGATGCTCTCGAAACAGTTCGCCACCGAGCTTGCCTCGGGCCACACTTCGGCGGCGATCTTCGACGCCAACGGCGGACAGTGGCAAGCCGTATCTGCCGGGATCACCCCGGATCAGCCGCCTCCGACGCTGACCACGACGGATTACTTGAATGCCATTCGAACCAATCCCCGGGTCTACTACCTGGCCACCGCGGCCGATGGCTCCACGCATCTGGCCGTCCTCAACGTGATTCGCGTCGGGACCAAGCCCATCGGGGTCGTCCAATTGTCGATCCCCACCGCCGTCGTCGACCAGACGCTCCAGGCCGACCGCCAGCTGGCGATCGTCGGCTCGCTCCTGGTGCTGCTGGTGGCCCTACTGCTCAGCCCGCTGATCATTGGCCGGGCGTTGCGACCCCTGGAGCAGATGTCGACCACCGCCGGGGCGCTGGCGGCGGGCGACTACAAGCAACGGGTCAGCGTGCCAAAAACCCAGGACGAAATCGGCAAGCTGGCGGTCGCTTTCAACCAGATGGCGGCAGGGATCGACCAGGCCTTCGAAGTCCGCCGGCAAGCTGAGGACGAAATGCGGCACTTCGTCGCCGACGCCTCCCACGAGCTGCGCACCCCGCTGACCTCGATCGCCGGCTACATCGACGTGCTCGGCCGGCGGGAGAGCGTCGATTCGGAGACCCTGCAGGCATCGCTGGCAGCGATGCAGCAGGAGAGCAGCCGGATGACGCGCCTGGTCAACGACCTGTTAACGCTGACTCGCTTTGAGTCGGGGAAGGCGCCGCAACGACAGCGACTGCCGCTCGATCGCTTCCTCAACCAGGCGCTCGACGAGCTCGGCCTCCCGGCGAAGGGCGCGACCGAATCACGCGACATCAAGGCTGGCATCGAGGTGAATGCCGACCCGGAAGCCCTCAAGCAAGTCGTCACCAACCTGGCCCAGAACGCTTTGAAGTACGCGCCGGGAACGCCACAGCACTGGAGCCTATTCGCCACGGACGGCCGCGCGGCCATTCGGCTGCAGGACGGCGGCCCCGGCATCTCGCGACAGGATCTGCCCCACATCTTCGAGCGCTTTTACCGCGGAGAGAAAGCGCGCGACCGGTCGACCGGCGGATCGGGACTCGGCCTGGCCATCGCCAAATCGATCGTCGAAGCGCACCACGGCAGCATCGAGGCCGCGAGCGAGCCGGGCCAGGGGGCGACGTTTACCGCCTGGTTGCCGCTGGCCGCCTGACTTAGCGCTTCAGGCGAACGATCGCGGAAATTTCGACCGGCACGCCGAGCGGGAGCTCGCTGGTGCCAAGCGCCTGGCGGGTGTGGCGGCCGCGCTCCCCGAACACCTTGAAGATCAGGTCGGAGGCGCCGTTGAGCACCTTGGGCTGCTCTTCGAAGCCGGAGGCCGAGCGCACGAATCCGCTCAACTGAATGAACTGCTCGACCTGGTCGAGCGAGCCGGCGTGTTGGCGAACCAGCGCCATGATGTTCAGGGCACAGATCTCGGCCGCTCGGGCCGCGTCCTTGACGCTAACGTCGGCGCCGA
Organism: Chloroflexota bacterium; assembly: GCA_005881215.1. Lineage (GTDB taxonomy): Bacteria > Chloroflexota > Dormibacteria > CF-121 > CF-121 > CF-13. Next base: position 6,020 of record VBDZ01000017.1, on the reverse strand, counting down.
CCACGCCCTTGAACTTGAGCTCGCCGTTCCAGTACGGAATCACACCGGAGGTGTAGAGCAGCTCGCCAACCTGCTGCACCGGCACGTAGGAGGCCAGCGGCTTCGGCGGTTCGGGAAGCTCGATCCCCAGCGTCCGTAGCGTCGCCTCAGCGGAATCCATGTTCAGGACTCGCCTCGAGCGGGTGGTGAGCAGCGGCGATCGACCTCCTGGGCCCGCGTCCGGCGGGCTGTAGCCAAGAGGGTAGCGGCGCCGGCCTCGATCCGCCAGCCTGAACCGGTGAAAGGATGGTTAACCGCCCCCTCCCGTTCGTCACACCCGGTCACGGACCGTAGGTGCGGCGGTCTTCACGACCGATTCGCCAGCGCCGGACCCACACCACGGCACCGAGGGCCAGCAGGACCACGAGGGCGACCACGTAGGTCCCGTAGGCTGGCGAGCCGGCGGATCGGCGGGCCGGGCTGGGCGCCACGACCGTCGGATTCGACGGGCTGGACGCCCGAATCGTGCCTGAGGCCGCCGCGGTCGGGGTAACGCCGGCTACGGTGGCGGCCGGGTCCGCGATCCGGTAGGCGCCGGCCGAGCCATCGGTCGGATTCCAGGCGGCGGCAACCAGCTGCGCCGGGTTGAGCGGCTGGAGCGCCATCGCCGTGACCCGGGGCTTGACCGGAAGCCCCACGCTGAGCCCCGTCCAGCTGGCGCCCCGGTCGAGCGACCGGAAAACGCCACCGTTGCCCTGGTCGCCGTCGCTGCCGACATAGATCTGGTCCGGATTGGCGGGATTGAACAGGGCAATATTGAAGTCAGTCGTCGGCAGCCCGCTCAGCGGAGCCCAGGTCGCCCCGCGATCGTCGGTTCGGAAAAGCCCCTGCGAGGTGCCGGCGAGGACCGGCGGATCGGAGCCGCCCGACACGGCCGACGCCACCGCCAGCGAGGCGACGACGGCATCGCCGGGGAAATTGCCCTTGACCACCGCCCAGCTGCCGGCGATTCCTTCACTTTTCATCAGGTATCCGGCGCCACCCGATCCGTTATCGGCGCCGGCGAAGAGCGTCACCCCGGCCGCTTTTGGCAGGATGGCCACCGCCGCAACGCTGAGCGAGTCGAGGCCCAGCGAATGCCAGCTCCCCGCGGCATCGTCGGAGTAGTACACCCCCTGGGCGGTTCCCAGGACAATCAGGCCGCTGGACAGCTCGATCGAGCGCACGTCCAGGCTGTTCAGTCCATGGTTCTGCGCGGCCCAGGTTTTTCCTTCGTCGATGGACTTGTAAATTCCGGCGGCCTGGGTCCCGGCGTACGCCGTTAGCGGTTGGTTTGGATCGAAACGGACCACCCAGGCCCCATCGACGCCGGCGATAGCGGTCGTCCAGGTGGCCCCGGAGTCGCCGCTGCGCAAGACGCCACGGCCCTGGGTTGCCGCCAGCAAGACGCTCGGATGCGTGAGCGAGACGGCGATCGACCAGACGGGTCGATCGGGCGTCCCCGGTTGCTGGGCGCCGGTTGATGTCCAGCGCGTGTCCGCGGCGGAGGCAGCGACCATGAGGAGCAACCCCGTGGCCAGCGTGATGAGCGTGGACAGGACGATGCGGCGCGGAAATCTCACCTGGGTGCCCGGAAAAACGGAGTAAGGATAGCAGACGATTCTGCTGGATCCGGGCTACGATTTTGGACGCAGCGTCCAGTACCGGGCCTGATTTCCGGAGAAGCTCGACTACAATGCTCGCGTGCGACAGCTCTGGCGAGCGCTGCAGGGTGTCCCGCAGTTGCTCCTGGTGCAGCCGGAGCAGCTCAGCTACGACCTCGCCTACGCGCTCGCCCTGCTACCTCTGGTCATTGCCGGGATCGTTTTCTTCCTGCAGGACGCGCTGCTGCTGTTTGCGCTGTCGTTTCTCGCCGGGATCGTTTGCCTGTTGGCGATCCAGCTGGCGCGGTTGACCTTCGGTCTTCCGGCCTGGATTGGTTTCAAGGCGACCCATCCGCTGGTGGCGAGCATCCTGATCGCCTGCTTCTTCTCACCGCGCACGCCGGCCTGGGTGGCGGCGACGATGGTCATCGTCTTCATCGTGGTCGACACCGTGCTCTGGCCCCAGCTGCAGCGCGTCATGCTGCACCCCGCGCTGGTCGTCTTCGGGCTGCTGTTCTTGATCGATCGACAGCTGGGCGTCGGCTTTATCAATCCGTTTGACGGCCGCCACCTCGACGATCCGCTGCTGCTCTGGTACAAGCTGCAAATCGTCATCGACCCGGTCAAGCTTTACGTCGGCAATGTGCCAGGACCGATCGGGGTCACCTCGGCAGGCGCGATTTTACTCGGGGTGACCTACCTCTGGTACACGCGAAAGGTCTCGCTCGGTCTGATCGCTGGATTTCTCCTGGGCATTGCCGCCGTCGCGCTCGCGATTCGCGCCGATCTCGGGTTCCAGCTGGCATCCGGACCGTCGCTCTTTCTTGCTGGCTACGTCGCCGCCGACCGTCGTCGGGTGCAGCTCGACGAGCGATTCACGTTCTTGTTCGGGCTCGCGGCAGGCGTCGCCACGATGATCTTGCGTTGGTACGGCCAGGGCGTGCAGTCCGCCTGGGAGGGCTTGCTGCTGGCCAGTGTCGCCGTGACCGTGGCGCTGCGCGTTCAAGCCATCCTGCGGCGTCGCGCCCGGCCAGCCGGTGGCCCGGCGCGACTGCGCACGCTTACGGTTGAGTCCGGTGAGGCCGAGCACCGACAAGCCTGGGCTCCGTTGCGCCCGGAACCGCGCCAGCCGGTGCGTCCCGAGGTGCGCCAGCCCGTGATGGCGACCTCGCCGGTGTCGACGGCGTACAGCCGCGGCGCCGCCTCCCGGCCGGTTCGCGCCTACGATTCGCAGGGCGATCCCAACGACATGGTTCGCCAGATGCGCAGTGCGGCGACGCGCCCCGGCCCGCTGCGAAGCGTGCAGGGCAGCCCCTTTGTGCTGCTGCCGGCACTGTTGGTGATCAATCCGGTCGGTCTGTGGCTCACCTGGACCGCGCCGTTGGTCGGCCGGCGTACCAAGCTGCTGTTGAGCGCCGCCTCGGCCCTCTGGTATCTAGGGGTGGCTGGGCTGGTGCTGCTGCTGGTGCTGACGCGCCGCTAACTCGTGGGCTCCGCCAGTCATTCGGATCGTTTGATCGCGCGACGGCCCGACGGAGACGATGTCGATTGGCGCTCCGCAGAGTTGCGCCAGGCGGTCGACGTAGCGGCGAGCCGCTTTCGGGAGATCTTCCGGCTTGCGGATCTGCGCGGTCGGCGAACCCCAGCCCGGTAGCTCTTCGTAGACCGGCTCGCAATGCTTGAGGTGGCTGATGTTCGCCATCGGGAATTCCTGGAGCTCGCCCTTGCTGATGTACCCGGTGCAGATCCGGATCGGGTCCAGCCCGTCAAGGACGTCCAGCTTGGTCAGCGCGATCGAGCCGATCCCGTTCAAGGCCACGCTGTAGCGGGCCACCGCGGCGTCGAACCATCCGACGCGGCGTGGCCGCCCGGTGGTGGTGCCGTATTCCACGCCGATCTTGCGGATCTGCTCGCCCAGCGGGTTGTCGAGCTCGGTCGGCATGGGGCCATAACCCACGCGGGTCGTGTAGGCCTTGAAGACACCCATGGTCAGGTCGACGGCGGTTGGCGGAATACCCGAGCCGGTGAGCGCGCCGCCGGCGGTTGGCGAGGATGACGTCACGTACGGGTAGGTGCCGAAGTCCAGGTCGAGCATGCTGCCCTGGGCGCCCTCGAGCAGGATGCGATCGCCGCGTCCTAACGCCTGATGGATGATGGGAAAAATGTCTTTGATGTAGGGGCCGAGGCGCTCGCCGTAGGCGGTATATTCGTCGAGAATCGCCTGGCGCTCGAGCGGCGCGACGTGATAGAGCTGCTCGAGGATGGGATTCTTGATCTTGCCGAGGACGAAGGTTAGTTTCTTTTCCAGAAATCGCGGCTTCTGAAGATCGCCGGCGCGGAAGCCGATTCGCCGGACCTTGTCGGCGTAGGCCGGACCGATCCCCCGCCAGGTGGTGCCCAGGCGATCGTCGCCGCGCTGCTCTTCTTCCAGCTTGTCGAGGGTCGGATGCCAGGGCATGATGAGATGCGCGCGGTCCGAGATCAGCAGTCGGTCGATACTGATCCCCCGCGACTGCACCTGTGCCATCTCCTCCAGCAGGACCCGCGGATCGAGGACGACGCCGTTGCCAATGACACAGGTGGTGTTGGGGTAAAGAATCCCTGACGGGATCAGATGAAATCGAAATTCCTGGCCGGCGTTGACGACCGTATGACCGGCGTTGTTGCCGCCCTGGGATCGGATCACCATGTCCGCGTTCTCCGAGAGCAGATCGATGATCTTGCCCTTCCCCTCGTCTCCCCACTGGCCGCCCACGAGGATGGTGACCATGGCTAGGTTCCTCGTCTCCTGTCGACGTTCGCGAACTTTGTCTGCTCGTCGATGAAGAGCAGCTCGAATTTTCCGGTCGGACCGTTGCGATGCTTGGCGATGATGATCTCGGCGAGGTTGCGCTTGTCTTCCGCGACGTTGTCGTTGTAGAAACGCTCGCGATAAATGAAGAGTACGAGGTCGCTATCTTGCTCGAGAGTGCCGGACTCACGAAGGTCGGAAAGCTGCGGCCGATGATCCGTTCGTTTCTCGGGTTCTCGGCTCAACTGTGAGCAGGCAATCACGGGAATCTGTAGCTCTCGCGCGAGACTCTTCAAGCCGCGCGAGATATCGGAGACTTCCTGGACACGATTCTCCTGATTGCGACCTTGCATCAGTTGAAGATAGTCGACGATGATCAGCCCCAGGTTGTTCGCCGACTTCAAGCGGCGTGCCTTCGTTCGCATCTCCATGACGGAGACGTTCGGCGAGTCGTCGATGTAGATCTGCGCTTCCGAGAGCGCACCCATCGCCTGAGCAATTCGTGGCCACTCGGCGTCTTTCAACAAGCCGGTGCGCAAGCGGTACGAATCGACCGACGCCTCGCTGCACAGCAATCGCGTAACCAGTTGCTGTTCGGACATCTCCAGTGAAAAGATGGCAACCGGGATCTTGTACTGGATGGAGGCGTGTTGCGCGATGTTGAGTGTCAGGGACGTGTTGTGGACGAGGACGTCTTCTGCGATGAAGTTCGCGCCGGACGGAACGGCAAGATCATAAACGTGCTGTTCGCCAACCGGCTCGATGGAAACGATCCGGTCCCAATAAAGTTCAGGATTCGCTAGCTCACTCAGCCACCAATCCTCGAGGACCTCATTGAAAACTCCGAGTCGTCGCTGAGACAGTCCGTGATTCCTTCGCGGGTTATATGTCTCGAATTTGGAGGTATGAGATCGTTCTCCCGCGAGCACCGCGAGCTTCGACCAACCGAGGCCCTGCATTGCAGCAGCCTGACCAACCTTTGCCCAAACCATCACGGGAAGATGGCCGTTGTTGCTCCGGAACTGCGGCAAGTCCGTCGGAAAGCGACTTACCTTCTCGCCAATCCATCCGATCTCGGCCTGATAGCGGGCAACAGACTCGGAGTCGGTGATTTGCACCCGCCAGCAGCGCTCCGACTTTCGGTAGAGGCGTGCCACGATACCGAATCGCACAAAGGCGTGGTGCACATCCTTGGCCAGTCCCTCCGACGCAACGCCGAACTCGATTCGCGGCCGTCCGTTCTGGGTGCGGAAGATGCTGCCATCGCACGACATTAAGCCGCGAACGAATTCTTTCAGCGTCTCCTTGTCCCATCGCCAGGCCACGTCGGGGAAACGCTTAAACTCCGCCTTCTTTCCCCAGAGGTTAAATTTCTTTAGCCAACGAGCGACGGGATTGCCCTTCTGCGTCCCAGGCACGCGAGTCTTCTGAAAATAGCCGCATACAACGTAGTGAAGTCCGTGCTGATTTATATGACAGGTTGGGAAATGTCCAGCGATAGCAGCCTTGAAGTCAGCAACAATCTCTGGATCGGCATTGATGAACTCAGGCGTCCTTCCGGCGACAGCGCCGTCTCCAACGAAATACCCAAGTAGACGCGCCAGTTG
>VBDZ01000108.1 GCA_005881215.1 Chloroflexota bacterium | reverse complement strand
GTGCTCGGGTGTGTGTCCTGGGGTCGCCGTCGCTCGCAGGGTCAATCCGCCAAGGTCGACCTCTTCCCCGTCTTCGAGTCCTCGATAGACGGTGGCGAGATGCGACGCCGCCGGTGCGAGGATGGCGGCGCCATATGCGGCCAGCTCGCGGCTGCCCGAGATGAAATCGGCATGAAGGTGCGTCTCCACCGAAAACACGATCCGCAAGTTGAGGCGTTCCGCCAGCTCGAGGTAGGGCGACGGGTCCCGACGGGGATCAACGACCAACGCTCGGCCATCGCCGAGCGACACCAGGTAGGAGGAGTTCCCGAGCCCCTCGTCGACAAGGGGCACGATCTGCGACCTGGCAAATTTGAGGGCAAGGCCGCTCACGAGGTCGCCGGCTTGAGGCCTCCGACCAGGATATAGCCGAGGTACGGGACTGCCCTCCTAATGCGCGGCATCAGCCAGGCCATCTTGCGCAGGTAGGCGACGCGCGACAAACCACGAAACATGCAGGCGACGGCATTGATGAAACCCTCGTCCTCAATAAAACCGCGAGGGGTCATCATCTCGAATGGGCCGGATCGGACCTCGATGGCAGACAGGCCGGCATCCTTATATATGCGTACCCAGCCGTCGAGCTTGTCGAGCTGCATGCCCGGACACACCTGCCCGAGGAAGATTTCACGTGCCTCTTCGGTCGGCGGCTGGCGCCAGAAGAACTCAGTGGCAAGCACCATCCCACCCGGCCGGCAGACCCGGACCAATTCTCTTGCGGCGCGCTGGCGGTCGACGAACATCGTCACCGCTTCGGCGATCACCCGGTCGAACGTGCTATCCGCGAATCGCAGCGCGAGGATGTCGCCCTGGTCGACTTCGATCCCGCGCCCAAGGCCAGCCCGCTGGACGTTGCGCCGGGCTCGCTCGAGCATGATCGGTGAGATGTCGATTGCGGTGACGGCGGTTCCGAACCGACGCGCCATCTGGATGGCGGTGGTTCCGACACCGCAGCCGACATCGAGTGCTTTCTGCCCATCCTGAAAGTGGGCCAGGTCGAAGAGTTCCTCGGTCGAGCGACGGCCACCTGGATGGATGACTCGCTTACCAAGCACCGCCATAAACGTGTACGGATCGATCGATTGGACGTCGATCTTTTTACGGGTCAGCGTCGTTGCCAACTCAAGACCTCCTTTCCCCCATGGCGACCACTGGAAGACCCGCGGCCTTCCACTCCGGCAATCCATCTTCGAGCCGTCGGGCATGAATCCCGGCCTGTTGGAGAATACGAACGGCCTTATGGGCAAAAGCGCAGTAGGGGCCGCGGCAGTAGGCCACCACTTCTCTGTCGCGGGGCAGTTCGCGCAGCCGTCGGCGGAGTTCAGCAAGGGGGATCGAGATTGCGGGCGGCAGGTGGCCGGCCGCGAACTCTTCCGTAGGTCGGACATCGAGGACGACGACGTCTTCTCCCCGCTTCAACCGCCGGAGTAACTCCGCTCGCGTGACCGGCTCCAGGCTGTCGCGGGCGCCGAGATATGCGTCGGCCAGCTGGCTGATCTCCGCGCGGTGCTGGGCAGCCACGTTACGCAGGGTGCGCCACATATCGAACACCTCCGCATCCCGGAGCTCGTAGTAGATTCGAGTTCCGTCGCGCCGCCGGCGGACAAGGCCGACCTCACGCAGAACCTGCAAGTGCTGACTGGTATTTGCGACGGAAAGTCCAGTCTCAGCCGCCAGACGCTCCACGGTGCGCTCGCCATTGGCAAGGACGTCGATGATCTCGAGCCGCCGGCCGTTAGCCAACGCTTGTGCGAGGCGAGCGAACTCGTCAAAGAGGGCGGTCTTGGCTCTGCGACTGTCGGGGTCGCGCGAGCCCTTGCTTGGCTGCGGCATGTTCAACTCCTCGGTAGATAGCGTCTAGGGCTTATCAAGTCTTTAATCGATTGCTTGAATACTAGATGCGAAAGGCTTCGCTGTCAAGAGGTTTTCGACGCATTCCCTGGGGGCCGTAGACCGATAATCCGGAGGTGAGCGACTGCTGTTCACCGAAGGGCTACCGCTCGATCTTCAGCGAGAAGCGAGCGCGCGCCGAGGCGCGACGCTATCGCCGGCGCGGCCTCGATTCGATCTCGCGACGCATCGCCGAGTCTTTAAAGCAGCAGGGCATCGGAGGCCGCACGCTACTCGAAGTGGGCGGCGGCATTGGCGCCATCCAGATCGAACTTCTCAAGGCGGGCATCACCCGGGCGGTCAATATCGAGTTGACCCCGACCTATGAGGAGGCGGCTCAGGCCCTGCTGCGCGAGGCCCGACTTGAGGATCGCGTTGAGCGTAGGGTTATGGACTTCGCTGAGGCCACGGGTGAGGTGGAGGCCGCAGACATCGTCATCATGAACCGCGTCATCTGTTGTTACCCCGACATGCCCAAGCTGGCCGGCGCCGCTGCGGACCATACCCGGGAAGTCCTCGTGGTGAGCTTCCCCAAGAAGCGTTGGTGGATCAGGGCGGCGATAAACCTGGGGGACCTCGCACTGCGTGTAGGGCGCCAGCAGTTTCAGATCTTCCTCCACCCGCCCGATAAGATCGTCGCCACGGCGGAACGACACGGACTGGAGACGGTCTCCACCCAGACAAGCTTCTTCTGGGAAGTGGCCAGTCTGCGCAGGACTACCGCGGTACCGGCAAAATGACGGTCCGAGCTCCAGGCCGACTCGGGTCACGACGCTGTGGCGCTCGCCTGTCGGGTGGGTACCGGTGCCGCGACGAATGCAGGCGCGCTTCTGTTCCGTAAACAGCAGATCGCGGGTTCGAATCCTATCCTCAACTGACCATTCTCGAGCTCGGAGTGGATGCGGGCGACGCTATTTGGAGTTCCCGCAGACCGGGAGCGGACTGAAGTCCTTCGCAAGGCGGGACCTTGGACTCTCCTACCGAGGCGCATGTGACCGTATAACCAAGGCACCGGCCACGCTGGGCGGAAATTTTCTTGGAGGTATCCATCGATGAACGAGTCCGCAGTCGAGGCACTCACCAAACCACAATCGCGCCGCGCGTTCCTGGCGGCCGGAGCGCTCGGCGGGGCCACCGCGCTGCTGGCTGGTTGCGGCGTGGCCGCAACTGCCTCGCCAACGCAGTCAAGAGGCAACGCCAGCCTCTACCTCACCATTGCGACTCCGGACATGCTCGGGACAGATGACATGCCCGCCTACCTTCCGGCCTTTCCAACTATCCCCGCCCACACCCGAGCACGGGTGGAAATCGTCAACTTCGACGACGCGACGCCGCTGACTGGCGCGCTAGAGCAATTCGCGAAGGTCAAGGGCACAGTAGGAGGCAGTATCCAAGTTGAGGCTCTCGACGAGAAGAATCCGAATGCAATAACCGCTTCCCAGACCGTGACTGCGCTCGATCCGCAGAATGTGTCACACACCTTCACCGTCGCCAAACTTGGCATCAACATTCCAGTCGCAGCAAAAGCGCGGACCATCTTCGAGATTCAGACAGGCGCTCCGGGCGTGTACGACTGGCGGTGCAACGACCCATGCGGCCAGGGGAACGGCGGCTGGGGCGGCGCGATGGCCGCCGCTGGCTACATGATGGGCAAACTCACTCTCGAGTAGGCCAGCTGAGGCCAATGAGTTAGGGCGCCAGCGCTCGGCACACGGGAGTTAGCGGCCGGCGGCCGGGTCGGCGGCTATTTCGAGGAGTTCGTCAATAGCCGTTTAAGGAGGGGCGGACGGCCAGCGGGGCCGCCTTGCCGTGCAGCGACTACAATCCCAGCGTTCCAACCAGGAGCGCGTCCGCCAGCAGGTGGCGTGATCGAATCGGCGTCTAGACCGGTGCGCGCGATCAACCAAGAGATGATCGAGTTCGAATTCCACATTTCACCAGCTCCGGCCTCGTCCCGGCCCCAGACGAGCATGGGTACCTGGGGCACCAGTTCGCGGAGCCGTCGAGCGTCGCCAAGGTCGCTACTAAGCCGGTGAGGTCCTCCGACTGCCTCATCGACATCAGGAATTACGCCATCGCGCCATCGACGCACTTCGTAGCGAAAGATGCGGAAGCGGCCGGCCCAACGGGCACCAACCGGCCCTTCGGCGACTACGCCCCGTTCAGAGCCGTGTGCATCAATGACAGGCGTCTGCTCAATGACGTAGCGCCCCTCAGGCACGACCACCTGAAGGGCGGAGTGGTAGAGATCAGAGGGCGGGCGTTGCTGGATTCTCGCCGCGACAGCCTCATAGACCTTTCCGTTCAAGCGCACGAAGTTGCCGCCTGCCCCTAGGGGGAGCCAGTACAGGTAGATCCCCTCCGCCGAAAAGGAAGATCCGCGCTCTCCGCTATCACCCGCCTGCCGCGCTATCGGCATATGCGCGAATTGTCCGGCCACCGTCTTACGCATGAGCCGGCACGAGCGTTGCCATGGGCAGCCGTTCCCCATCCATGAAGCTCAGTGAGGAGCCATTGACGGCGACGCCAAGTGGAACCGGCCTGAAGCTGGGATGGCAGTCGCACGTTAGTTGATCGGCAGCATCTTCGTCCCGCAAGGCGAGCTCGAAGATGGCCCATGCGAAAGCGGCGGGATCGATTCCATCGAAGGTGATCGGGTCGAAACCCATAGAACGCAGGTGATCCGGCCGCGGTACCCGGTCGAGGAGAATCATCGCTCTCCCTTCCTGGGGTGGTGGCAGCCATCCGTCGCTGACCCGTCCTAGCTGTTCCTCGAAGGCTTCGGGCAGCAGCAGGTTGACGACCACGCCATGTGGACCGAGCAGCGTATCGATGACACCGCAGCCCGCCGCTGCGGCAAACAAACTCGAAGACCAGGGATCCCGACAATAGTCGCCGCTGCGGACAGCCCGGCCCTGCAGATACAGGTGTCGGGTTTGGAGGTCGCCTTCGTGAAGCCTTCCGCTGCTCGCCTGGGCAACTCCGTCTGCATGGCGTAGCGTGGCGAACACGGCGAGACGGTCGATGCCCCGACCGGCCAGCTGTTCGGCCATCCGAAAGACACGCTCTTGCGTATCCACTGAGTGCTCAACGGCGCCAAAGCCCTCGGCCCACCAGTCGGCTTCGGCATGCTTTTGCCTGTAAGCGGCGACCCATGAAGTCCGCAAGTCATCGAGCTGGCTGATCTCTCGAGCGTCTTCGGTTACTTGCTTCCTGATGGTCGGATAAGTCGTTACCATGTGCGGGCCTCCCTCAGCATCGACTTCACACTCAAGAGCAACGATTCCAGACCAGGATTGGGACTCAGGACCCTGACCTGCTCCGGACGAAATGTCCGGTCCTTTCGGTGGTGGTCGGCGATCACCACCACCGGCTTCCCGCGTCCGAGGTAATAGCGCAGAAGGCGCCAGGCGGGAAGGCCCCGCGTCGACAGGCCAGGCAGCTGGCGCGTATCGACCACGGCGAGGTCAGCGACCTCCGCCAGCGGACAGGGCCGTCCACAGGTGCCGAGGCAGGTGAATCCGGGCACTTTGGGACCGGGGCAATTAATCGGGGTCATCCCGGCATCCTCGAGCCAGGCCCCGTAGAGTTCGCGATCGCGCTCGTTGGGCTCGACCAGGAGAACCACCGGACTGACTTCCTTATCATTCGTCGTTTTCATCGTTCAAAGCATCGCCGAAGGACAGCGGCGACACCAGGGACCAAGGTCCCGACTGAGACCGGACCTCCTACCCTGAATCCGGTTCTCGCCGTCTTCAGCTCGGAAGAACGGCTTAGCTCAGGCCGTTCCCGGAGGAGTGGTGTGCCGAGTCAAGTACGCCGCCGCTTCGGCCCGACGAGCTACCTCGAGTTTTGCGAGGATGCTCGACACATAGTTCTTCACCGTCTTTTCAGCGAGGTGGAGCTCGTCGCCGATCTGCTTATTGGTCCTGCCGTCAGCGATGAACCCGAGGATTCGCTCCTCTTGGCCTGAGAGGCGGGCCAAACGCTCATCCTGTAGCAGATGCTTTCCCTTTCGGAGCCGGTCGAGGAGACCCTTGGTGACCGCGGGGTCGAGCAGGTTCTCTCCGGCACCGACTGCTCGAATCGCTCGAATCAGGTCGCCACCCTTGATCTGCTTCAAGACGTAACCGGCGGCACCGGCCATGATCGACGCGAAGAGAGCCTCATCGTCCGCAAACGTGGTCAGCATCAGGACTTGCGTTTTCGGTAGCTTGGAAAGGATCTCGCGCGTGGCTTCGATGCCGCTTCCATCGGCCAGCCGGACGTCCATCACCACGACGTCCGGGCGGGCCCATTCCGCCCGCTCGATGGCCTCCCTGACTGTGGCCGCTTCGCCGGCAACCGACATCCCGCCGGCTTCCTCGAGCAGCGCTTTAACGCCGTTGCGCACCACCTCATGGTCATCGACGATCATCACCCGTAGCGGCAGGGTACTCACGAGGGCCATGTTCTCATCTTCACGATGCAGGTCTCAATCCGGCGATTAGAGCGGGAGTATGACTCGTACGGTCGTCCCCTCGCCGGAGGCTGACTCGACTGAAAACGTCCCCCCGATCGCTTCAACGCGCTCGCGCATATTACGCAGGCCCTGTCCGCGGGAGGTGCCACGACCGGGCTTGAACCCGCGGCCGTCGTCGTCAATTTCGAGAACTGCCCCACCGTCGCGCTGCACGAGGCTGACGCGGCAGGTGGTCGCCTGGGCGTGCCGAGCCACGTTGGAGAGCGCTTCCCGCGTCACCTGTACGAGCTGTGTCGCTGTGTTTCCAAATTGCGCCGCGACTCGCTCGTCGATCTGCACGGCCGTCACGACCCCGCTCTTCTCCTGGAACTCCTCGACCAGTAGGTGAAGCGCCTGGTCGAGCTGACGGTCGGCCAGGATACCGGGGCGCAGGCCGAAGATGTAATTGCGCAGGTCCCTGATCGCCACGTCGATGCTGTCGACGGCGCCGCTGAGCCGCGCACGCACGGCTTCAGGGTCGCCGGCCTTAGCCTCGGTGGCCTGCAGGTTCATGCCGACCGCGAACAACGCCTGGATCACCCCATCGTGCAGCTCCTTGGCGATCCGCTCCCGATCCTCGAGCACGGCCAGTCGGTGCAATCGCATCTGGGCCTCTTTTCGCTCCGTTGCATCCCGCAGAGCGGCGACGACCACGATGCCGCTGTCGGTCTGCAACGGACTGAGCGCGATGTCCGCCGGGAATTCCGTGCCGTCCTTGCGTCGCAAATAGATGTCGAGGTTGACGCCCATCGGCCGTGCCCGTGGGTTGGCCACGTAGCCGCGCCGGTGCGTCGTATGCAGCTGGCGAAAGCGCTCAGGCACGAGGAACTCGATCAGCTGCCCGAAGAGGTCTCCACGAGAATAACCGGAGAGCGTTTCGAGCAGGCCATTCGCATACGCGATCTGCCCGCCCGCGTCCACAAGCACCAACGCGTCGGGCAGTGCCTCAAGGAGATGCTCGATGGGCACCGCGGGAGCCCGCTGCTGCGGCGACGGTTTTCTAGCGTCGACCCGTTGATGCGCGCTTCGCGGTGGACGCTTGGCAGTGGGACCGGGCTTCGCCATCGTCGTAGACGATATCTCAGCGCCACCGCCCTGGAGCGCTGGCTCGATGGTCCCGAACAGGGCGGGACCATCGACTCTGCGATCGCCCGAGTGCCGGCCGTAATGTCCGAGCAGCATGTTCCTCCGTGCCTACGTTGAACTCCACCTTCCGATCACCAAGGTCGAAGAGGCCCTGCTTCGCACCCCCGCGGAGTGGATTCCAGGGCTTGCCTCATCGGCCGAGCAACATGGTGATCAGCTGCTCGCAGAGGTCGGATTCCCTGTCAGCAGGCTTCAGCTCGGCAAGCAGGTTGAGATCGAGCTGGGCCCACCCGTTCGCACTTCCGGCCGCACATGGCTGCCGGTCACCTGGCGGGCCACCGGGCCGCGCGGAATTTTCCCAACACTCGAGGGCGAGCTTGAGGTCGCCGCCCTCGGCCCGCACCTCAGCCAACTCGGGCTGAGCGCGCGCTACAAGCCTCCGTTCGGTCTGGTTGGCGAGTCCCTTGACCGCGCGCTCCTGCACAGGGTGGCGGAAGCCACCGTTCGTGATTTCGTCGAGCGCGTGGCCAGCGTACTGCGGCAGCGGCGCGTCGCCGCGTAACCGGTCATTCGCGCCGGGAATCAGCTCGACTCCCACCGGTTGGGGCCGAAGGTCCCGTCCCCGAGCCAGCAGGTCATCGCGAGGTCAGGACCATCGGTCCTGAACGGCTCGGCGGGAGCCCGTCAGGATGGAATTGAGCAAATTTCAAAGAGGTGAGTGACATGACGACGGCAATGCGGTGGCGAGTGGTGGTTCTCCAGGTGGGCCTGATCGGCATCCTGGCGTTCTGCGCGGGATTCCTTTTTTGGGGGAACGCCTTTGTTCACAACCAGATCTCGACGGAGCTGACGTCACAACAGATCTACTTCCCGCCGTCTGACAGCAAGGCGATCACGTCGCTTCCCAGAGCTGACACGGCGGCGATGACCGTGTACGCCGGCCAGCAGCTGACCACCGGCGAGCAAGCCCAGGTCTATGCGAACCACTTCATCAGCGTCCATCTCCAGGAAATCGCCGGCGGCCAGACCTACTCTCAGGTGAGCGCCAAGGCGCAGGCAAATCCGACCGATACAAAGCTGGCCGGCCAGGTCCAGACGCTGTTCCGCGGTGAGACGCTCCGCGGGCTGTTGCTGAACGCCTATGGCTGGTGGACGATCGGCACCTACGCGCTGTATGCGGCGATCGGGCTGGCCGTAGCCGCCTTCGCGGTCCTGGTTGCCCTGGCGTTCGAGGTCTTCCTCTGGCTGCGCGAACGGCGGAAGGTCGCCGTCCCCTTCGTCGCCGCTAAGGCACAGCGCGCACTTGCCTAACGGTTAACCTGCGACCGCGCCGACCATGAGCCCCTCCAACTGAGGGGCTCTTTTCTATTTGTCCGCGGGCAGGTGAGTCATCTAAGGGGACCAAGGTCCTGATGAACAAGGGCCATTGGTCAATAGCTGGTTGCCGACCGGCGCCGTAGCGTGGCAGTCATGGATCAACCTGCTGGCTACCTGCACTGGGGCTTCATTCTCATCTCCTACCCGAACCTCATTTTGATTGGAATCATGATCGTGCTCTTCGTTATGGCGCTCCTGCTTCCGTTTCCCGGACACGCGTCGGGCGACAAGGGAAAGAAATCATGAGCACCCAGATATCCGACGAATCGGGGCACAGCTGGACGGCGGCCACACGCCGGCAGCTCGAACGAAGATTGCCGTGGGAGAACCTCCTTCCGGACCGGCAGCCATTCTGGGTCGGCTCCTGGGTTTACGTCTTTGGCGTCGTCACGATTGCCGCGCTGGTCTGGGTCATCCTGAGCGGAACCATCCTGGCGCTCTTCGGCCCCCAGTGGTGGCACCTCTCGAGCCCCGGGCGCTTCTTCAACAGCCTCCATTTCTGGAGCGTGCAAGTGTTCTTCATCTTCATGGTCCTGCATCTCTGGGGACAGTACTTCATGGCGAGCTGGCGGGAGGGCCGTGCGCCAACCTGGATGATCGGAGCAGTGACGTTCGCCGTCAGCATTATCGCCGCCTTCACCGGCTACCTGTCGCAGCAGAACTTCGACGCCCAGTGGATCGCTGTCAACGCTAAGGATGCCGTGAACACCACCGGCGCCGGCGGCTTCTTCAACGTTCTGAACTTCGGTCAGATGTACGGCCTCCACGTGATGCTGCTGCCGATTGGGATCACGGTGCTCGTCGCGTTGCACATCGTGCAGGTCCGCATGAAGGGGGTCGTTCCACCGATCGACGATGGCAAGTCGGCGACCTCGAAGGAGAGATGAGCGACAAATGATCAACGAACCAACGCCCGCTCACCTCAACCAGCCAGAGGTACGAACCGTTCCCTATGACCTCATCAAGGAGATCGCCATCGCCATGGTGGTGTCGCTGGTTGTGATCATCGGTTTTGCCCTCTTCCTGTCATCGCCGGACGTACCGTCCGTCACGATCCAGAGTTGGTCGGCTGCCGACCCAGCGGATTTTGTGACGACCGCCAACGATGAGCTGGCCGGCGCAAGCACGACGGCAAATTACGGGCCGCCCTACAACAATGGAAACGGGTCGGTCCAGTCCATCGGCCCTATCTCTCCCCAGTCCTGGGCCGGCGTCCACGCGAACGTCGACCAGCCGCACGACTTCGTCATCAACCCCCTCAAACAAGCGGCGGGCAACGATTCCCAGCTGACGACCGCGATCGGCGCGTACGTAGCTGCGTCGGAAGAGCAGCAGGGCAAGTGGCATGACGCCTATGCGAAGGCGCTCAAGGACGCAAAAGTCTCAAACGGACAGGTCACGGTCGCCAGCGGTGATTACGGGCCGGTGCCGCAAATGATGAACCGGCTTCTTCAGCTCGCACAAACCGGCGCGCTCGATGGCCTTCTACTTTCGAGCGACCACTTCTACCAGACTGACTACACCAAGCCCCTGCTGTTCATGAACGACGGTGGCTACCTCGCCGGGCTCGCCCAGGACCAGCACCTAACGGGTACCCAGTGGGGCATGATGAACGAAACCGGGCTTTATCCCGGCCAGACCTGGCTCTGGCTGTACACGCTCTGGTACCAGGTGCCGCCCTTCAACGGCGTCTCCAACGCCGATCTCCTGGTTGTCCTCACGATGGTGATCCTCACCTTGCTCCTGATGCTGGTT
Organism: Chloroflexota bacterium; assembly: GCA_005881215.1. Classification (GTDB taxonomy): domain Bacteria; phylum Chloroflexota; class Dormibacteria; order CF-121; family CF-121; genus CF-13. The sequence goes on along the minus strand of VBDZ01000108.1, from coordinate 2,899 downwards.
CCCTTGATCCCGGGTCTCCGCGACATCCCGCGCTGGATTCCGATCTATCGGGTGATCTGGCGCGGCTATTACGCGAGTCGGTCCAGGGAACTGTCATGACCCGGCCGGAGATTGCCGGCGAGACCATCGTCCTTGAACGTCCAACTCCACGCGAAGAAGAGCCCCGCTGCAAGGTCTGCGGAAAGCCGTTGCCAAACTGGCAGTCTGGTATGCCGCTGATTTGCGACGACCATAATCCGAACCGTCGAGGGCCGGTCCGGAATGAACTGCAAAAGGCGAGCAGGTCATTCGACGAGTGGATTCAAGCCACGCTCTGGTACGTGGCGGCACCCTGAGAGACAACTGGCGCTAATGCACGCTGGAGCCGGACCTTCGAATTGCCCGACCGGCGGAGTCAGACTCGGTGGCGCCTGCTAAGGCCAGCTGAACGTGTTCGGCGCTCCAGTGGAGAACCGCTCCCGCTTTGAGGGATCGTTTTTTCGCTGATGACGCGTACCACCAACACGAGACGACACCAGACGGACGGCTTAAATCCTGATTTGTAAACAGGGGGTCGCCGGTTCGAATCCAGCGTTCACTTAAGGTACCGGCTGGCAGACATTGCCTAAGGCCACCTAGGACTCGAATGGATCTCTAAGCCGCTTTCGTGGGGACAGCTGGTCCGGCCACGCGGCTCACGTGACGCAACATTTTCTAAAGACGGATGAATTGCCCTCGTGCCATGTGCTAACAATCGGCGCGGAGCGTCCACGGTGGCTTCGCGGGCGGACGTCGCGCAAGAGGGTAGTGATCGGAGCATGGTCGCTAAGCTGGCAGGGTAGTGATCGGAGCGTGGTCGCTAAGCCGGCGCGGTGCCGAGTGCCGAGTACCTGAGCCGCGTGGGAGAACTGATCGGCTCCCTTAGATAGCGACGGAAGGCGACTCTCGTGATGAGGCCACGGCCGGAGCGGGCTTGCGACCCCTCGCACCTCTTACAAGGAGCCAGCCGATGAAGACCAGTTCCCCATCCGAGCCAACCCCCAGAAGCGAAATGACGCCTTTGAGGCTGGGCGCGAGCAAGATGACCAAGAACTGTGCGATCCAGCTCAAGCCTGCAATGATCAGGAAGACGCCGATCACCCTGGGAAAGTACTGGGACTTGATGACCAGGTAGCTCAGTGGCAGCAGCCAGAGGCCAAAGAACAGCTCGTTAATGTCCAGGCCATTGCCTTGAACATCTGTAAAGATGAGCACCATGGCGTTGGTGCCGGCCCGGCCGAGTGCGTTCGCGTACTCCGCACTTGTGGCGATCGTTAGGGCTGAGTACTGATTCACGGTATTCGAGTACCCTACGGCGACCATGACCGCAACAAAGGCAACCATGGCTAGGGCCGCAACTTGGTTTGCATGCTTGAGCAGCAGGTACAGCGCGAGTGCGGTCACGAGAAAGCCTGCCCACGACACCAGGTCGGCCACAAGGGCGACGCGGAATAGTGTTGCCGACGCGCGGATGTTGTGAACCGTATCCGTGGCGTCACCCGGTTCGATGATGCGGGAGCGTACCTGCACCGCGAATACGAAGGGCACGCTGGTGCCGAGGTACAACAAGCCGGCGATTCTTGCCAGAGTCTTCGGTGACGACACGCTCAACTCCTCTTCATGAACAGCCGCTTGATCCCTCGAGCGTCGAAGTAGTACGTCGGCCGCGGCTCGCTGTCGGGCATCTCCGCCGGCTCGCCCACCGAGCTCAAGACGAGCGGCTCGAACTCCTTCATCGACGGTCTCCTTTTCCGGGGGATCGTGTTCAAACAATAAGACCCGAGCGGAGGCCCGAACTCGTCGGACCGGAACGGCGAGGCGCCGGTATTCGTAGGGGCCATCGGGGAAGCGTCCCTGCGTAAGGTGCGCGTAGATTTTGGCTTCGGTAAGGTGCCATCCACTGCGCTGCCGGGTTCTCCACACTGACCTCTAGGCAGACGCAAATGTCTCAGGAAACTGACTGACGATGCCGTCCGCGAGCAGATCGGCGACCGCGAGCATCTCTTGGTGGAGTTGTTCGTACGCGACGACGTCGACGAAGTAGTCGCCATGCACCCGGGCCAGCGCCTCCACCAGAGTAAGGTCCACAATGGTTGCAATCGTTCGCTTAATAACCCGACGCGGCCAATTGCTCGGATTCACGCGTGTCAAGAACCGAGCGATTTCATCACCGGCGAGGTAGTTTGCCGCTCTTGCTTGCACTAGCGCCGCCGTATCTCCCGTTTTGGCGGTCTCAATCAACTCGACACATCGGCTGACATGGTCGCGGAGGAGCTTTGCGATTCGGGCTCCCGCCAAATCGCCATAGAACGGCCTGAAGGTCTCGCCGATCTTAGCCTGACTCCTCGCAAGGCGTCCTCCCGTCGTGGAGCGATCTGGCAATTCTCCAGCGACGCTGATGATCATCAGGCGGGTCCAGGTGACGTGCTCCTCCAACAGGGTGCGCATCGTCCTGTTGAAGTCATGACGAGCTGACCTGGTCGCCTGTCCCGGTTCTCGTCGACTGGACACGGGGTTCCTTGGCATCAAACCTTGAGCACTATCCGGGTTGGCAGTCAATAGGCTCAGTACGGTTGGTGGTTACAAGGGTGAGCCGACGGGATGATTAGCGAACTTTTCTGGGAAGCGCTCGATCAGGCCGTCGGTAAGCAGGTCCGACAGCTTTAGCACCAGCGTGTGGATCTGCTCGTAGGCACCCATATCGACCGGGTAATCGCGATGGACCCGGGCCATGATCTCGATCAAGGTTAAGTCCAAAAGCTGGCCAAGGCTCGCCCGCATCGATTCCGCAGGCCAATGGTCCGGGTTCAAGCTACTCAGCAGATCGGCAAGCCGTTCGGAACAGGCACGCCAGGCTTCGCGATGACGCTCCATCGCCTCG
>VBDZ01000106.1 GCA_005881215.1 Chloroflexota bacterium | reverse complement strand
TGGCCTGATCCGGGGGAGCGCGAAGCAGCCCTACCGGGTCAACACGCCGCAAGAGACCGGCACTCACTGGTTCCCCGCGATCGCGGCCGGTGACCCCGGCTTCGTCGATGTGGCCTACTTGCGGACCACGGAAATCCTGCCCACCGACCCGCTGGGCAAGGCCAACCCCGGCGGCTGTGCCGGCCCCGGGCCGACCAATGGCAATCCCACGACCTATCCGCCGCCATGCCCGTGGGACCTTTATGCGGCCCAGTCGACCAACCTGACGCTCCCACCTGTGAGCCCTCCGGGCAGCAATCTCAAGATCGCCACCTGGACCCCCACGCAGATCACCACGACGCCGATCCACATCGGCGACATCTGCAACCTGGGGATCTTCTGCCTGGCGCCGAGCTCGAACCGCAACCTGCTCGACTTCATCATGGAAACGCTCGACCAGCAGGGATGCGCCCATGTCGCCTACGCCGACGACAACACGGTCAACAGACTGCGCGTCGCCAACCAGATTTCGGGACCCTGCCTGGTCGCCCCGCATACCTAGAGAATCGCTGACGTTTATCCGCCGGAGCGCTCGCCGCGCTCCGGCGGGACGGGCTTAAAAGGCCTGAAGCGGCTCCTGGCCTGACGCAATGACCGTCTCCAGCCCGTCGGCATGGATCACATAAATGCCGGCGACGCCGCCCGCAGACCAGACTGCCATCGCGAGATCGTTGCCGAACGGGCGGGGCAGCACCACTGGAAAGGAGTTGTCGTCCAAACGCCAGAGCACACGGTTGGTCCGCCAATCGATGACCTGAGCTTGCCCGGGTCCCGCATAGCCTGAGGTGTCGCCGCCGATTAGCGACCCGTCCCCGGAAAATCCATGCACGTAGATGCCAGTGATCTGGCCAACAATTTGGCCCGATGGCAGCCGGCGGATCTGCGTAATGGGAGGCGAGCCAGGGAACTGCTCGGCGACGAATTGACCGTCGGGGCTGGCCACGAGGCCTACCATCGGCTTCGGGTAGGTCTGCTGGTAGATCACATGGCCGTCGATGAGTGAGATCAGCTTGAGGCTGTAGACATTGCCGAATCCGTAGCCGTAGACGATGGCTCGGTGATTCAACTCGCTGCAGGCGGCTAATTTCATAACCTGCTGAGGAGACCCAGGCGGCGGAATGCTGGCGATAGCGGTCGAATGACCGTTCACGCCGACCACCTCGAGTTCATCGCCCCGAAGATTTCCCCCGAGCATGCACATGGCACTGCTGTCGTCGGCCCACCAGACGTAGCTGCGGACGGCTGGCAGGGTGCCAAGCACATTGCCCGCCGAATCCACGATTCGCGCGGTTGGATCCGCCGCCAGAAGCTTGGATCCATCCGGTGACTGTCCGGCCACCCGCAGCTCGCTGGTGCCACGAGGCTGACCGTTCCAGTCTTTCGCGACCATGTTGG
>VBDZ01000107.1 GCA_005881215.1 Chloroflexota bacterium | reverse complement strand
CGCCGGCATCGACAATGACGTCGGTCTCGACCGAGCCCTGGTCGGTCACGACACGATGCGCGCCGCCGCGGCTGACCTCGAGCGAAGTGACCCGCACGCCCTCATGGATGCGCGCCCCGCCGCGCCGCGCGCCCTCGGCCAGGGCGAGGGCCAGCCCACTCGGGTCGAGGTAGCCATCGCTGGGGAGGAAGGCGGCACCGAGGACGTTGTCGGTGACCATGAGCGGGAATCGCCGGCGGGCTTCCTCGGCGCTCACCAGCTCGAGCGGTAGACCAAAACTGGTGCCCCAGCCCGCCTGGCGCTCGAGCTCTTCCATCCGCGCTCGCGATGAGGCGAGCCGCAGGCTTCCAACCGGCCGCCATCCGATGTCGATCCCGGTCTCGTCCTTGAGCCGGCCATAAAGGGCGACGCTGTCCATCATCAGTCTCGTCAGCGGCAGAGTGGAGCGGAGCTGGCCCACCAGTCCGGCGGAATGGAACGTCGATCCGCTGGTCAGCTGGGCCCGCTCCACGAGGAGGACGTCCCGCCAGCCGCGTTTCACCAGGTGATAGGCGATGCTGGTGCCGCCGACCCCGCCACCGATGATGACGACGCGTGCCCGGTCCGGCAGGGTCACGTGGCGGCCTGATCCAGCCAATCGTTGACGCGGGCATCGGTCGCCCCGCTGAGCATCCGGTCGAAATGCTTGGTCGCGTAGGCGTCGAAGTCGAAGTCGAGCTCCGAGATCGTGACCTGCACCACGCCCCACATCGCCTCCCGGAAGTCGGACATGAGCCGCATCAACCGCAGGCGAGCGTGCTGGCCGGCGGTGACCCGTCCGAAATACGCCGCCAGGAGGCGGCGCTCGTCGTCCTCCGACAGTTGATGGTTCACCGCGAAGTTGCCGAAGTCGAAGAACCGATCACCCATGCCGGCGTATTCCCAGTCGACGATTCGGATGGTGGCGCCGTCGTCGATGAAGTTCGCGTTGAGCAGGTCGTTGTGACACAGCACCGGCGGCTCGGGCCGAATCGCGCGCTCAATCGACACCGCGATCGGCTGGGCGCGTTCATGGGCAGCCGGCAGCCGGCCGCCGTGCCGGGTGGCGGTCAGGGCGTAGGCCTCCACCACCCGAAATGGCGAAAAACTGGCAGGGACGGTACCCGATTGGTGGATCCGGCGGAGCGAATGCGCGATTCGCTGCAGCATGACCGGCTCGCGGACCGCGGCGTCCGTGACCCGTTGGCCGCTGATGAAGCGGGTGACCAGTGCCCCCTCGGGTTCGATGAAGGCCACCACCTCGGGTCCGACCCCGGCGACCGCCGCCAGCCGGCTCGCCTCGTGCTCGATCCCGCGATCGATGCCGAGCAGGGCGCCGGTCTTCGCCGGCAGGCGGACGACGAAGGCGCCGTCCCCAACCAGGACCCGAAAGTTTCGGTTGGTAATTCCGCCACCCAGCACCTCGACGGTGCGGACATGGCCCGCCCAGCCCGGGACGCGATCCATGACCGCGGCGTCGAGAAGTTCGACTTCCATCGGTCCATAGCGTATCGAGTGAGCTTGATAGGCTGGCTGACATCGCTCCGCAGTCGCAGGCCCGCCGCTATCGCCAGATCAGCCAGGTGCTCGCGCGGCACGGGCTCGGCTTCTTCATCAGCGTCGCAGGACTCGAGCGCTTCGTCCCGCTGCAACGGCTCTTCAACCGTGGCTACGAGCAACCGTTGTCCAGACCGGAGCACGTCCGGCGCGCCCTGGAAGAGCTCGGTCCGACCTTCATCAAGCTCGGCCAGATCGTCTCCACCCGTGCCGATTTGCTGCCGGTCGGTTACCAGGTGGAGCTCGCAAAGCTCCAGGATGCGGCGCCGCCGCTGAAGACCGGTGTGGTGACATCCATCATCGAATCGGAATTCGACCGCCCGGTCGACGCCGTGTTCGGCAGCTTCGATCCGGCTCCACTGGCGGCGGCATCCATCGGCCAGGTTCACGCGGCCACCTTGCGCGACGGCACGCCGGTCGTGGTGAAGGTGCAACGGCCCGGCGTCGTCGATCAAATCGAGCAGGACCTGCGAGTCTTGCGCAACCTGGCCGGCAACGCCAGCCGCCGCTGGCCGGTGGCCGAGGAGTACGACGTTGTCGGGCTGGTGCACGAGTTCGCTCACACGCTCAGGGCGGAAACGGATTACATCCAGGAGGGCCGTAACGCCGAGCGGTTCAGCGCCAACTTTGCCGGCGATGAATCGGTATCGTTTCCGCGCGTGTTCTGGGACGAGACGACGAACCGGGTGCTCACGCTGGGACGGATCGATGGCATCAAGGTCGACGACCTGGCCGGGCTCGACGCGGCCGGGCTGGATCGTCGCCGGGTGGCCATGAATGGGGCGCAGATGGTCCTCAAGATGGTATTCAGGGACCGCTTCTTTCACGCCGACCCCCACCCTGGCAACTTCTTTATCCAGCCGGACGAGCGGATCGGCGTGGTCGACTTCGGCATGGTCGGTACCGTGGGATCACGCATCCAGGACCAGCTGGTCTGGACGCTGCTCGCCTTCACCAGCGAGGACCCGGATCGCCAGGTCGATGCGCTGTTCGAGCTGGGAGTTGCCGGCCGTCATATCGACCGGGCGGCCCTGAAACGTGACGTCGAGCACCTGCGGGCACGCTATTACGGCCGGCCGGTGGGCGAGATCGCGATTCGACCGGTGGTCAACGACGTCCTCGGGGTGGTCCGGCGACACCGGCTGCACCTTCCGGCCGGTTACGCCCTGTTGCTCAAGACCGTGTTGATGCACGAGAACCTCGTGACCCATCTCGATCCGAGCTTCGAGTTCACGGCCGTGCTGGTCCCGTACGCGCGCCGGATGATGGTGCGGCACTTTTCGCCGCTCGGCTGGGGACGGTCGGTCGGCCAGGCTGGGATCGACCTGGCCCGGCTGGGCATCGAGCTCCCTCAACAGCTGCGCCGCCTGTTGAGCTCGCTGGAGCGGGGTGACACAGAATTCGCCATCCGGCCGTCGGGCTTCGATCCCATTCTCCGCCGGGTAGAACGAACCGCGAACCGCCTGGTGCTGGGGATCCTGGCGGCCGCCTTCGTGATCGCCCTCGCCGTCCTGCTGTCGGCCTACCACGTCCGGAGCGATGCGCAGATCGGCGCCGTACTGGTGATTGGATTCGTGCTGGCCAGCGTCCTGGGGATCTACGTGGCCTGGAGCATCCTGCGGTCGGGACGGCCCTAGCCAGCCATTCGCTCGGCAGTGCACTCCGCAGCTCGTCTCAGCAGCAGCTTGCGTTCCACGACGTTCTGCGTCAGCGACGCGGCGCGCTCGAACTCGGCACGCGCCTCCTCGGACCGGCCGAGCTTTCGCAACAGCTCGCCGCGGACGGCGGGGAGCAGGTGATATGCCTTGAGCGCGGGCTCCTGGACGAGTGCGTCGACGAGATCGAGACCGGCTGCGGGACCGAACGCCATTCCCACAGCGACCGCTCGGTTGAGCTCGACCACCGGCGACGGCGCGAGCTGCGCGACCGCGTCGTAAAGCGCCACGATGCGCGGCCAATCGGTCTCCGCCGCGGTCGCGGCTCGGGCGTGGCAGGCGGCGATCGCTGCCTGTAGGGCGTATGGACCCATGGCGCCCGCCAGTCCCTCGGCGCGCTCGAGTGCCGTGAGACCTCGGCTGATCAGTAGCCGATCCCAGTGGGCTCGGTCCTGATCGAGCAAGAGAACCGGCTCCCCGGAGGGTCCGACCCGACTACGCAAACGTGACGCCTGGATCTCCATCAGCGCGACCAGCCCATGGACTTCCGCCTCGGTCGGGATGAGCTCGGCCAGGATTCGGCCCAGGCGGAGCGCCTCCTCGCACAGCGCCGGCCGAACGAGGTCCTCGCCGGCAGTCGCGGAATACCCCTCGTTGAAGATCAGGTAGATCACCTCGAGGACCGAAGGAAGGCGCGCCGCGCGCTCGGCTCCGTCCGGGACCTCGAACCTCGCGTGTGCTTCGGTGAGCGTCCGCTTCGCCCGGACGATGCGCTGAGCGATGGTCGACACCGGGGTCAGGAACCCCCGCGCGATCTCCTCGGTCGTCAAGCCGCCGAGCACGCGAAGGGTGAGCGCGACCCGGGCATCCTTCGATAGGACTGGATGGCACGCCATGAAGATGAGGCCGAGAAGGTCGTCCCCGCCATCTCCATCGATCGCCGACGCCGGGCCAGTGTCCTCCTGAGCCTGCTGGATGTCGCGGCCGATCTCTTCGTGCTTACGCTGGAGCGTCTGCCGGCGGCGGAGCAGGTCGATCGCGTGATGTCTTGCCGTCCCCATCAGCCACGCGCCCGGCTTTTCCGGCACGCCGGAGATGGGCCACTGCTCGAGCGCGGCAACGAGCGCATCCTGCGCCAGCTCCTCGGCGGTCCCAATGTCGCCGACGACGCGAGCCAGCCCGGCAATCAGCCGGGCTGACTCGATCCGCCAGATCGCTTCCATCGCGCGATGTGCCTCGGTGGACGCCGGCGAGAGTTCTGTCACATGCCCTCGAACTCCATGATCTGGCGGATCTCGTAGGTTCCGGCATCGAAAGGTGATCGCTTGAGCCACTCGAGCGCCTCGTCCATGGAGCGGACCTGCCACAGCCAGTAACCGGCTACCAGCTCCTTGGTCTCCGCGAACGGCCCGTCGATGACGGTGCGCTTCTTTCCGTCAAATCGCATCCGCTTGCCCTGCGAACTCGGGTAGAGACGGCCATCCCCGATCACGACCCCCGCCTTGACCAGCTCTTCGTTGAACTTCTGGAATTCCGCCATCGCCTCCGGTGTTGGGGGCTTCGCCGCCTGGGTCTGATGGTCTTCCTTTGCCAGCACGAGTACACGCATCTCTATCTCCTCCTATTGAATCCGGTCCGAGCCTCTGTGGCCTCACTCATGCATCGAGTGGCGCGAGGTCTTTTCGACATCGCCAACCATCGTGAATCAATTCGGTGTGATCTCGCGGAGCAAATCTATTGAGCTGGCCCTCACCTAACATGAGTTCGCTTCCGTAGATTACGTGCTAATCTGGCCGTGAGCTGTTGTCTCAGCCGCGGCAGCATCAATGGAGTGGGAGTGAGCGTATGAAGTCGCGAGTCTGGAGCAGGCGCGGACTGTCGACGGCGCGGGTTCTGGGCGGCATCGCTTTGGTGGTCGGGCTATCAATGGGCGGGCAAGGCAGCGCGCTGGCTACAAGCGCAACGATTGGCTACAGCCTGGCAACCGTGGGCGCCTACGGGGGCGAGCCCTCGATCACCTCGGACCGGCAGGGCCGGCTGTACGACACCACCCCCAGTGGCGGGACGATCACTTACACCTCGACCACGTCGGGTAGGTCCTGGTCGCAGGTCACGACCGCTGACCCGAGTAGTGGCGACGACTGCATCGATACCGACCAGTCCACCGCCGTCTATCTGTGCAACCTCGCCGGCAGCCAGGGGGTCGCGCCCCTCCAGGCCGACGTCTGGAAGTCCGTCGATCACGGAAAGAGCTGGACCCATGGAGCGGGCGCCATCCCCCAATGCGGGACCAGCTGCTCCCCCTTCGGCGTCGACCGCGATTGGGTCGATGCCGCGATTCCCGCCGGAGGTACGACGAATAACGCGGAGGTCGTGCTCATGTACCACGACTTCTACGGACCTAGCCAGATCTGGGTGAACATCTCATTCGATGGCGGCAAGACCTTCGGCGCGCCCCAGGAGGTTCTGGCCAGCCCGGCGGTCACCCCGGGAGCGGTCAGCGGCACGCTGGTGGCGCAGGGCTACACCTTCTGCAACACCGTGCCGGCCGGTGTCCAGATCGTCAAGCCGGGACAGGTGCACGCCGGGCGCATCTATGTGGCCTGGATCGCGGCCGATATCCCGCAGAATGCCACCGGCTGCAACATCACCATGACCCAGTCCTTTCATACGCTCTGGGTTTCCTATTCCGATGACAAAGGCGCGACCTGGACGCCCCAGCAGGCGTTCGACGCGGGCATCGGTCATGATGCCTCGACGCCGTTCGTCGGCTTTACGCTCGACAATCAGGGGGACCCCTACTTCGGCTTCGCCAACAATCTCAACTCCAATCCCGCGACCTGCTCGGCGGAGTCCCTTGCCGGGACCGTCCAATCGGATCCCTCTTG
>VBDZ01000105.1 GCA_005881215.1 Chloroflexota bacterium | reverse complement strand
TCTTGTCTCGGTGGCTGAGGTGAGGCACGAGCACGCTCGATGCGGAAACGCTCGACGACGCCGAAATCACCTCCAGACATGACTGAATCGCTGCGGCTTGCTGGCGGGACAGCGTCAGCCGAAGGTCGGCGAGGGGCTGGACGATGCCAAAGCTCAAGATGCCACCGGCCAGCACGGCGGCCACCGAAATGACGGTTGGCCCGGTCCGCCGGAGCCGGTCTGCGAGCAGCGGTCGAATGCGCCGTACCGTGTCGATCGCCGCGAAGGCAAGGATCGGCGCGATCACCAGGGAGTAATCAAAGCTCGCCGTCCAGAGCAACGGGTTCGAGGACCACAGACGCTCGAGCAGACTCGGGATCGCGACCAAAAACACCGGCGACAGGACGGGGAGGAAGAGCCACGCGCCCAGCAGACCTCCCCAGAGCTTGAGCTTGATCCGATTGTCGAAGAGCAGCTCGAGAGCATAGAGTGGCCGGCGAAAGACCGTCAGCAGCGCTGCGCCCGGACCGGGGCCCAGGGCGTCATAACTCCAGTGCCGGTACGAGCTTCCCCCAAACGCCGGAATCACGACGTCGACGACGAGGATGAACCACGCCGAGCACAGCCCGGCGACCAGCAGGCCGAACCGCCAGCGGCGCTGGACCAGCACGATGTAGATACCGATGGCGGCGAACGTCAGCGCGACGTTCTCCCGGGTGAGAAGTCCAACCGCCAGCATCGCCCAGAAGAGCCGGTCGTTTCTCGTCAGAACGGCGTAGAGAGCAAAGGAGACCGCGGGCACGGCGAAGGCGATGTGATGGAAGTCGAAGACGACCCCGGACAGGACTCCCCAGAAGCTCAGGTAGGCGCACATAAAGAGGATGGCCGGCCACAGGCCCAGCCGCGGTTTGGCCCACCAGAAGATCGGAATTCCCGCGACGGCCAGCAGCGCCGCTTGCGCCAGCAGGAGAACCCGGGCGTCGCTCCAGATCCAGTAGAGTGGCGCGATCGCCATCAGGATCGGGTGAAAATGATCGCCGAGCAGGTTGGGGATCATGGCAACGGTGTTCGGAATCATGCGCAGCTGGCTGTAGCCCCAGACGGTCTGGTCCTGGACGCCGAGATCGAAGGCGTTGCTACCGAAATGGTTGTGCCGGTAGAGGCTGATGGCGGCATAGCAAACGGCAGCCAGCAGCGCCAGCGCCCACGGAAACGCGACCTCAAGGGGACGAGGTGCCGGCGGCGGGAGCGCCGTTTCTCTCATCGACTTCTCATCAACGGCTGCTTTCATAGGGGCGCGTGCCGCCTTCGCCTCCTTCGATGATCCTCGACGGATCGCTCAGCCTGGTCATCCCGGTCCACAACGAGGCCCAGAACCTCGGACGCGTCCTCCCCGGCTGCGTCGCTGCCCTTGCCGAACTGTCCACCGATTGGGACATCATCCTGGTCGACGATGGCAGCACGGACGACAGCGTCGAGGTCGCGCGCTCGATGGGCGCCGTGGCCTCCAGGCTGCGGGTGATCCAGCACGACGGCAAGTTGGGATATGGACGCACCGTCGCCGACGGGTTGCGGGCCGCACGCGCGGACTACGTCGCCTTCATGGACGGGGATGGTCAGTTCGATCCTTCGGATCTGAAATTGCTGGCGGCGCGGATGTCGACCGCCGATCTGGCGGCCGGCCGGCGGCAGCGGCGGGCCGACCCCAAATACCGGCTGGTCATCGCCGGCATCTTCAATATGCTGGTCAGGCTGCTGTATGGGATCCGGTTCCAGGATGTCGATTGCGGTCTCAAGCTGATGCGCCGCCAGGTGCTCGAGGCCGCGGCACCCTTGATGGCCCGCTCGGCCCTGCTCAACACCGAGCTGTACTTCAAGGCGCAGCGCGCCGGCTTTCGGATCGCACAGCTGCCGGTCCGCCATTATCCGCGCGTCGCCGGCGTTCGATCCGGGGCGCGCCTCATTCCGATTCTGCGGGCGGTTCGCGACCTAGTCCGGCTGCGGCTCCGGCTCCGGCGGGAATGGAAGCCGGAGTCCGTTGCCGAAAGCTCTCGAAGGTTTGGCTGAGTCCGTCTCGCACCGCCGTGCGCGCGACCCAGCTGAGCCGTTTCGCGGCCCGCGTAACATCGAGCGCGGTGTCGCGCACCTCACCGGGGCGACCATCGACGATGGAGCTCGTGCCCGCGTAAGCCGCCAGCGTGATCAACTCGTCGACGACGATGCGGACGCTGCTCGCAATCCCGGTGCCGATATTGATCGTGCCGCGGGCGTCAGACCGGAGGGCGTGCAGGTTCGCCTCGGCCACGTCCTCGACGAACACGAAATCGCGGGTCTGCTGTCCGTCGCCCCGGATCTCGGGCGGCCGGCCGGACAGGAGCCGCTCGCAGGTGATGGCGACGACGCCGGCCTCGCCGGTGCCGTCCTGGAATGGGCCGTAGACGTTCGAGTAGCGCAGCGCCAGGGTGGAGAGCCCGAAGCTGCGCTCGAACATGCCGAGATATCCCTCGGCGGCGAGCTTCGCCGCGCCATAGGGCGAGAGGGGCGCTGGCGACGTCCGCTCGGGCGTGGGAATGCGCGGCGCCCGGCCGTAGATCGCGCCGCCCGACGAGGCGAAGATGAACCGCGGGCAGCCCGCGTCGGCGCTCGCCCTGAGCATGGTGACGGTGCCGACGACGTTCACCATCGCGTCCCCCGCCGGGTCGCGAACCGAGCGCGAAACGCCGCCCTGGGCGGCCAGGTGCAGGATCGCATCGGGTCGGAAGCGGCCGACCACGGCGGTTGCCGCGGCGCTCGTGATGTCGACGGCTTCGATGTCGGCGGCCCCTGGCAATGGCTCGCCGCAGGCGTGGCGCAAATCGTCGATCACGAGCACCTTCAGCCCCTCGGCGGCCAGGCGGCGGACCGTGTGAACCCCGATGAACCCGGCGCCGCCGGTAACCAGGACGCGACGCGGTCCGCCGCTCACCCGGTCACCATATGAACACGATCACGGCCGGTCGACGCTTCGCGGGCGGGCACCGGCGCCAGGTGCAAATCGCGACCTCGGTGGTGATCGGCATCGTTTGCGTGCTGCTGGTGCTTCGCGCGATTCGTCCGGGGGAGCTGGGCGAGACGCTCGCCAGCGTGTCGCCCGGCCTGGTGTTGCTGGCGGTCCCCGCCGCTTTCGCGTTCATCAGCGCCCGCGCCTGGCGCTATCAGCTGCTGCTCGGGTCGGATCGGCCCGCTCCGCGTCGAGTCATCCTGCCGGTGACGCTGGCCAGCTGGGGGGCGAGCTTGCTCTTGCCCGGACCGAGCGGAGATGCCGCCTTCGTTCTGCTCGCCCGGCGGCGGCTGAACGTTCCGATGACGGTCGGCGCCGGGGCGGCGGTGCTGAGCCGGCTGCTCGACCTCGCCAGCCTGCTGCTCGTGGCGTTGATCACGGCTCCGCTCGCCGGCGTCGCGTTGCATTCGACTCTGTTGGCCGTCGGGCTGCTGCCGGCGCTCTTGATCGCGGTCGGGTTGACCGCGTTGTTCTGGAGCCGGCCGCGAAAGGTGATCACCACCTGGCTGGAAGGCCTTCCCTTGCCGGCCCGGATCCACGACCAATTGCACCTGGCGATCGAGGAACTGGGTTCGGGCAGCCGCCCGGCGCTGCTCGTCACGGCGACCGTCGCCGCCCGGGTCGCCACCAGCCTGCAGTATTTCGCCCTGTTCGCGGCGATCGGCCAGCCACTGCCCCTGGTGCAGGTCTGGTTCGCGCTGAGTATTCGCACCCTGTTGCTGGCGGTGCCGCTGCAGGGGGTGGGTGGGCTGGGCACCACCCAGTTGTGGTGGACCGCCGGCCTGACGCTGCTCGGCTGGCCCGCCGACGAGGCGCTGGCCGCCAGCCTGGCGGTGCATGTGCTCGATCTCGTGATCTCGCTGCCGCAAGCCGCTGCCGGCTGGCTGATCCTGGCGCTCCGCCCGCCGGCCGACGCCCAGGCGCAGAGGATCGAGGCGGAGGCTCAGCGGGTCTAGACGAGCCGCGCCACGCTTGGCTCCGGCTCTGCCGATTTTTGCCAGCCCGGCGTTCCGCCGCGTCGCCAATCGACGTTGGGCTGTTCGAGCTCGATTGGATCGACCCGGGCGGCATGCCGCTCCACAGTGTCGATCATCGACTCGATCAGCGTGTCGCCGAGGAAGTGCGGCTGCAACCCGAGGTCGAGCAGCTTCTGGTGCTTGGCGTTGTAGTAGTGCTCCTCTCGTTCCACCCGCGGGTTGCGCAGGTGGACAATGCGCGTGTCGAGCCCGTGTGCCGCGCGGGCCTGGCGAACTTTTTGGGCCAGGGCCTTGACGGTGAACTGCTCGGTGAACTGGTTGAAGACCCGGTACTCGCCCTCCGCGGCGGGATGCTCGATCGCCAGCCGGACGCAGGCCACCGTGTCGCGGATATCCAGGAAGCCGCGGGTCTGCCCACCTTTCCCGTAGACGGTCAGCGGAAGCCCGACCGCGGCCTGGACGCAGAAACGGTTGAGCACGGTGCCCCATATCGCGTCGTAGTCGAAGCGCGTACTGAGGCTGGGATCCATGCCGACCTCGTCGGTGTGATTGCCGTAGACCACCCCCTGGTGGAGGTCGGTGGCGCGCAGCCCCCAGATCCGGCAGGCGAACTGGATGTTGTGACTGTCGTGAAGTTTGGAAAGGTGGTAGAAGCTGCCCGGTTGCATGGGGAAGGGGAGGCGGTCCTGGCGCCCGTTGTGGGTGATCGTCAGGAATCCTTCCTCGATGTCGATGTTGGGTGTGCCGTACTCGCCCATGGTGCCCAGCTTGACCAGGTGCGCGGCCGGCGCATGGTCGCGCAGGGCGAAGAGCAGGTTGAGCGTCCCGACCAGGTTGTTCACCTGGGTCAGGGCGGCGTGCCCGAGATCGATCATGGAGAATGGCGCGCTCCGCTGCTCGGCGAAATGCACCAGCGCCTCGGGTCGCACCTCGCGGACGAGCTGGGTCACGGCGCGCGCGTCGCAGAGATCCATCTGGCGCCAGTCGATCGTGCGACTCGTCAGCCGCCGCCATGAATTGACCCGCTGCGGCATGGTCTTGATGGGAACCAGGCTCTGGGTCCCGCACTCGCGGTCCCAGCGGCGGCGAACCAGGCTGTCGATGCCAACCACCTCGTGGCCGGCAGCCGACAGGTGGAGGGCGGTTGCCCAGCCGAGGTAGCCGTCCACCCCCAGCACGATGACCGTCTTCTTCCGCACGGGCCGAGCGGCATGCTACCACGTCGAATTGAGATTGTCATGAGAGCCCCAGGACGGCCGGGGCCGGAACCGGCCTGAGCGCCCGTTACATGAGCCAGATGGGCGACGCCGGGCTCTCGACCTCGATCGTCATCCCCACGTTCAATGCCGGCCGGGCGTTTGGAACCGTCCTGCACCGGATCATGGGGCAGGGTCGGGCGCCGCTCGAGATCGTCTGCGCCGACCGGGGCTCGACCGATGGCACCCGGCACATCGTGACCCAGTTCCCGCTGGCCCGGTTCGTCGAAATCGCCGAGCCGGCCGGCGCCCCCGGCTGGAACCGCGCCATGGAGGAAGCCCGCGGTGACCTGGTGGTCTTCCTGGCGCAAGACGCCATCCCGGCGAACGGCGACTGGCTCAGTCACCTCACGGCGCCCTTCGAGGACCCGTCGGTCGGCGGCGTCTACGGCCGGCAGCAGGCGCCGCTGGAGAGTGATCCGCTCGCCGCGTTCCGCCTCGGCCAGCGCTTCTGCGGCGGGCCACACTGGCGGCGGAATCGGGTGGGCGATCAGGTTCGCCACAAGTCCCTGCCGTTCTTCATCGACAATGCCGCCGTCAGGCGCTCGGTCTGGCGAGGCATCCGCTTCAACGAGCACCTTCCAATCGGCGCCGACCGCGTCTGGGCCCGCCAGCTGGTGCTGGCGAGCTGCACGGTGGCCTATTCGCCGGACGCGCTGGTGATCAAGGAGGTGCACGCGAGCCTCAAGTCCGCCTACCGGCTGGCGGTGCTGACCGGCTACACCGACGCGCACTTTGGCGACGAGGGCGGCACGCTCTGGCCTGACTCGAAACAGTTCGTCAAGCGGGCCGCCTGGTACCTGCTGAAGGGCCTGGCCTGGGGCCGGATCCCGTATCTCGCGATCGAAGGCGTGGTGCAGCGCTACGGCTACAAGCTCGGTACCCGGCTCGACCGGCTGGGCCCGACGCTCCGGGAGCGGATCGCCCCTGACATCGTCAGCGAGCGGCGCGACCCCGCGCTCGACGACCTGGCGGCCTGAGTCAGGCGGCTCGGTCGCGGTCACGGGCGCCGCGAGCGCGGCGGCGGCGAACGAACACGAGAAGCAGGAAGAGGAGGGCGGCCGCGAGCGCAAGGGCAATCGCGCCGACCACGATCGGCCCGACGGCAGCCGCCGTCGCCGCGGTCGGCGCTGACGTCGCCGAGGAAGTCGCGTGTGAGGTCGGCTTCGCGGTGGCGGTCGCGCTTTTTGTCGCGGTCGGCGTTGGCGTGACGTCGACCGTGTAGTTGATGCTGGCCTGGGAGTTGGGCGCCGGCAGGCCGGTCGACAGCGCGATATAGCCAAAGACCCGGTAGGTCCCGGGAGCGGCCGCGGCGTGCGTAGAGGAATTCACCGGCGGTGTGGCCGAGATCGTCGCGCGGCAGCTGCCGTTGGTCCGGGTCGTTCCGAGGACCTGTCCGGCAGGCGGTAACGCATTCCAGGAAAAGCCGACGGTGAGACCGGCGGCTCCCGGGCAGGGGCTGACGGTGTACGTGGCAGCAAAGGAGGCAGCGGCCCTGCCGTGGGTTGGACTCACGGTGATGGTGGTGAGCCCGCCGGCGGCGTGTGCCGCGAGCGTGGCGCTTGCCGGGTTCGTGGCGACCATCCCGGCGATCGAGCCGGCGACCAGCAGTTGCCCAAGGGCTACGCCAGGGGTCCTCCGCATATCGGCCTGCCCGCGGAACGGGAGCGGCAATCGAAGCTTGCTCGGCAATGCCCCCACCCTGCCCTCCCCCGCAAGGGGGGAGGGAAATATATAATCCGCACCAATTCCTCCCATGCGCGTGAACGCATCCGCGGGGTCCAAACGGGCCCGATCGCCGGAGACGCGCGGGGGCGTCACGGTGGTGGTGCTCGCCGCCGGAAAGGGAGTTCGAATGAACTCCAAGATCCCCAAGGTGCTGCACCCGGTGGCCGGCCGGCCGATGCTGCTCTGGTCGATGGCGGCCGCCCGGGCGCTCGATCCCGAGCGGACGCTGGTGGTGACCAACCCCGCCCAGGACGGGGTGCAGGCGGCTCTCGACGGCGAGGGGCAAACCGTGCCCCAGCGGGACCAGCTCGGCACCGGGCACGCGCTGGCCCAGGTGAGTGCCGAGCATCGCACCACCGGCCCGGTGATCGTGATCTACGCCGACACGCCGCTGCTCAGGGGGGAGACGCTCCTCCAGCTGGTCAAGGAGCACGGCAAATCCGGCGCGGCCGTCACGCTGCTGACGGCGAGGGTAGATGACCCTCGCGGCTACGGCCGGATCGTGCGCGCCCGCAACGGCGTGTTCCGGTCGATCGTCGAAGAGAAGGACGCCACCGACGGCGAGCGCGAGATCCTGGAGGTCAACTCCGGGGTGTACTGCTTCACTGGTCGCGAGTTGTGGCCAGCCCTGCTCAAGCTGGAGAACAAGAATCGCGCGGGCGAGTATTACCTGACGGACGTCGTGAAACTGATCAAGGGTAAGGTCAATACGATGGCGGTCTCGGATCCGATGGAGATCCTCGGCATCAACGACCGCCGGCAGCTGGCGCAGGCGGAAGCCGCGATGCGGCGGCGGATCCTCGAGCGGCTGATGCACGACGGCGTCACCATCACCGACCCGAGCACGACCTTCGTCGACGCCGACGTGCAGGTCGGGCGCGACACGGTGATCCATCCGTTCAGCGTCGTCACCGGTGAGACGACCGTGGGCGAGGACTGCGTCATCGGCCCCTTTGCCCAGGTACGCGACTCAATCATCGGCGACGGCTGTCGCATCGAGCGGGCGCATCTCGAGAAGGCGACGCTGGCGTCGAACGTCCTGATCGGCCCATTCAGCCGGCTGCGGCCCGGGAGCATGCTCGACGAAGGCGTCCGGGTCGGCACCCACGCCGAGATCAAGAACTCGCATATCGGCGCCGGGACCGCGATCGCTCATTTCAGCGCGGTGCTCGACAGCGATGTGGGTGCCAACGCGAACATCGGCGCCGGCACCGTGACCGCCAACTACGACGGGCAGGCCAAGCACCGGACCGAAATCGGCGACCGGGCGCAGGTCGGGAGCGATACCATCCTGGTAGCGCCGGTGACGGTCGGCCACGACGCCTACACGGCGGCGGGGTCGGTGATCACGCAGGACGTGCCGGCGGGGAGCCTGGCGATCGAGCGCTCCGACCAGAAGATCGTCGAGGGCTGGACGGCGCGCAAGCGGGGGCGGAAAACGGAGGTAGGCAAGCCATAGCGCAGCCCAGGGTCGGCGAGCGAGTGGCGGAGACACGGCCGCAGATGGCCGAGGGCGCCCCCAGACAGCCCGGTGAGCTGCGGCTGCTGGCCGGCGACGCCAACCCGGAACTCGCCCGGAAGATCGGCGAGGCACTCAAGGAGCCGGTGTCCGCCATGCGGATCACCCGCTTCGCCGACGGCGAGTACGACGTCAAGATCGGCGAGAGTGTCCGGGGGGCCGACGTCTTCCTGGTCCAGCCGACCTGCCAGCCGGTGTCGGAGAACCTGATCCAGCTGTTCATCATTCTCGATGCGCTGCGGCGCGCGTCGGCCGGCCGGGTGACCGCCGTCATTCCCTACTACGGCTATGCCCGAAAGGAAAAGAAGACCCAGGCGCGCGATCCGATCTCGGCCAAGCTGATGGCGGACATCATCACCCTGGCCGGCGCCAACCGGGTGATCGCGCTGGACCTGCACGCGGACGCGATCCAGGGGTTCTTCGACATCCCGGTCGATCACCTGACCGCCGAAAAATTGATCGTCGACTACATCAAGAAGCTGCGCTTGCCGAACGCGGTGATCGTTTCGCCCGACATCGGTGGCGCCAAGCGGGTCGGCGACGTGGCCCGCCTGCTCGACCTGCCGATCGCCTTCGCCTACAAGCGCCGACCCAAGGACGACGTCGTCAGTGAGCAGCGCGTCGTTGGTGAGGTCGAGGGTATGGACGCCGTGATCGTCGACGACCTGATTTCGACCGGCGGCACCCTCGTTGGCGTCTCACAGGCGCTGCGCGCCGAAGGCGCGACCAGCGTTCGGGTCCTCGCCACCCACGGCGTGCTCGCCGGCGACGCCGTTGAAAAGCTCGTCAACTCGCACCTGGAAGAGATCGTGATCACCGACTCGATTCCGTTGCCGCCCGACAAGCAGCATCCCAAGATCAAAGTCCTCTCCGTGGCGCCCCTGCTGGCCGAAGCGATTCGGCGGGTGCACGAAGATCGCTCGGTCAGCGAGCTCTTCAAGTAGC
>VBDZ01000104.1 GCA_005881215.1 Chloroflexota bacterium | reverse complement strand
TGCCGCGCCTTCTCGATCAGGCTGCCCACATTCGCGACCACCGCGTCGCGCTCGTGAGCGCCCCCGACGACGCCGTTCTGCACGTCGATGACGAGCAGTGCGGTCTTCGGCCGGTTCGCGAGTGTGGTCATGGGCTCTCCTTGCTCATGCTGGGTGCCTAGCCGGCGACTTCCGTCGCGGTCGACGGGGATGTTGCCGTGGGCTGTGCCTCACGCGGTGGGTTCAGGCGCTCTTTGCGAAGCAGATAGGCGATCACGGGCAGCGTGAGGGCGATCACCACCAGCGCGGTAACCTGCGCCTGCTTGAGACCGCCCAGGATCACGATGTTGTCGCGCAGGAAGAAGATGAAGAACTGGCTGATCGAGTAGAGGACGAGGTAGATCATCGCCAGCATCCCTTCCGGGTGGATCCGCTTGCGCAGGTTCCATAGCAGCAGGAACAGCGCCAGGCTGATCAGCAACTCGTAGAGACTCGCCGGTTGCACCGGGGTGTTGGGCGGGCCGAACGTGTGCGGGTTGGTGTACTCGAACCCCCAGCCGTTGGTGCGGTAGCCGACGATGTCGCCATTGATGATGTTGCCCACGCGGCCGATCGTCTGACCGATCGCCAGCCCAAGGGCGCCGATGTCGAGCACGCTCCAGAACGGCATATGCCAGCGCCAGGCAGCGATCACGACCGCGAGCGCACCGCCGAAGATGGCGCCGTAAAAGGCCATGCCACCCTGCCAGACGGCGATGATCTGCGCCGGATTGTGAAGAAAGAACGATGGGTTGTTCTGGACCACGTAATAGAGACGACCGCCGGCGATGCCGAGGATCGCCGCCAGCAGCGCCAGGTTCATCAGCTGGTCGCGGTTGATCCCCCGGCGCGCCGAATCACGGAGGGCGACCTGGATGCCGGCATAGAGCCCGAGCGCGATCATGATGCCGTACCAGTGGATCTTCAGACCACCAATCGTCACCAGAACAGGATCGATGCCGATCTTGATCAGCACCGACCAAGTTTAATGTCTATGCCATGCGCGATAAGCCGTCATTTACCGATGAAGTCAAAGCCGAGCTGGCCAATGTGGAACCGGCGAAGCCGTGCTGCCAGGAAGCCGAGCTGGGGGCGATGGTCGAGGCGCTCGCCGGCGCAAGTGCCGCGGCCCCGCTGACCTTGCGCATCCCCCGCAATGCCGTGGCGCGGAAGGTCGTACACCTGGCCAAGCTCGCCGGCGGACGGGTCGAAACCGTGCACAAGGGTTCGACCGAGAAGCGGCCGACCTACCGGCTGCGCTTGACCCTGCCAGCGGGACGAGGGTCGGCGGACGCCTGCTGCGCCCGCGCGATCCTGCGCGGCACCTTCCTGGCCCGTGGGGTGCTGGGCAACCCGGCCAATGCCTATCACCTGGAGATGGCCGTTCCCGACGGCGGCTACCTGCTGGCCGCCGGCGCCGAACGCGCCGGGGTCGGGTTGAAGCGCACCCGGCGGCGGGGTCGGTCCGTCTATTACCTCAAAGGCGCCGAGGCGATCTCCCGGATGCTCAAGCTGATGGGGGCGAATCGGGCGGTGATGCGCTACGAGCACGACCGGATCGTGCGGGATATGCGCAGCCAGGCCAACCGGCGGGCCAACAGCGAGACGGCCAATTTGGACAAGCGGCTGCGCGCTGCCCTGCAGCAACGGGCCGCGGTCCGGCGGCTCAAGGCAAAAGACAGCCGGCTGCAGGCGCTACCGCCGGCGCTGCGCGACGTCGCCGAGCTGCGACTGGCGCATCCGCGGGCCAGCCTGCGTGAGCTCGCCGAGCTGTCGCAGCTGAGCAAGTCGGCGGTGGCGAGCCGGTTGCGCCGGCTGGTGGCGCAGGCGAATCGAAATGGTCTAATAGATTGAGAGGAGGGTCGTCATGTCGGTGAAGGTTGGCATCAATGGATTCGGCCGTATCGGCCGCAATGTCTTCCGCGCGGCCCACGGCCGGCGCGACCTCGAGATCACGGCCGTCAACGACATCACGGATCCGCCGACCTTGGCTCACCTCCTGAAGTACGACTCGATCCTGGGCAACTACGCGGGAAACGTCAGCCCTGATGGTGATGCCCTCAAGGTCGATGGGACTCGGGTGAGGGTCTTCGCCGAGAAGGATCCGGGCAACCTGCCCTGGCGGGACCTGGGGATCGACATCGTGATCGAATCGACGGGACTCTTCACCGACGCCACGAAGGCGAAAGCCCATATCGATCGGGGTGGGGCGAAGAAGGTGATCATCTCGGCGCCGGCCAAGAACGAGGACATCACGATCGTCCTCGGCGTGAACGGGGAGCGATACGACCCCGCGCATCACCACGTGGTCAGCAACGCCTCCTGCACCACGAATTGCCTGGCGCCGGTGGCGAAGGTCCTGCACGACAGCTTCGGGATCGAGGCCGGCCTGATGACCACGGTGCATTCCTACACCAGTGACCAGCGGCTGCTCGACGCTCCGCACAAGGACCTGCGGCGGGCGCGGGCGGCGACCCTCTCCGTGATCCCGACCAGTACCGGCGCCGCCACGGCGATGGCCCTGGTCATGCCCGAGTTGAAGGGTAGGTTCCACGGCATCTCGCTTCGGGTGCCCACCCCAAACGTCTCGCTGGTTGACCTGGCGGTGATGACGCGGGACCCGGTGTCGGCCGAAACCATCAACGAGGCCCTGCGGGAGGCCGCGGCCAGCGATCTGAAAGGCATCCTCGCCGTGACCGAGGAGGAGCTCGTCTCGGCCGATTTCAAGGGCAACCCGTATTCCTCCATCGTGGACGCCCCGCTGACCATGGTGGTCGGCGACCGCCACGGCAAGGTCTTCTCCTGGTATGACAACGAGTGGGGCTACTCGTGCCGGGTGGTCGACCTCGCTGTCTACATGGGCGATCGGCTGAACTGATCAGCAAGGCTTCGACCGGCGGGGCCCTCCAGAAAGCCACCATCCGCGATGTCGACGTCGCCGGGAAGCGCGTGCTCCTCCGCGTCGACTTCAACGTCCCGATCAAGGATGGCCGCATCCAGGACGACACCCGGATCCGCGAGGCGCTGCCGACGGTCGAGGACCTGATGGGCCGCGGCGCCCGGGTGATCCTGATGACGCACCTCGGCCGCCCGGATGGCCAGGTCGACGAAGCCGCGCGGACGACGCCGCTGGCCGCCCGACTCGGCGAACTGCTGGAGCGGCCGGTCAAACACGTCGATGATTGCGTTGGACCGGCCGCGGAGGCGGCCGTCAACGCCATGCGTGACGGCGACATCCTGATGCTGGAGAACGTCCGGTTCCACCCGGGGGAGACGCGCAACGACCCGGTCTTCGCCAAACAGCTGGCGTCCCTCGGCGACCTCTATGTGAACGACGCGTTCGGCACCGCCCACCGGGCGCATGCCTCGACCGCGGGGATCGCCCAGTTCCTGCCGGCGGTGGCCGGGCTGCTGATGGAGCGCGAGATCGCGACGCTCGGGCGCATCATGACCGATCCGCCGCACCCACTGGTCGCGATCATCGGGGGATCGAAGATCTCGACCAAGATCGGGGTGCTGAAGAGCCTGATGCAACGCGTCGATCGGCTCTGTATCGGTGGGGCGATGGCCTGCACGTTTCTGAAGGCGAAAGGGCTGGAGATGGGGCGCTCGCTGGTCGAGGAGGATCAGCTCGATGTGGCGCGGTCGCTCCTGTCCTCGTCCGGCCAGGGTGGCGGCACCCTCGTGCTGCCGCTCGACGCGGTGGTGGCACCCGAGGCCAGGCCGGGGGTGCCGGTTGAAACGGTCGGCGTGGACGCCGTGCCGCCTGACATGAAAGTCCTCGACGTGGGAGCGATGACGGTCGAGCGCTTCCTGCAGACCTGCGATGGCGCGGCCGCCGTGGTCTGGAATGGTCCGCTGGGCGTCTATGAGGTGGCGCCCTTCGACCGCGGCACGGATGCGCTGGCGCAGGGGCTGGCCGGCAGCGACGCGGAGACGATCATCGGCGGCGGCGACCTGGTGGCGGCGTTGCAGAAACAACATCTCGCCGAGCGGATGTCGTTCGTCTCGACCGGCGGGGGCGCCACGCTCGAGTTTCTCGAGGGAAGGACGCTGCCCGGGATCGCGGCGCTCAATGACAGGAACGATGCGTAAGCCGCTGATCGCCGGCAACTGGAAGATGCACTTTTCCGTCCCTGAAGGCCTGGAGTACGCCCTGCAGTTGCGGCGGGAGGTCGAACGCTACGCCGACACCGTCGACGTGGTCATCCTGCCACCGGCCTTGATGCTGTGGGAGATCGCGAACGCGCTGCGCGGTTGTCCGATCGAAGTCGGCGCTCAGAACGCCGCCTGGGAGGACCAGGGACCCTTCACTGGCGAGATCTCGCCGAAGATGCTGGCCGGCTGGTGCCACTACCTGCTGATCGGGCATTCGGAGCGCCGCCAGCTCTTCAACGAGACCGACGAGGAGCTCAATCGCAAGCTGCAGGCGGCGCTGCGGCACCAGCTCAAGGTGATCCTGGCGGTCGGGGAGACGCTCGAGGAGTACGAGGCGGGCCGCACCGAGGAGGTGATCACGCGCCAGCTCTCGGCCGCCGTCTACGGGGTCCAGCTCAGGCTCCCGACGGACCTGTCCATCGCCTATGAGCCGGTCTGGGCGATCGGCACCGGGAAGGCGGCGACGCCGGGCTACGCGAATACCACGATGGGCTTGATCCGCCTGCTGCTGGGGAAGTCCTTCGCCGGGTTGGCGTCGGAGATGCGAATTCTCTACGGCGGCAGCGTCACGCCGGCCAACACGCGCAACCTGATGGAGCAGCCCGAGATCGACGGCGCGCTGGTCGGTGGGGCCAGTCTCAAGTCGCCCGATTTCACGCAGATCATCCAGGCGACCGCCGAGGTGGTGCAGTCACAGCGGGTCTAGGCGGGCGCGAGCCCACGCTGGTGCTGGTCATCATCGACGGCTGGGGATATCGTGCCGACCAAACAGGCAATGCCATCGCGGCGGCACGGAAACCGACCTGGGACCGGCTCTGGGAGCACTGGCCGCACACCAGGCTGGCGGCGGCTGGCGAACCGGTCGGTCTCCCGGCGGGGCAGCAGGGGAACTCCGAGGTTGGCCATCTCAACATTGGCGCCGGCCGGGTCGTCTACCAGGACCTGACCCGCATCAACCGCGCCATCGAGGACGGGTCATTTGCCCGCAATCCGGTGCTGCAGGCGGCCATGACGTCCGCCCGGGATGATCATGCGCTCCACCTGCTGGGGCTGGTTTCGCCGGGTGGCGTCCATAGCTCAACCGCCCACCTGGTCGGGTTGCTCGAGATGGCCCACCGGGTGGGCGTCGCGAAGGTGTTCATTCACGCCTTCACCGATGGGCGGGACGAACCACCGACCAGCGCCGCCCAATACATCCAGGACCTGGTCCACCAGATCGGCCGGATCGGTGCCGGCCGGATCGCCAGCGTCAGCGGTCGCTACTACGCGATGGACCGCGACCGGCGCTGGGACCGCACGGAGCGCGCCTACCGGACCATCGTCGAGGCGGATGGGCCGACGGCTCCCGACCCGGTGGCCTTCGTCAGGCAAAGCTATGCGGCGGGGACGACGGACGAATTCTTGATCCCGACCCGGATCGTCGAACCTGGGACCTCCGATCCGCCGCCCGCCATCCGGGACGGCGACAGCGTGATCTTTTTCAACTTTCGGCCGGACCGGGCGCGGCAGCTGAGTCACGCGATTGTCGACGAGCAGTGGGACCACTTTCGACGCGGCTCCCGGCCAAGGCTGGCGCACTTCGTGACGTTCACCGAGTACGAAAAGGGCCTGCCGGCCGAAGTCGCCTTCCTGGATGAACCCCTGCCCGGGGTGCTGGCCGAGGTGATTGCGCAGGCCGGTTGGCCACAATTTCATACGGCTGAGACGGAAAAATACGCCCACGTGACCTACTTTCTGAACGGTGGACGTGAGGCGCCGTTTCCGGGAGAAGACCGGCTGTTGGTGCCGTCGCCCAAGGTGGCGACCTACGACCTGCAGCCCGAAATGAGCGCGAAGCCGGTGACCGACGTGCTGCTCGACCGGCTGGCGAGCGGCCGCTACCGCTTTTTAGTCGTGAACTTCGCCAACCCCGACATGGTCGGGCACACGGGCGTTTTTCCCGCGACCGTGCGCGCCGTCGAGGTCGTCGACGAGATGCTCGGCCGCATCGCCGACGCCGTGCTGGCGAGCCATGGGATCCTGGCGATTACGGCGGATCATGGCAACGCGGAGCTGAAGGTTGATCCCGAGAACCATCCACTCACGGCGCACACCCAGAGCCCGGTGCCACTGATCGTGGCCGGCGCCGACCGCGTCAAGGGTCTTCGCGATGGCGGCAAGCTGGGGGACATCGCCCCGACGTTGCTGCCGCTGGCGGGCTTGCGGCCATCACCGCAGATGAGCGGAGACGATCTCGCCTCTTGAACCCGAAACCTACACCCCCGCCCAATCCCCGTCGACCCGACTGAGAAAGACGCGGGCCAGCGACTGGTCGCGGATCAGCAGGTCGAGCTCATGGTTGCGGGTAAAGCCGGAGCGCGACCAGTTGCAACTACCGAACAACACGGTCGTCCCGTCGAAGATGCCGAGCTTCGCGTGCAGCAGCTCGTCGCCGGCCTGCGCGTAGTAGCGCACCGACGCGCCCGCCGCCTGGAGCACCGCCATCGCATCCGCGTTCTGGGGCTGGGTGGGGTCGAGGAGGGCCCGTACCCGCACCCCGCGATGGCTGGCGGCCGCCAGCCCATCCACGACCAGCTGGTCGCTGAGCACGAACATCTCGACGTCGATGGAGTCGCGGGCGACGGCGATGGCGGCGAGGGCGGCCGCCCGGATGCCGTCGCCCGGATGCGTGACGAGTACCTGGATACCCCGGTCCGGGGCAGGCGGCGGGATCACGGCGGGCTCGCCGGACAAAGCGAGGTCCTGCAAAAAGACGCGCTCGAGGTTGGCGACCACTGGGCCGGTGGCGAGCACGTCGAAGTCGTGATTCCGCGCCGATGCAGTGCCCCAGTTGATGCCGCCCACAATGGCCTGCGCGCCGTCGACGATCAGGAGCTTGACGTGGTCGATGGTGAGCCGCTCGATCGGGAAGCCCAGGACGTGGACCCCGCCCTGCTCGAGCTCGGCCCAGACGGTGCGACTGCTGCGCTCGGAGGGGTCCTTGATGGCGGTCACCGCGACGCCCCGATCGTGCGCGTCGAGCAGCATCGCCGCCAGGTCGAGCCGCTGAAATTCATACAGCTCGAGCTGGATCGAGTGCCGCGCCTGGCGGAGCGCGGCGCTGATGGCGTCGAAGGCGGCAGGCCCATCCGGCAGCGGAAGCAACTGGTCCGGTCCCGTCGTGATCGGCGCCGTGACGACCGTCTGGGGCGGGGCCACGGCGGCGATCGCGGGAGATGGGGTACGACCCGGCGCACAGGAGGCGGCCAGCAGCGCCAGGAGGAGGAGGGGCAACCGGAGGCGGCGGGCCGGGCCGTACACGCCGCCATGCTACTACGAAATTGTATATCTGTCAAGACAAGCACACGCGGTCAGCGGCGGCCGGAGTTGGCGCTATAATTCAGCGGCTCTTCCAACAATGCACTTCTTCTTAGGCCTGGTCGAACTCGTGCTGGCGCTGCTGGTGATGCTGGGCATCCTGCTGCAGACCCCGAAAGCCAGCGGACTGGGCGGCACCATCGGTGGAGGCGGAGACTCGGGCGGCGGCTACCGCACCAAGCGCGGTCTGGAGAAGAACCTCTTTTACACCACGATCGGACTGGTCGTCCTGTTCGTGGTGATCTCCGTCGTCTACATCCGCCTGCCGGCTTGATCCGTCGCGGGCTCCTCACCCTGGGGG
>VBDZ01000016.1 GCA_005881215.1 Chloroflexota bacterium | reverse complement strand
GGCTTCTGTAACAGATCCGAGTAATCGTCCCAAAACAGCTGGTAGCCCCTAGCGGACACTACTGGAACGGGTGGAGTTGATCCATGTCTAATACTGCCCGGTGCGCCTGATACCCGAGAAGGATGCGGGAGGCCGGTCGCCAGATATACCGCCGTGGACTCATCCCAATGCAACGGCACCACCAAACGGTGGCATGCTCGAGCTGGGTGAAAGCAGGGTTTAGCCCGTAGCGGATTCGAACCGCTGATTTCTGCCTTGAGAGGGCAGCGTCCTGGACCAGCTAGACGAACGGGCCTTGCGGCGCGAAAGCGAACCCTATTATAGGTAGGCGCAAATTCAGTAACCGGAGGATTCGATCGTGATCTACGATCCGACCGGCGTCAATTTCGTGATGAATACGCTGCAGGCGGCAAGTTATCTGGGCGTACCCGCCGACGTGATTGAGGACCTGGTCAGCAAGCGGCTGATTCCGTACACGAAGGTCGGCGATCGAGTGATCTTTTCGAAAGCGGCGCTGGATTACTGGGTGTACGCGAAGTCGATGGAGAATCTCCGCGACGATCTGCCTAACCTGGGATTCCAGGGCCGCAAGGCCGGCTGATCGTGCGTCTCGGTCGCCTCCTGCGAGCGGCAGCGCTGTTCCTGACATTGGCTGCCGTGGCCCAAGAGCTGAGTAAGCCGGAGACTGAGCGGCGCTGGCATGGTCGCGTCGCGGGCGTTCCCTACGATTTTCGCTTTCCCACCCCGAAGCGATTCCGGGATGCCTACTGGAACCCGGACGACCAGCGAATCTTCACCGATCGAGTGGTCGGCATCGGGTGGGCAATTAACTTCGCCCAGTTGCTGCCGCGGCTTCAGGAGGGCTACCGCCGCCTCGCCGAGCGCAGCTGAGGACGGGTCGCGTGACGGTCCGGTAACGTCCGCCTTGGTCGAGTGACAGCCTTTCTGCCACTCACCGTTCTATTAGCGTGCCCGCGGCCAGCCATCGCTCCTGCCCTGCCGTCGGCGGCCGCCCTGCGGCAGGTGGCGGCGCGCGATGAGCGGTCTTCAGAACTTCCTGGCACCCTTTAGCCACCTGCTCTTCGCCAACCGCAATATCGTCATCGTCCTGCTGTGCGCAGGCCTTTTCTGGGTTGCGCTCGACGCGCTGATTCATCGTTGGCGCGCGGCTCGGCTCGAAACTGACCTCTCGACCGCACGGTCGGGGGCATCGACCACCACCGGCCGCCGCTATGTGACCGGCCCGGCGGTTGAGGAGACCCCCGCCGAAAGTGGTGCCCTGCCGCCCGTCAAAGGTGGCCGGACCTACGCTCGCAACCTCGGCTCGGCCCTCCACAAGGCGGGCATGTCAGGCCCCCAGATCTACTCGCCGCCGACGCCGGCGGGCTGGGCACCCAATGCAAATCCGATGCAGCCAGGCCCGCAGCAGCCTGGAATGGCACCGCCATATGCCACGCCCAACGTTCCATGGACCACCCCCGGGCAGCAGCAGCCGCCGGCGCCCTGGGCGTACCCGGCCGGAGCCGGACGCGGAATCCCAGGTCAACCGCCGACCCCGGCACCCTACTACCAGCCGTCACCACCCCAGCTGCAGCCGCCGAGCGCGATGCCGCAGCCGACAATGCCACAGCCGCAGGCGCCCGGCCTCTATGGGCCGCCGCAGGCACCATTTGCGCAGCCAACCTTCCCGGCTCCGACCAGCGGACCAGCGGCCCCCTCATTTGCTCCACCCGGTGCTCCTGGGATCCCAGCCGGCGCGCCACCCTTCCAGGCTCCGGCGCCACAACCGTCCGGCGGCGAGCCATCGGGCCCGGATGGTGGGCGGCGGGGCAAGCCGAAGCGGCGGCGCTTCAACTTCAACGTACTCGAGAACCTCGAGAAAATGGTCCAGGCCAGGCCGGCGGAGGCGCCTCCATCGACCGGCTGGACCCCGCCGGTGACGCCGCCCCCCGCCCCCGCTGCGCCGCCTGCCGCACAACCAGCCGCACCCGTATTCGAGCCGGCCGGCATGCCCAAGCCGGTTGAGGCCGAGTCCCTGCCCTTGCAATTTGCGCCGACGCCGGAGGCCGCTGAGGCGGAACCCGCGGTGGTCGCCGAGGAACCGGCCGAGGGCGCTATACCCGAAGCGGATCAGAACGCGGTGGCGTCGCAATCCGAGACCGCCGAGCCCGAAGCGAAAGTCGAGCCCGAGCGCGAGCCGGAACCGAAGGCGGAACCCCGCAGGTCCATGCGCTCCATGCTCTTCGGCGAAGAACCCAGCCCCTCGCCCGCTACCCAACCGCACGAGCCCGAACCGGCAGGCGTGGGGCCCGAGTCCGAACCCGAGTCAACAGCCTCGTCGTGGCCGGCCTATCCCTGGGCGCGCGACCAGGGATCGACCTCCACCGAATCAGGATCGACGTCGGCCGGCGACGACGCCGCCGTCGAGCCGGCGCCCGAACCCGTCAATGAGCCCGCCAGCACGACGTCATTCGACCCCTGGAAGGCGACCTCGGACCTCGAGGAGCCAGTCGGCGATGCGGTTGCAGCCGAACCGGATGAAGCGTCCGCCCAGAATCCGCAGCCTCCCGTCGAGGACGATGCGGGTGGCTCCGGCGCCGGCACGATTGTGATCATCGAGGACGACCAGACGGCGGCCAGCTACTACGCCACGTTGTTCCGGGGCAATGGCTACAAGGTCGACGTGGCCAACGACGGCGTCTCCGGCGTCGACCTCTGCGCCCGCGTCCAGCCGCAGGTGATCCTCCTCGACGTGATGATGCCGCGCCAGAACGGCATCCTGGTGCTGCAAACGTTGCGTGCCTCTGACGAGACGAAGAACACGCCGGTGGTGGTGATGTCGAACTTCAGCGAGCCCACGCTGATCAAGCGCGCGCTCCAGCTTGGCGCGCTCGAGTACGTCATCAAGACCCAGGTCGAAGGTCCGGCCCTGCTCAATGCGCTGCCCCGCTGGATGAACCGCGAGAAGGCCTTCGCCGCGGCCTGATCGACGGCCCGGCGCGAATCTAGCGTTTCACCCGCAGCGTGGCGATCTCCCACGGTCGCATCGAGAGCCTGACGATGCCATCGCTCGAGGAACCGTCCTGACGGGTGTCCCCGGCGAGGGTGACCCAGGCCGTCTCACGTGGCACCGGCGCGATACGCACCAGCCCGGCGGTGGGCGCGTCCGACGCGTTTAGCACTCGGAGGTGGTAGCCAGCCGGGCTCGGAATACAAGCGGTCATCTGGATGCAGCTCGGCTCCAGCTCGATCATCGGCGGAGGAGTGTTGCGGGCCGGCCCGCGCCCGGGAACCAGAGGCAGTAGGGCAGACTCGGCCGCCCGCCAGACGCTCGCCTGGGCCCAGTCGCCCGCGTGAAAGAAGAGGCTGTAGCGAAAGCGATGCACGCCCGGCATCTGGGCCCCCGGCGTCTGCAGGCCCGGTCCGGCGTGCCCCGTTCGGGTGCTGAGATCGTCGCGCGAGAGCCAGCCGACCGATCGCAGCAGGGTGAGCGCCAACTCCGGTGGCGCCCCCGGAATGACTTCGTACTCGTGCAGCCCGTCGGTGATCAGGGCGACCCCGATGTTGCCATCGCTGATATCGACGAACGACCACACCGGATAGGTCGGAAGCTCGACTTCGGGCGCCCCCGGGTCGCGACGGGCCGCGATCGCGGGCCGTCGCGTCACGTGATAGGGCGTATCGGAGGCCGAAGTTGTGGCCGGAAACGGCAGCGGACAGTGCACCCGCAGCCGATGGTCGGTAGCTCGGTTCGTGACCTCGAGCTCGACGTCGATCCTGGGCGTGTCCGCCTCTATTGAAAGGATGAGACGCACCGGCAGCAGGGTTTCAGCATCGCCCCGGCGGCGGCGGTCGGGACTCAGCCCGCTGAAGACCGCCAGGTCGAACCTCGCCTCGAGCCGTCCGCGGAGTGGTCCTGGCTCGAGCACCTTGCTGGCAAGCGCGCGCACCGGCTGCGCCGGCTGAGAGGGAACGGCAGTCGGCGAGAAGTTGTACTCGTCGCCGGCGTCGCCTTCGTCGACCAGCCGATGGAGGCTGAGGTAGGACGTACCGGTCTCCTTGTGCAACAGCGTCAGCGTTCCGTCCGCGTTCAGGTCGCAGGCAAGGGCCGCGTTCTCGAGCCGGGTTGCGGCGGCGGTGGCGGGCGTGTGCGGGGTGGTCGCCGCGAGGGAGGCGACGGAGTAACCCGGGACCATCGGTGTCAGGACGAGGCGCCCGCCGACCTCGACCACGCCGCGCCGCGGAAACGGGCTCGGATTCCATACCTGTCCGTCACCGGCTAGCCGCGGCAGGCCGGCGTCGACGACGTCGCGGGCGAGCTGCAGCGCCCGATCGCTTCGCCTCCGCGATTCCTCGGCCACGGCGTCGATCCCGGAGCCGCATGCCGTATCGTGCGCCGCATTTTCCAACACGAGGGTCCAGGCCTGGTCGAGCATGCCCGCGGCGTCGACGCCGCTCAGGGCCGCGATCGGTTCGGCCAACCGCTCGAGGGCGCGACTGGCCTGCGTGTACCGCTGCTTGTCGGCTACCCGGACGGAGAGTGTGCCCATCAGCACGTTGGCGCGGGCCGACGAGCGCAACTCTCCGTGCCAGATCGGCCATTCGCGCTCCGGCAGCGTCGCGAGGTAGTCCTCGAGACGGGCGAGCCGGATCCGGGTCCCATCCAACCGGCCGCTGGCGGCGCGGACCGCGGCGCTGAGCGCCCGCTGCGGCAGGACATGGTCGTTGCCGTTCATCAGCAGGATGTCGGCCGTCGGATGGAACGGCTCGATCGCCTGCAAGGCGCCCGCGATCCGCGCCGCGAGCGCCGCGGGCTCGGTCGGTAGATCGACGCCATGCGAATACGAGTTGCCCATGTAGGCGGTGAGGATCCGGCTGCCGTCGGGGGCCTCCCATTGGAACGCGACGCGATCGATCTCGAGCGGGACGCCGCGCCAGACGGCGGCGTGGCGGAAGCCGAGCTGTCGGTAGATCTGCGGCATCTGCGCCGCGTGGCCGAAGGAATCAGGAAGGTAGCCGGCTCGCATCGATCCGCCGTGAGCGTCGGCCAGCGCGATCCCACGTTGGAGGTCGCGAACCAGCGTCTCCCCGCTGACCAGGAACTCGTCCGGCAACGTGTACCAGGGACCGACCTGGATCTGACCTCGACGAACCGCGTCGTCGAGCCGATCCTTTGCCTCGGGTCGGACCGCGAGGTAATCGTCGATCACGACCGTCTGACCGTCCATCAGGAAACAAAACTCCGGGTCTGCCTCCGTCAGGGCGAGCAGCTCATCCCAGAGCTCCACGAGCTGTGCCCGGAAGGTCTCAAATGTCGCATACCATTCACGGTCCCAGTGGGTGTGCGGGACGACATAGACCGTCCTTTCAACAGCCGGCATGAGGTGATTGTGCCGGAGAAGGAAAGGAACCCCGCGAGGTTCCTTTCCTCAGTCGGTCAGGGCAGGTGCCACTTTTCGGAGCCGATGACGTGCACCCAGGTGAGCCCGTTGTCCAGGTCGATCGGGTTGCCGTTGGCGTCCAGGTAGACGGCGGGGACGTTCGGGTCCGGATGATGCCAGGTGCCGTGGATGACGACGCCATCCACGTAGATGTCGGCCGCGCCGTCCCCAGTCAGCTCGTAAGCCTCGGTGTAGTAGCCGTGAAAGCTGTTGGTCGGGTTGGTATCGAGGTACGAGTTCACGTGCTCGACGATGACGGTCTTGGCATGGACCCGGCCAGTGCCGACGTTCACGAACGGGCTTCCGTCCTGCGTCTTCAGGTACTGCTTCGACCCCGGGTCGTATTGCCAGAGGGCGCCGTGGTCGGGAACGGAGATTTGCGCGGCGGCGGCGCCGGTGAAGGTGCCGTCGGCATGCTTCGGCGCAATGTCATAGATCGGAGCCGCGATGCCGTGCAGCGCCGTGAACGGCGCCACGTTGTTGCCGTGCATCATCACGTTATGCGGCGCGTAGCGCGTCGCATTGTCGCGGTAGAAGACGTTGCCGGCGCCGCGGGCGTAATCGTTAACCAGGTTGGGATATTTCCAGACCATCCCCAGGACATAGTCGTTCGCGCCCGAGCAGTAGATCATGCCCTTGTACATCAGCTCCAGGCGGATCGTGATCAGCCGGCAGCTGCGCACCGGGCCGACGAGGTCCGGAAGGGGATGCCAGTACACCGCACTGAGCCGCGGGATCGATCCCTCGCTGATGTACTCGTAGATCATGTCCGCCTGCTGCATGCCGGCTTGCGGGCGGGCATCGATGCTGTTCTCGATCTGGATGATTGCCGGCGCACCCGAGCCAATCCGGGCCGGGTCACCCTGCGAGGGCACTTGGATGACGGTGGTAAAGGAGAACTTCCAGTCGGCCGCCAGCGGGTCCTGCTTGCGGTTGACCGCCGCCTGCGCGATCAGGAACTGATACTGGCGGCTGTGTCCCAGTTTGAGGTCAAGCGTGGCACTCTTGCCGTCGCTTGACCAGCTGATGTTCTTGCTGTCGAAGGGTTTGCCATTCAGCTGGATCGGCGTCTTTGCGCCATCCATCGGCTGGGTGAAGTCGACTTTCACCGACCCGGTCGGCTTCAGCGCTTGCTGACCGTCGGCGACCTTCTTGTTGTCGACTTCGACCATGGCGATTGCCGGGGCAGGCTCGGTCTTGAAACTGAAGCCGCTGCTCACGCTGCGCCCCGAGGTGTTCCGCGCATCTTTGACGCTGACGTGGTAGGCCGTGTTCGGCGCCATCTTGGGCCGGAACTGGAAATCTCTCGGGCTGACGGTCTTGAATCCAACCAGCACCGCCGGGCTGATCGTAAACGCGTGCTGGACCGAGTCCGGCTTCATGTCCTGGTTGAAACGAAGGTCGATGGTGGCGGTCCGTGGGACCGACCGTTCGCCATCGGTCACGTTCGCGCTGACTTCCAGCGGGGTGGTGATGATGCGGATAACGATGGCGGCCGCGACCGCGAGGATGGCGATCGGCGCCAGCCACCAGCGTTCGCGAAGGGTCTGCGTCCAGGTCATTGATCACTCCCTATTACATGAACCCAGGTCAACCCGGTGTTCAGATCGACCGGGTTGCCGCTGGCATCGACATAAACAACTGGCACATCGCGATTCGGGTGCTTCCAGGTCACATGGATTACTCCGCCGTCGGAGTAGATGTCGGCCGTACCCTCACCGGCCAGCTCGTAGTACTCCGTGTTGTAGGTGTGATGCACGCCGGTGTTGGCCGGATTCGTGTCCTTGAAAGAGGTCACGTGCTCGACGATGACGTTCTTCGCGTGTACCTGCCCGGTGCCGACGTTGGTGAACGGCGCGCCATCCTGCCACTTGAGGTACTCATGCGAATTGGCATCGTACCGCCAGACCACCCCGTGCTGGGGGACCGAGATCGTGCCCGCAGGGGTCGCGCCCGGCAGCGGCGCATCCGGATGCGCCGGGGCGATGTCGTAGCTCAGCGCCGGCAGATTTGCCTGAGCGGTATGCGCCGTGATCTGGTCCGGCCGCGCGGCCACATTGTGGGGCGCATAGCGGTCCGAGGCCCGGTACAGCCATGAATACATGTAGGCATAGTCGTAGACCACGTTGGGCCATTTCCAGACCTGGCCGAGCACGTAGTCATTGGCCCCCGAGCAATAGATCATGCCGCGGTACATCTGCTCCAACTGGACGGTGATCAGGCGGCAGCTGCGCACCGGAACGATCAGGCTCGACGGCGGGTGCCAGTAGATGGCGGTCAATCGTGGGATGCCGAACTCGCTGATGTACTCGTACACCATGTCGGCCTGTTGCATCCCGCTTTGCGGACGAACCGTTGGCTGCGAGCTGTTCTCGATCTGGATGATGATCGGCGCCCCGGAGGTGCCAATCCGTGCGGTCGAGCCGGCGGAGGGGACCTGCACCATGGCGCCAAAGTTCAGCTTCCAGTCGGCGACCGCCAGGTCCTGCCGGCGGTTCGCAGCGGTCTTCGGCACCAGCAGCGAATGCGTCCGGCTGTGGCTCACCGTCAGCGCGACGGTCGCGATCTGACCGGTCTTGTCCCAGCTGATGGCCTTGGTGTCGATCGCGGTGCCATCGAGGAGCAGCGGGGTTCGCGTCGGATCCATCGGCTGCGAGAAGGTGATCTTCAGGGCGCCGCGGAGGGCGACGCCCTGCTGGCCGTCCGCCAGGGGCGCGTTGTTGAGGGTCGCACCGGTGATCTTCGGCGCCGGCTCGGTGTGGAAGGCGATGGCATAGTTCTGGCTGCCGAATCCCATCCCCTTGCGAGCGCCGGTGACCGCGATCCGGTAGCCGGTATCGGGTTGCAGCTGCGGGTGAAACTCGAAACGTCGCGGGTTGCGAACCACCACCGAGTACGGAACGGCCGGTACGATCTTGAAACCGCTCTTGACGGAGGCGACATCCATGTCCTGGTTGAAGCTGAGGACGACCGCCGAGTTGCGCACCACGGCGTGGTCGCCGTCGGCGACGCTGGCACTGACGGTCAGCGGTGCCGTCAGCGCTCGCAGCGCTAGTCCGGCCGCCACCAGGACGAGGACGATGGGCAGCACCCACCAGCGGCGGCGAAGCGCCGCCTTGAGCCCGCTACCGCGGGCGACTGTCTGACGCATCAGGAAACCTCAACAGGGTAATCCGACCGGCCGCACAGGCTATTGGAACCACATCCGGGATTCAACTGCAACGGCTATCCGGCTTGTTGAGCGCCCCGCCTGTCAGTTTTGTCGGCGCCCCGGTCCCCCCTCAGCCTCCGACTACGCCACCATCAGCCGGGGAAGGAGCAGTTGCTGGGCATCGAACAGCACGTCCAGCACGCGCACCGGGTCTCGGGTCACGTTGCGATTCAGTGCCCGCAGCAGCTTGCGGCTGACCGGCCGGATGAAGCGGGTGATCTCATCCATCAGCGGGGCCGGCACCGGCCCGCGTTGGTTCTCGATCAGGTCCTCGATCGAGAGGAGAAAGTCGTCGACCCGCCGTACCGCCGCCCGACGACGAAGCTCCTGGTCGCGCCGGTCGGCGGCCGCCTGGAATTCGCGGTGGATCTCGTCGATGGCGTCGCTCAGCATCTAATCGCTCCCTTCACTTGGCCTAATGAGTCCCTATTCGTGCTGACGAAAGCTGATACGCACACTGTTACATAGTCCGCAATTTGTGTCAAGCCTTTTCACCCAGCGTGATGGGATTCAGGCGGTAATGCCGTCTCCGGACACTTCCGGTAGCGCGTCGAGCTCGCGCACCTGGCTGACCTCGAGGCCTTGCTGGCCCAACGATTGGAGCAGCTTCAGGACGTACTTCACGCCCGCCAGATTGACCCCTTTCTGCCGCGTCAGGAACTGGATGACACGGACCCGGCGGATATCGTCTTCCGAATAGCGGCGGCGATTGGTGGCGGTTCGCTGCGGCTTGATCAGGTTCTCGCTTTCGTAGATCATCAGTGTGCGCGGGTGGAGATTGAGAATCTCACTTGCGATACTGGGCGTGAACACGGCGCGCCCGGGAGCAACGGCCGGCACCCGTTTTCGCTTTCCCACGCGGTCACCCCCTTTGGCCGCGGCATACCGCTGCCGCCGCATTACACTAATTTTATATCCAGAGTATCACTTATTGCGCCGGTTATGCAAGCTGCGGGGATCCGGCGGCAGCGGCGCGTAGAGTTAGACGAGAGCCATGTTGGCGATCGAGCAATACACCCGGCGGCTCCTCAAAGACTTCCATCCGATCATTGCCGCAAACCGTCCGCCTGTCGATCTGGCCCCCGAGCAGGGAGACCGCGAACGCTTCGTGCGCGGCTCGGGAGGGCTGGTGACCGGCCTCTCCGGAATGGCTCTCGCCACCGGCGCGGTGTGGGTGGCGTCTGTCCGCGATGGTTTCGAAGGCGAGCTCGATCTAGGCAGCGGTGGGGAGCCGATGATGGTCCAGACCGCCGACGGCGCCCGGTTCCAGGTGAGCTGGGTCAATCCGCCGCGGCTGGCCTACGACCTCTACTACAACACCATCGCCAACCCGCTGCTCTGGTTCGTCCAGCACTACCTCTGGAACCTGGCCGAGGCGCCGGTGCTCGACGACAGCACCCATCGGGCGTGGGAGGAGGGCTACCGGCGGGTCAACCAGCTGTTCGCCCAGCAGGTCGTCCGCGAGGCGCGGCGCAGCCGGAAGCGACCCCTCGTCCTGTCGCACGATTACCATCTCTATCTCGTTCCCCGGCTGGTGCGTCGCGAGCTCCCCGATTCCGTGCTCCAGCATTTCGTCCACATCCCCTGGCCGACGCCCCAGTACTGGAAGGTGTTGCCGAACTACATGCGCGAGGAGATCATGGATGGCCTGCTGGCGGCGGACGTCATCGGCCTGCAGACCTCGTCCGACGTGCGCAATTTCCTGCTGACCTGCGAGGAGAACATGGGCCTGCCGGTGGACTTTCGTCAGCAGACCGCCTTCTACCGCGGCCGCACCGTCTGGGCTCGCCGCTATCCAATCTCGATCGATGTTCGAGAGTTCGAGCGGCGCGCGACCAGTTCGGGGGTGGAGCGCGCGGAGCGCGAGATTTTGCGCTGGCGTCCCGAGCAGCTGATCTATCGCGTGGATCGCATGGATCTCTCGAAGAACATCATTCGCGGATTCGTCGCGTACGAGCGGCTGCTGCAGGCGCATCCGGAGTGGCACCGGCGCGTCGTCTTCTGGGCGATGCTGCAGAAGACCCGTCAGAACGTTCAGGAGTATCGCGAGTATGCCCGCCAGGTGATGCAGGTGGTGCGGGTCATCAACAGCCGTTACGGGTCAGCGGAGTGGCAGCCGATCCGGCTGGAGTTGCGCGACGACATGGGCCGCGCCGTGGCGGGTTACAAGCAGTTCGACGTGCTGCTGGTCAACCCGATCTATGACGGCATGAACCTGGTGGCGAAGGAAGGGATCAGCGTCAATCGGCGCGGCGGCGTGCTGGTGCTGTCCGAGAATGCCGGCACCCACGAGGAGCTGGGCGAGTGGGCGATCACGATCAATCCGTTCGACGTGGATGCGACGGCGGATGCGCTGCACCGAGCGCTGATGATGGATCCGGTGGAGCGTCATGCCCGCACCGAGAAGATGCGAGCCGTGGTGCAACAGAACGACGTGACCCGCTGGATCTCGGCGCAGCTGCAGGACATCCGGGACCTGGTCGAGCCGCTGGCCGCCCGGCAGCCGGAGGTCAGCCGCGAGGAAGCGCTGGTCGCGGGACGCGAGGGAACGATCTAGGGAAACAGAAGCGGAGGCGCTCGCGGGGCGAGGTCAGGCCCAGAGGTGACGGGCGCCGGCGAGCTCCGGAAATTCCGTTTCGGGAATCTGCAGACGGCCCTGCACCGCCGCCTCCATCAGCGAGAAGATGACCTTGACGCCGGCGAGGTTGATGCCGTGCACGGTGGTCAGCTCGCGGATCAGCCGGATGCGTTCGATGTCGCGCCGAGAGTAGCGACGCCGCTGCGTCGGGGTTCGCTCGGGCGCAATTAGATTTTCACTTTCATAAACGAATAACGTGCGGGGCTCGATGTCGAACATGTCGGAGACTTCGCTGGACTTATGCGGCATTGCCAAGTGCTGCCCTCCACGTTCGAAAGCTGTAAACAATTATACCCAACATATCAGGATTTGTGATAAACGGCGAAGCCGAGCGTCGTTTGCATTAATTGTGGCCGCACTGTGCGCAGCGTGACAGCGCGGAAAAGGTCACCCATTGCGTATACGGGGGCGTATCACCTTAGCCGTGGGACCCCGCGCTTGAACGGGCTTCGAGTTGCCGTTAGTGTCACGGCCGAACGGCGTCCGCGCCGTCGTCTCGAGCATGTCGCGCATCTTACGGCAAGTCACAGGATTTGGAGGGAGGGTCGTGCTGGGTGTGATGTTGTTCGCACTCCTCACGCCCCCCTTTGGCTTACGCGCCTATCTCGAGGCGCGTGCCCAGGAACAGGCGCAGGCGGCCCACGTGCTGATGAGCTTCGGCCGGCCGGCGGCCGCGCTGGTCAAAGTCCCGGTGAGTGCCCGCCCCTTTGCGCAGACCGCGCGCTCGCCGCTCGATGGGGTCCGCGGCAAGGGATCCTGGCTGATGATCTTCGACGGGGACTGGAACGATCCCGACCCGGACCGCGCCGCCGCCATTGTCGACGCCGCACTGCGTGCCGACCTCAGCCACCTCTATATCCGGATCGCCGATTCGAGCCACCACTTCTACGGCGCGTCGGCGCTGCAGGATCTGCTTCCCATCGCCCATACGCACGGGCTCAGCATCATCGGCTGGATCGAGCCAATGCTGGACGACCCGACCGGGGACGCAGCCGATGCACTGGCTGCGGCGCAATTCGAAGAGCAGGGCCAGCGGCTGGATGGGCTGGCGCTCACGATCGAGGGCGACAGCACCTCGGATCCGAATGTCGGCCAGTATCTGTCTGGAATCCGCAGCGGGATCCAGGGCATGAATGGGCTCGGCGATCGCTACCTCTTGATCGCCAGCACCCTGCCCACGCCCTATGACCATCCCGGTTATGCCTACGCGACGATGTCGCGCTTCTGCCAGGTCTTCGCCCCGATGGTGTACTGGCGGGCGACCGGCTTGCCGCAGTACAGCGGCCCGGATGGGACCCGTGCCTACGTCGACCAGGTCTTCCAGCAGTTTCGTGATCTCGGCGTCAATCCCTTCAAGCGGCCGCTGACGATCACCGCGCAGGCCTACGACGCCGCCCCGGAGTACGGGACCCCGGGTGCCCCGCCCGGCGCCGAAATCACCACCTCCATGGACGAGACTCGCGCGCAGGGTGGAATCAGCTGGTCGTATTACCGGCTGGCCAATGCCGACAACGGGGTCACGGGCGAAGAGCAACAGGCCATCACCGGCTATCCATTCTGGCAACGCGACAACGGGGGCGGCGTCGCGACCAAGGCACTGATCGCGTTACCTGACCAGCCAGTGGCGTACTAAGGAGAGGGGTTGAGGAACCAATGAAGGCTTTCTTTCGTCGCTTTCGAATCCCGGCGGGACTGCGTCGCAAGTGGGTGATGGTGCCGACCATCGCCGTCCTGGCGGTGGCGCTGCTCGGCGGGCTCTGGTTCCTGGGACACACGGGCAGCAATTCGGTCTGGAACCAGCCGAGCGTGCCGATCAGCGACGTCCTCGACCGGGTCGACAACGGTCAGATCGCGAACGCGAGCATCAGTGGCCAGCGCATCCTGGTGACCGATGCAGCGGGACATCAGTCCTGGACCATCGAGAAAGAATCGACGATGGGATCGACCGAGCAGTACCTGCGAGCCCACAGCGTCAAGGTGGCGGTCGTATCGACCGACGAGACCTCGTTCACGTCGATACTGCCGAACCTGGTTGGACTGTTGGTCTTGCTCGCGCTGCTCTTCATCATGCTGCGCCGCTCCAACCTGCTGGGCAATCCCATGGGCGCCATGACCAAGCACCTGGCCGACGCGCGGGTCGGTGAGGCGGACCAGGTCACTTTCGCGCAGGTGGTCGGCGTCGACGAGGCCAAACACGAGCTCGAAGAAGTGGTCGAATTCCTCAAAGCTCCGGATAGTTTCAGCCAGCTTGGCGCGCGAATGCCGCGCGGCATCCTGCTGGTCGGGCCACCCGGGACAGGGAAAACCCTGCTCTCCCGGGCGGTCGCCGGCGAGGCGAAGGTCCCGTACTTCTCGCTGAGCGGCTCGGACTTCGTCGAGATGTTCGTCGGCGTCGGCGCCGCGCGGGTTCGCGACCTCTTCCGCCATGCCAAGAAGAGCGCACCCTGCATCGTGTTCCTCGATGAGATCGACGCCCTCGGCCGTCGGCGCGGCGGTTCCCAGGTCCGAACCAACGAGGAGCGCGAGCAGACCCTCAACCAGCTGCTGGTCGAGATGGACGGCTTTAACACGGATTGTGCGGTGGTCGTGATCGCCGCCACCAATCGCCCCGACGTGCTCGACCCGGCCCTGCTGCGCTCCGGCCGCTTCGACCGGCGGGTGTCGA
This sequence comes from Chloroflexota bacterium, assembly GCA_005881215.1. Classification (GTDB taxonomy): domain Bacteria; phylum Chloroflexota; class Dormibacteria; order CF-121; family CF-121; genus CF-13. The sequence goes on along the minus strand of VBDZ01000016.1, from coordinate 12,973 downwards.
TCGACGCCCCGGACCTCAACGGCCGCCGGGCCATCCTCAGCCTCTACGCCGCGCAGAAGCCGCTGGCCGACAACATCGACCTCGACGTCGTCGCACGGCAGACGCCGGGCTTCACCGGCGCCGACCTCGCGAATCTCCTCAACGAGGCCGCCATCCTGGCCGCGCGGAACAAGAGAGCCGCAATCGGGAGCCAGGAGCTGGAGGAGGCCAGCCTGCGGGTGATGGCGGGGCCGGAAAAACGAAGCCGGATGATCACCCCGGAAGAGAAGGCGATCATCGCCTACCACGAGGTCGGCCACGCCCTGGTGATGAAGTCGATTGCGAAGAGCGACCCGGTGCATAAAGTGTCGGTGGTCTCCCGCGGGCAAGCCCTCGGGGTGACGATCCAGCTACCGCTCAAAGACCGCTATCTGACCTCGAAGTCGGAGCTGATGGCGCGGATGGCTGCGGCCATGGGCGGCCGCGCCGCCGAAGAGATCATCTTCGGTGACGTCACCACCGGCGCCAAGCAGGACATCGAACACGCCACCAGCATCGCCCGCCAGATGGTTTGCGAGTTCGGCATGAGCGAGCGATTGGGGCTGGTGACCCTGCACCGCAATGGCGACGGCGACAGCCAGTTCTTCTCCGAGCTGACCGCGGCCGACGTCGATGCCGAAGTCAAGGCGCTGACCGACGCCGCCTACCAGCAGGCGTACGACATCTGCCAGAGCCGTCGAGCCATGCTGGTCCGGATCGCGGAACACCTGCAGCTGGTCGAGACCATCGACGGCAGCGAGTTGGACCGGCTGCTGATCGAGCCCGGCCCAGCGGTCACGGGGACCGCTGCGGAAACGATTGAGTCGGCCATAGCCCCACGGATCGCCGCCGCCGCCGCGGCCGAGTGGGAGGACCCTCCCAGAGGTACGGCGAGTGACACTGACGATGGGCCGCCGATCGCGGCCAGCTAAAGCTAAATAATTTCTTCGTAGAGGTCGTAGACCTGCTTGAGGTCATCGGGCGGCTTGATGCCGCCGTTCTTCAACGCCTCGAGCAGCATCAGGATGTACTTGACCCCCGCGAGGTTGACGCCCTTCTCGCGAGTCAACTGCTGGATCACCTGCAACTTACGCACGTTTCGCTGCGAGTAGCGCCGTCGATTCGTCGCCGTGCGATAGGGCTCGATCAGACCGAGATCCTCGTACATCATGAGCGTCCGCGGGTGCGTTTCCAGGATCTCTGACGCCACGCTGATGGTGTAGAGCGGCTTGTCGAGGTCGAAGGCACCGCTGATCCGAGGATCGCGATTCGAGATCAAGGCTTTATTCCTTTACCCAGTCCTGCACGCCTCGACTGAGGCTGGCGGGGGTCGTCTCGGACTTGATCAGGTAGTCCAGGGCGCCGAGCTTCAACCCGCGGTCGACGAGTTCTTTTTCGCCGTAGTTGGAGAGGATGATGACCGGAATGTTCTTGGTGACGCTGTCATAGCGAAGGTTTTCGAGAACCGCGAAGCCGTCCATCTTGGGAAGCCGAATGTCCAGAAAGACGATGTCCGGCACCGTCTTCTTGGCATGATCGAGGCCCTCCTCGCCGGACTTGGCCACCGTCACCCGGTACCCGTCCAGCTCTAGCTTCAGCTTGTACATCTCGGCGACCGCCGGGTCGTCCTCGATGAAGAGGACGTTTACGTCCTCGTCGACCACTTCAGCCATGTCCCCTCCTTACCCGCCTTCGCAATCTGGACACCGCGTCTGTCACCTTTCCCCCCTTTCTACCGGTGGTAAGTATAACCCAAGTTCGCCCCAAATCCCGAATCAACCGAATACAGAAAACCCGTTCGGCGGGTCGAAAGACAGTGGTACGATGGGCTCGAGCGTCGGCGGAGCGGTCGCGGGGTCGCCGCGGGAGGAGTCCTTTTCCGATGGGGTATTTACGAGGTCTGACGCATGGCGCGATCGCCGGCGCCATCCTGGGGATGCTCTACGCGCCTGAGTCCGGCGTGAGCATGCGCCGGCGGGTGTCGCGCTTGCTGGGCCAGGCGGAAGAGATGTTGGGCGCCGAGAACAGCGGGGCGCCGGCGACGCCGGCCACGCCGCGACGACGGACGGTTGGCGGAGCAGAAAGCCGGGCCCGGCGCCCATAGGAGGAAGCCGATGGATCAGACGGTGGACAAAACGATCGACCGGTTGAGCGAGCTGCTCGAGCGGGCCACGAAAGCGGCGCAGGACCTCGAAGTGAAGGACCGGCTGACCGATGCGGTGGCGGCCCTGCGGCGCACCCGGATCACCCAGGACGACGACGCAGGCGTCGAGCGCTTCGTCACCGGGCTCTTGCTGGGCGTGGCGGTCGGCTTCGGGTTGGCCCTGTTACTGGCGCCCAAGTCGGGCGAGCAGATGCGGGACGACCTGATGCAACGTGGCATCGAGCTCCGCGATCGAGCCGGCGAGCTGGCGCAGCGGATGCCGTTCGGCGACGGCGAGCAAGGCCGCACCGAAAAGGCGTCGAGCGACCAGCCCGGAATCGCCTGAGCTAACCGTTGGGCTTGCACTGGCCAGGCGGGCCAATGCAGGGTATGCCGCCCGGTGACGGCGACGGTGATGGCGCTGGTGTCGGTGGCGGCTTGGGGGCGTTGATGATGCAGTACACGCCGTCGACCGTGAGCTGCGAGTAGGTCAGGGTGTACGGGTTGTAGTTCGCGGGCAGATGACACTGCGGCCACGGCTGCGCCAGCGTCCTGGGAAGATTCTCGGTGCCGGTCAGATAGTAGTCCTGGCCGATCTGATGAATCCCGGCCGGAACGCCGTACCATTCGTCGGGCGTACCGGCGAGCGCCTGCGTCATGAACTTGTGCCAGATGGGGGCGGCGCCCACGATCCCGGTTGAGTTGTGGCTGAGCGGCTTGTTGTCGGGGTTGCCGACCCAGACCGCGGTGGCCAGGCTCGGGGTAAAGCCGACCGTCCAGTTGTCTTTGAAATCGTTCGTCGTCCCGGTCTTGGCCGCGACGTGGCGTCCCGGCAGGGTCAGATCGCCATGGCAACCAAATTCCATGCATCGGTTGCGGTCGTCCGACATGATCGACGCGACGACAAAAGCGACGCCCGGATCGACGGCGCGAAATTCGGCCTTCGCCGCGCTGTAGGTATAGACGTCCCGGCCGAGGCCATCCTTGATGTTGAGGATCGGCGCCTCGCGGTGCCGGACCCCAAGCGTCGCCAGGGTGGAGGCCGAGGTCGCCATGTCGGCCAACCGCACCGGGTAGGCACCGAGTGTCAGGCTCATCCCGTAGGCGTCGGGCTTTTGATCCACACAGGGCGGGGGGCCGAGGCAGGTTAGGCCCAGGCGATGCGCCATGTCGACCACGGCCGGGATGCCGGTGCGCAGCTCCACCTTGAGCGCCGGGATGTTGAGCGAGTTCCCCATCACCATCTTGAGTGGCAGGGTGCCGTGGAAGCGACGGTCGTAGTTCTGCGGAATGTACTTGCCCAGCCCGGCGGGCTCGCCCTGGGTGGGAAAGACCAGCGGCTCGTCGAGGACCGGGCTCTCCATGTTCACCTTGCGACTCTCGATAGCGGCGGTGTAGGTGAAGATCTTGAAGCTCGATCCCGGCGCACGCGGGACGTCGTAGGCGAAGTTGTACTGCCCGCCGGGCCGGTTGTAGTCGACGCCGCCAACCATTGCCAGCACCTCACCCGTTTTCGGATTCATGCTGACGAGCGCGGCGTCATGGAAGTTGTAATAGTTACCCTTTTGCGCGACCTGCTCGGTGACCACCTGCTCCGCCGTGTGCTGCAGGTTCAGGTCGAGGCTGGTGTAGACACGGTACCCCCGTTTGTTGTCCGGGGTGATGTTGTGCTCGTTTTTCAGAGTCTTGAGTACGTAGTCGACGAAGTACGGCGCCTCGAACTTGGTGGTGGGCGGGGTCACCTGTAGCTTCACCGCGTACGCGGCCTGGGCCTCAACCGCCGTGATGTACTTCTCGCCGACCATCGCGGCCAGCACCTGCGCCTGCCGGCGCTTGGCCGACTGAAAATTGATCACCGGGTTGTACTGCGTTGGCGCCTGCGGCAGGCCAGCGAGCATGGCCGCCTGCGCCAGTGAAACGTCGTGGGCGTTGGTCTGGAAGTAGCTGCGCGCCGCCGCCTCGACGCCGTACGTCTGGCTGCCGTAGAAGATGGTATTGAGGTACATCTCCAGGATCTGATTCTTGCTGTACTGGCGGTTCAGCTCGATGGCCAGGATCGCCTCTTTCAACTTTCGCTGGATGTCGGCGGGGGCGTTCGACCCGATGTAGACCTGTTTGACCAGCTGCTGACTGATGGTGCTTCCGCCCTGTTGAATGCGGTGGTGCTGATAGTTCGCGATCGCCGCCCGAACGATGCCGCCGATGTCAATCCCGCTATTCGAGTAGAAGGTTCGGTCCTCGGTGGCCAGCGTTGCCTTTACCACCCAGGGAGAGATGTAATTGAGCGGTACCACAATCCGGTGGTTGCCCTCCTTGCCGACGTCGGCCAGCAGCGTGCCGTGGCGGTCGTAGATGAGCGTGTCCTGCTGCAACGAGTTGGTGGAGAGACCGCTGATCGCGGGCAGCGGGCCGACCGCCTGCGCGGTCACCGCGGGAACCGCCATCAACGGCACCAGCAGGACGACGATCAGCCCTAGGAGCAGCGTGCGCCGAAAGTCGGCGCGGGCACGCTTGCGCCACCGGTCGACGTTTCGGTGGGACCGTCGGCGGGCTGCTAGGCGGTCAGAAACCCGAAGATCCCGGAAAGCAGGAGCCACAGAGAGAGGAGAATAACCGCTCCCCACCCCGCGCCGCTGGCCAGCGCCCGGATTGCCGACCGACGCTGCCGCCGGATGTGGCGGCGGCGTTCGGCGAGCGATGAGAGGCCGTTGGCGGTGATGGGCTGGGTCGCGTGGTGGATACTGATCATTTCAGGCCCCTAAAATCGTACTGTCGTAGCTCCCGGAAATCTGACGTGGCCATTATAACCTAAGCGGAGCTCCTCTGTGCGATGTGGGCCTGAATCGTCCCCAAGACGCCTGTGGAACGGGTGGACCTTCGCTTTGGTTACGGCGGCCGGGGACGTTTCTCGAGTTGCGATCACGACCGTATAATGGGGCGGCTTTGTCGAGCTCCCAGTTGCCCGACGCGGGCGAAACGACCTTCTGCCGCGAGTGCGGGAAGCCGATCGAGGCCGACGCCCGATTCTGCCGGTTCTGCGGCAAGTCCCAGGCGGATCCGAACCCTGGCGCGGCGGCATCCGGGGCCGCCTCGGCGCGCTCGAATCGAGTCAGAGGAGGGACGGGTGAGTCGCTCGAAGGCCGGCTGCGCCAGCTCTTCCCTCGACATCACCTCCAGGACGAGTTCATGCACATCGGCACCATCGCGGCCTTCTTCATGGCGGCGATCGGCTTTATCCTCGGGTTCTTCACGCCCGCGCTGGGCGGCAGCTGGCTCAGCGCCAACTTCCTCCTCGGCTCCATCGCCCTCCTCCTCTTCCTGATCCTCCGCGAATCAACCCTGAGCCACATCCGCGGACGCGGCGGGTCCGGCGCCAGCGCCGAGCCTGCGCGGTATCACGCGGCTCGTCGTGGGTCGGGTGGTTCCGACGTCCCGGCGGAAGCGGCGACGTCGGAGTCGTCCCCGCCCTCGGCGCGCCGGCCACCGGCGACCCCAAAATAATGAAAGCCGGCCTGGCGTCAGGCCGGCTCGATCGCCAACTTCGTCGTTAGAGCTTCGGCTCGCCCTCGATCGGCTGGCCCGCCGGCGGCTCGCCATCCCGCAGCTTGCGGCCGGCGCCTTCGACGTCGCCCTTCGCCTTCTGCCCCTTGCCTTCCCATTCCATCTTCTTATCGCCGGTCATCTTGCCGCCGGTATCTTTAACCTCGCCTTCGATTTTGTCTTTGAGCTCGCCCATCTCGCACCTCCGATCAGGTTTGGCGCGACAGCGCGCCTGTTGCGAAACATTATATCCTACCACTCAAGTTCTGGCTACTTGGTGATGCCGCGGCTGGGCCTTTAAATGAGTTCACATGTATTTACGGATCCTGCCTTGAGGCCGCCCCCGCCGCTACCTATACTCGGGATCGTCTCGCCGTTAAACAACTTTGGAGGGCAGAATGGCAACCGCCGTCAAACGTGAAACCCGCCGCGACACGAACATCTCCCTGGACAAGCCGATCTACACGATCAGCGTGGCTTCCGAGATCCTTGAGACGCATCCGCGGACGCTGATGATGTACGAGCACCTGGGGCTGGTCGTCCCCAAGCGGACTTCGACCAATCGCCGGCGTTTTTCACAGCGGGACGTCATGAAGCTGCAAACCATCCAGAAGCTGACCCGGCAACACTCGGTCAACCTGGCAGGCGTCCGCTACATCATGAAGCTGCTCAAGATGTTGCACGAGCACGAGCTGCCGGCGCCGGTCGAACTGCGCGACATCGACGTCTCCCAGCTGGACGTCTAGTCACCCGCTGATTTAGGCGAATGCCTAAGCATGGCGGCTGGCGTTTTACCGACAGTCGTTTAGTGCAATATCTGATGCCGCCTTTGTTGACAAGAATGGCGCGCCTCTTTATAATCCGGATCAGTTCTTTTGCCCCCCTCTTCGGGCCCTCCCTTCGGAGGGCCTTAACTTTTCCGGGGGGTTGCGCGGTCGGGCTGCGTATGCCTGGCAGGGCTCGGGCCGTATTGGTGTCCGTAAGCACCGCGAGATCCGTCAACTTCGTCTATACTGCTTCGCGCCAGGGGGAGTGTTATGGAAAATAAGACGCGCCGCGCGGCTGGCGCGGACCGAGCCACCCAGGTCGATGAGGACCTGGTCGAAGTCCTCCTCGTGGAGGATGATCCGTCGGTCCTGGAGATGTACCGCCTCAAGCTCGAGCTGGACGGGTATCGCGTCAACACCGCGCTCGATGGTGAGGAAGGGCTGAAGAAGGCGGGCGACCTGTCGCCTGACATCATCTTCCTCGACATTCGGCTCCCCAAAATGGATGGGCTCGAGGTACTGAGGAAATTACGGTCGCAGGAGAAGACGCGCAATATACCGGTTATCATCCTTTCTAACTACGATGAAGAGGATCTCGTCGCCCGGGGGCTCCGGCTCGGCGCCCATGAATACCTCATCAAAGCCCGGACCACGCCCGCCAGCCTGTCAGAAGGAATCGAGGATTGGCTAAAGGAGTAACGCGCCGGGCGCCCACCGATACCAGTCTCTCGCTGGACAAGCCGATCTATACGATCAGCGTCGCCTCCGAGATCCTGCAGACCCATCCGCGCACATTGATGATGTACGAGCATCTGGGGTTGGTCGTCCCGAAGCGGACCTCGACGAATCGGCGGCGCTTCTCCCAGCGCGATATCCGTAAGCTGCAGGCGATCCAGACGCTGACGCGGCAGCATGGCGTCAACCTGAATGGGGCACGCTATGTGCTCCGCTTGCTGCGGATCCTGGTCGACAACGGGCTGCAGGCGCCAGCCGAGCTGCGGGACCTCGACGTCAAAGAGCTCGACGTCTAGCGCTCGCTAGCCGGCGGGCTCGCGTGACGCGCGGGCAACAGGTGTGGCGCGAATCGGTGGCCGAAATGTTGTCTCCGATCGGCGTCGATACTTTATGAGCACGCATGAGCTTTCGGCCGGATAGCCCGCTGAATCGGCTCGTCATCCTCTGGCCGGGCGTCCCGATCGCCGCCTGCGCGCTGGGCTTCGTGCTGGCGGTGCTAGAAATTTCCGAAACCCACAGCGGAGCGTTCGCGGCGCTGGCCATTGCCATGGGTTGCGGGCTGGCTTTCAGCATCGGCCTGCTCTTTCATAGCTTCTTCATCGAGTGGATCGAGGTTACGATCACCCGCGAGGGGATTGCGCTTCGGCCAGTGGGCCATGCCTGGCTCAATCGCCAGCCGCAACTCGTCCCCTGGGATCGGGTGCAGGGCATGAACCAGGTCATCACCCGCCAGGGCGGGCACCTCGAGATCGCGGCGGGCAGCCAGGTGCTTCGACTCGACCGGGCGCTCTTCCGAGCCGATACCTTTGCGAATCTCTGTGCCGCCGTCGCGCAGCGGACCCGCCAGTGGGGTGCGGCCGCCTACGACGACGAACTCGCCGCCGCCTGAGCAAAGGTCATCCGCTCAGTTTCGGTAGTAGACCTGGGCTGAATGCACGGCGCTCGCATAGGCACCGTAACGCGCCTGCAGGGTGCTGCGATCGCCGAACCAGGGATCGTTGATGAACAGCGTGTGGCCGCTGTGGCTCGTGATGACCACGAAATGCATCCCGCCGTAGAGCCGCACTTCGGCGACCACCAGCCGACCCGAGTCGAGCTGGGCTTCGACCATCGATTGCGATGGCAGGTCTTCGATGTCCTGGTCGTCGGTGCGCAACTGCGAGACCATCCCCGGCACGTGCAACCATTGCCAGCGGACCGCACCCTGGGTGACGGCCGCCGCCTGGCGCCAGAGCAGCAGATCGTTCTGGATGTAGCCGCCATGGGCCGTGAGCCAGCGATTGAGCAGTTGCGGATTCGTCGCATAGCCGTAGGCGTTGCTGACCATCGTCACCGCGGTCAAGGCGCATCCGGACGAGCCGATGGTATCGACCGGATCGCTGCCGAGCGCGTCGCGGGACCACTGGTGGGACCGCTGGCTCATGGTTGGCACCGGCGCGCTGGCGAACGCGACCGCCGCCCCAGATCCCCAGAGGCCGGCGGCGAGCAGGCTGGCCGCCAGGAGGCGGCGCCATCCCCTCTTCACGGCGTCATCTTACGGTCGAGGTTGGGTCAAGTCCAGCGCTACGGCTGTCGCCTTTGAAGCTTGTTACCGGTACGTCACGGACCGGGTCAGCGCAGCAGGCTGGCGAGATCGCCCTGGTGGCCGGCCAGGGCCAGCCGGGCATCCAGGACCTCGTCGGCATTGACCGGGGCGCCGAGCTCCTCCGTAGGCTGGTCGCGAAGGTCGATCACCGGAGCCTCCGGCTCGGTTTCGGCCGCAAAGGCCACGGCGATCAGCCGGGTATCTTTGCAATGCGCGCACGTGACTTTGACCAGGGACTGGTCGTCATGGTGCGTCACCATCTCGAGCTCGCAATCGGCCAGACTCTGCCCGCAATTCGGACACTGAAATCGGCCGGCCTGTCGGCGCAGAATATCCAAAACGTCCACGGATTTTTCCTACCCGGAAGTCGCCGACGCCAACCAGCAAAGCTGATAGCGCTACCCCGGCCTTTACATCTAGCGGCTGAGCCTCAGTTGGTACCAGAACAATCGTTTGCGGCTACCGGGCTGCCGGCCGATACTCGCCCCGCATGCGATTCCCCGTCTTGCTGGGCACCGGGGCAATGACGGCCGGGATGCTGCTCCTGGGCGGCCTGGTAGCAACCGAACTCAATCCGGTACCGGTGGTCAACGTCGATGCCATGGAACTCGATGGCGCCTCGGTGCTGGCCGCGCCGATGCCGCAGGTGTCGCCCCGCCCACACCTCATGATCAGGGTCAGCCGTCCGCTCAACCCTGGCGACTGGCACCTGGCGCTGGACGGCCGCACCGTCGACGTGGCGATTCGCTCGAGCGGCGCCGTGTTGCGGGTCGCGCTTCCCGGTCCCCTCCAGCTGTCGAGCCATCACACGCTGGAGCTGGTCGCCGGCGCGATCCGCGTTCGCGCGGCGTTTCAGGTGGTACCACCGCTCAACGCGGAGATCAATCTGCACCTCTACCGGCTGCAGATCGATGCTCAACCGCGCGTCGCCGCGACCATCCAGTTCTCGCGGGCCGTGGCGAGCCGCCAGCAAGCCCAGACGCGTGTGACCGTCAGCGGGCAACCAACGTTCACCTGGCGCGATTCGCGCACCCTGGACGTAGTCTCAACCGGCTTCAAGCTCTCCGACCGCGCGACGGTGACGATCGACCCGGGCGTCGACGCGGCCGATGGAACGAAAAGTCGCAGCCTGCAGCGGGCCGAGGTATCGATTCCGCCGACGATCACGCAGGTCGCGCCGGGACGTATGGTGCAGATGTATTACGTCAACACCGATGATGGTCACGCGTCGCTGTTCGCCCACTTGCGCCAGATCGATGTGCTGAGCCCGGCCTGGTACGACGCCAATGCGGACGGGGGCATCACCGGGTATGCGCGCCGCGATGTGATCGACGCGGCGCACGCGAGCGGGGTCGCGATCATTCCCCTGGTCGTCAACAAGGATGTCGACCCCGGCGTCGGCCATGCCATCCTCGCCGACCCGGCGCGGCGCGCCGCCTTAGCCCGAAACCTCGTCAACGAGGCAAAGACCTATGGCTACGCCGGCTTCCAGCTCGATTTCGAGCAGATCCCCTGGACCGACCGCGACCTGTTGACCGCGCTGGTGCAGGACTGCGCGAATGCGTTTCACCCGGCCGGCCTCAACCTATCGATTGCGGTGATCCCTCGGGTGCCAGGCGACGACACGTCGAGCGGCTCGCTCCTCGATTACTTCCACCAATGGTCGGGTGCGTATGACTTTGCCGGACTCGCGAAGGCGGCCGACTTCCTGTCGTTCATGACCTACGACGAGCACAACGGGGTGACACCGGCGGGCGCGGTTTCGGGAACACCGTGGATCCGCCGCGCGCTCGAATTCTCGATGCAGGGCGTTCCGCCGGAGAAGGCGACGCTCGGCTTGCCGACCTATTACCACGATTGGACCGGCGTCGGGTATCTCACCTCGAGCTCATACGCCGACGCCCTGATCCTGGCGCAGAGGTATGGCGCCGCGCCAGCCTTTGACGCCACCGAGGAAGAGATGCATTTTGGCTACGACGCCTACGGCGTCCACCACGAACTCTGGATCCAGAGCACCGACACGCTCCGCCGCAAGCTGCCCCTCATGTATGAGTACGGCCTCAAGGGGATCAGTGTCTGGCGGCTGGGCTTCGAAGATCCTTCGTTCTGGAACCTGATCCCCGCGCGGCGATAGGGTCCTTTATTTTCCTCCCCCTCTGGGGGAGGGCAGGGTGGGGGCGGCGCCGAGCGGCGGAAAGAGTAAGTCATAGAGGTCCTGCTGTCGCCGGCGGGCGTGTTCATAGACCGTATGGATCCGGGCCCGCGGTTGGTAAGAGTGACCGCGCGCCGGAGCCGTCGACCACAGGCGCGGCAGATATCCGAGCGCGTTGAGGGCCAGCAGGGCAGCACCGCGGCTGGACGCTTCCGCCTGCGGCGAAACCACGACTCGAAGGTTGAGGGCATCGGCCAGCATCTGCGACCAGGTGGGCGAGTGGACGAGCTGTCCCCCGGTGGCGATCACCGCCCGTGGTCGCGGCGCGACCTGGCGCATCGCGGCACCGACGGCGACGAACTGATAGGTGATCGCCTCCATTGCCGCTCGGAGCATGTCCGCGGGCTGGGTGCCTAACGAGAGACCCGCGATGACGGCGCGCGCGTCGCCGCGCCAGTTGGGACTGCGCTCGCCGGCCCAGAACGGGAGGACGGTCAAGCCGTGGCTGTCGGGCGCGATGTCGGCGGCGGCCCGCTCCAGCTTCCTCTTGGGCTTGGCACCGAGGCCGCGCGTGAACCAGCGCACGACATTCCCGCCTTCGCTCAGCGCGCCGCCGACGACGAATCGCCGTCGGTCGAGCCGGTAGACGAATGTCCCCCAGGGAATCCGGACCCGGGTCTGGTCGAGGATGACGCGCAGCGCGCCTGACGTTCCGATGGTGGCGCACAGCCAGCGAGGGCTGGTGCAGCCGGCGCCGACGTTGGCGAGGCCTCCGTCGCCCTGCGGCAGGAACCACGGAATCTGTCGAAGTTCGGGCCACCGCCGAGCAAAGGCGGGCCGCAACGAGCGGAACGGCTGGGTGCCGTCTTCCAGCGGCGAGAGGTTTTCCGAAGCGATGCCGGCCAGCTCGAGGGCCTGGGCATCCCACTGACACTGCCGCACGTCGAGCAGGCCGGTGCCGGAGGCAATCGAGAGGCTGACGCGCGCCTGTCCAAGGAGTTGTTGATACAGGTACTCGCCCAGCGAGATCCAGTGCGTGGTGCGGCGAAACGCCGACGGGCGGGTCGCCCGGAGCCAGCGTAGCTTCGCCGGCCAGTAGCTGGCGTGGAAGAAGCAGCCGGTTCGGGTGTGGTAGGCGCGCTCGTCGAATCGAGCGCGCAACCTCCGGGTTTCGGGTGCGCTGCGCGTGTCCGCCCAGGTCAGGAGTTCGGTCGTGGGGCGACCCTGACGATCGATTCCCATCAAACTGTGCCAGTAACACGAGGCGCCGGCGGCAAGGATGGTGACGTTCAGTTTTCGCGCCGCCTTCAACGCCTGATCGATGCTGGTGGCGATCAGTTTGAACAGGTCGTCAGGGTCGGACGACACCTCCCCGGCTTCGGTGGTCTGGACCTTGTAGGGGAGGTCGCTCAGGGTCGAATCGAGCATCCGTCCGCGGGTGTCGTAGACAACCGCGCGCACCGACGAGGTACCAAGATCGAGCGCGAGGACGCCTTTGACAGAGGTGGTCTTCGGCATGCCGCCGGTCGTAGCCTAGCGAACTTCCGGGTGTTAGACTGTCCCAGCCAAAAGCCGTACCGCTGGGGCGTGGCCAAGCTGGTAAGGCGCCTGACTCTGGATCAGGTAATCCTAGGTTCGAATCCTAGCGCCCCAGCCAGTCTTTGAATCCGATCCGCCCTTTTGGATCGCGCGTCCAAGACGGGGTTTGATTCCTCAAAAAGTCGCGAAGTCACTGACGATTAGCCGTTCTCCAGGTCGATTGAGCGGCGGATTTCCTCCAGGCGCCGCAGACCCTGCTGTTCGATGGCCGACGTCTCGACGTCGAGCAGCCGGGCATCGACGGAGGCGCTGGCAACCTCCGCCCCGCCCATCGCGACGGCATAGCGCCGGTCCAGCTTATCGCGGACGCGATCGAGGGTAGGGACATCCTCTGCCGGTGCCAGTTCGCCAACTGAGCCGAGGGCGGCATTCAAGCGCTCTTGCATCCGGACTGCCTCCAGTTGGGTCAGCAGCCTGGACCGTTCGGTCAGCTT
>VBDZ01000103.1 GCA_005881215.1 Chloroflexota bacterium | reverse complement strand
GACCGCCCATCGGGCACGCCTCGGGCAGCCGGCCCGCGATCGCGGTGTTGCCCCGGACCTGGCTGGACGGCTTGCTCACCTGCCAGTGCTGTCCGGCGTCGACCGTGCGATAGAGCGTCGTATCCTGGGAGCCGATCGCGCCGCCGGCGCTCGGCCCGGCAAAAACCCAACCGTGAGTGGGGTCGATGAACTGGATGTGCATGGCCATACCATCGACGTCGAAGCGCGGCGTCACGCTCCAGTGCGCTCCGCCATCGCGGGTGGAGACCACGACCGCAGCCTCGCGGCTGGCGGTGCTCTCCGCTCCCAGCGCCACGGCGATCCAGGCGTGATCCGCGTCATGAAAATCCGTCGCCACCAGATTCGGGCTCAGCAGGTCGGGCGGCAGGGCAATCGCGTTCCAGTGAGCTCCGGCGTCCGTGGTGCGCACCGGGTGGCTCAGTCCGGAACCGTCAGCCCGACCGGCGAGGGCCCATCCGATACTGGGCGTTACCATGCGCAGCCCGGTGAGCCACGGGATGGCGCCCGCTCCCGATCGGCCCACCGGCGCGGTTACGGTTGGACGCGTCCCACCCGACGCCGCTGGCTGACCGTCGCAGCCGGCGACGATCAGGGCCGTGACGACCAGCAGGCAGGTTCTCAGCACGATGCTGCAACGGCGACCAGCCCGGGTTGGCTACGGTCAGGCGGCCAAGCTCAGCCCGAGGTGGACGCCCGAGCGCGGCCGAAGCGTGAACCCGGGCCACACGACCACCTGGTGGTCGGGTGCCGGCTCGAAGTGGAACCGTGGCAGCAGCATCGACAGAATGATGCCCGCCTCCATCATGGCGAAATTCGCCCCGATGCAGATCCGCTGCCCGCCGCCAAATGGGAAATAGGCATATCGCGGTAGGCGCTTCTGCAGTCCATCGACCCAGCGATCCGGGAAGAACCAGTCTGGCTGATCGAAGTACCGCGCATCCCGATGCATCACCCACTGGCTGAACAGAATGCTGGTGCCCTTGCTCACCGGGTGACCGGCGACCTCACAGTCCGAGACCGGCTCGCGTCCCATCCCCCAGACGGGCGGATACAGCCGCAGGGTTTCACAGAGCACGGCATCGAGGTAGGGCAGCGTCCCAAGCTCTGCCAGTGTCGGCGGCCGGCCCCGCAGCACCGCTTCGATGTCTTGACCCAGGCGCTCCTGGATGTCGTGGTGCAGCGCCAGCAAGTAGAGCGTCCAGCTCAGCAGCAGCGAGGTGGTCTCGTGGCCCGCCAGGAAGAACGTCATCACCTCATCCCGAAGCTGGGTATCGGTCATCTGGCTGCCGTCTTCGTCCTGGGCCGCCAGCAAGCGCGAGAGGAGATCGTCCCGGTTCTGGCGGCTTCGCCGGCGGCGCTCGATGATGGGATAAATAATCGCGTCCAGCCGGGCGACGGCGTCTCGCACCTTCCGATTCCCGGGGGTTGGCAGCCGGTCGGGGAGGACGGCGAGCAGGCTGTCCATCCGCGCCGTCAACAGCTGGTTCGCCGCTTGCAAGGCATCGCTGACCTCATCGGTCCGCTCGCTGACATCCGCGCCGAAGAATGCCTGGCCGGCAACCTGCGCGGTCAGCCGCATCATCTCAGGGTGGACGTCGCGAACCTCGCCGGCCGTCCAGCGGTCGAGCATTCGCTCGGTACACTCGACGATCACCGGGGTGTACGCCTCCCCCATCCGCGCCCGTTGAAACGCGGGTTGCACCAACCGTCGCTGGCGCTTCCAGAAATCCCCCTCGCTGAGCAGCAGGCCGTTCGCCACCACGGGCCGGATCATTCGATAGGCAAACGACTTGACGAAGGTCCCGCTGCTGCCCAGCACCTCCTCGATCGCGCCTGGGTCGTTGATGAAGACAGCTCGAGTGACGCCCAAGCGTAGCGGCACGAAATCGCCGTGTCGGCGGGCACACTCCATCAGGAAACCCAGGCGATCGCGCCGGAACTCCGGCAGGTTCCCGGCGAGAAAGTGACGTTTGGGCCCGCCTGGCTGCACCGCCGCGGCCATCGCGTCCCGATTCTAGTCCGCGAGTTCGCACGGTACAATCGGCCTCGAACCTAAGGAGGGGTGGTCAGCGTGCCCGTGTCCGTGGCGAACTCGCAGCTGGTCTACGACGCCATGAAGGGGGTGGGCGTCACGCTGGTCAGCGCCCTGCCGGAGACCTGGCTGGTGCACCTGATCAGGATGGCCGATGAGGATCCCGACATGACGCTGGTGAGGCTCGCCAAAGAAGAAGAAGGCGTCGGCATCTCGGCCGGCGCACATTTTGCCGGCGTCAAGTCGGCGATGTTGATGCAGAACCACGGGTTCCTGCAGGCGATCAACGGGATCGTCGGCGTCTCGCTGCTCTACAAGATTCCGCTCTTGATGCTGATCACCGATCGGGGTGGCTTCGGCGAGAAGGATCCCTGGCAGACCGAGGGCGGCAAGCACACCCGCCCGGTGCTGGACGCGCTCCACATCGCCCACGACGACCTGACCCGCCCGGACGACGTCCAGCCGACGATGGCCAAGGCGATGACGCTGGCGCAGAGCTCGCTGTCACCGGTCGCCCTGCTGCTCAATCGTGACCTGATGTGGGAAGAGCCGCGGTGAAGCGCATCGATTGCCTGAAGGCGATCTATCCCGAGCTCGAGGACTGCGCGGTCGTCACCATCATGGGCGCCGTCGCGGCCGAGCTCTACTCACTCGGGCATCGCGCCAACTTTTTCTACCTCGAGCATGCGATGGGCCTGGCTTCCTCGATCGGCCTGGGGATCGCGCTGGCGCAGCCTGGTCGCAAAGTCGTCGTGATCGATGGCGATGGCTCGGTCCTGATGAACCTCGGCGGGCTGACGACGCTGGCCCGCTCACGGCCCAAGAACCTCGTCCATCTGATCTTCGACAACGAGACCCTGCTTTCCGTGGGCGGCGGCGCGCCCGGCGGCTACAAGTGGTTCACGACGGCCACCTCGACGGGCACCGACCTGGCGGGAATCGCCAGGGCTGCCGGATTTCCGAAGGCGCAGACGGTCCGCGAGCTTGACGACTTCGAGGAAGCGGCGCTCGACGCGCTCGACGGGGGCGAGCTGAGTTGCATCGTGGCCAAAGTCGAAGCCGAAATGCCAAAGAGCTTTTTGATGGACGTGCACATGCTCGAGAATCGTTTCGAATTTCCCCGGGCGCTGCAGCAGCCACCCAGGGACAGGGCGGCACTGCGCCGTCCGACCCGGATCGCCAAAGAGCAGCCGACCACCATTCCGGCGCTGAAATCAAGGGAGGAGTGAAGTGAGCATACGTGTGGACACCCTGGCGTCCTTCGTCGAGGGCCTGGTCTCCGGTTCCATCGACGTCATCGACCTGACTCAGCCGCTGTCGGAACGGACCCCCATGATTCAGCTCCCGCCACCGTTCGCGAACACCCCGAACTGGAAGACGCATGAGATCAGCCACTACGACGAGAAAGGGCCGGCCTGGTACTGGAATTGGTTCGAGGGCGGCGAGCACGCGGGTACCCACTTCGACGCACCGATCCATTGGGTGACCGGCAAGGACAAAGACGACGTCTCCCAGGTGCCGGTCAAGCGCCTGATCGGCCCCGCGCGCGTCATTGACAAGTCAAAAGAAGCCCAGGCCAATCCGGATTATTTATTGACCCTGGACGATATCCGCGCGTTCGAGCGGCAGCATGGCGCGCTTCCGAAGGGCGGCTGGTTGCTGTACCGCACCGGCTGGGATGCGCGGGCCAATGACCAGAAAGCATTCCTGAATGCCAACGACACTGGGCCGCATACGCCGGGGATCGATATCGAGCTGGCGAAGTGGCTGGCGACTGAAAGTCCGCTCGTCGGCGTGGGCGTGGAAACCGTCGGGACGGATGCCGGCACGGCGCATTCGTTCAATCCGCCATTTCCCTGCCACCAGTTCCTGCTGGGCGCGAATAAATACGGCCTGACCCAGCTCGCCAACCTGGCAAAGCTGCCGGCGACCGGCGCGGTGCTGGTGGTGGCCCCGCTCAAGCTGGTCAAGGGATCGGGGAGTCCCTGCCGAGCCCTGGCACTGGTCCAGCGATAGCGGCGCCAGCCGGTCTCGAGCTCCGGCCCATCCGGCCGGAGGAGCAGCGTCCCTACTCGACGGTGATGCGGCGCGCCTTCGGCGCATCGTTCCCCACCGACGAAGAGCTTGAAGTCTCGAAAGGCATCACCGAGTTTGACCGCACGCTGGCGTTTTTCGATGGCCCGGAGATCGTCGCGACCGCGGGGATCTTCTCGTACGAGATGACCGTGCCAGGCGGGGTCCTGCCCTGTGCAGGGGTGACCCGGGTCGGTGTGCTCAGCACGCATCGTCGAAAGGGCCTCTTGACAGCGATGATGCGACGCCAGCTCGATGACATCCACGAGCGGGGCGAACCACTGGCCGCCCTCTATGCCTCGGAGGCCGCCATCTACGTCCGCTTCGGTTATGGCCTGGCCACTTACCAGGCGTCGATCGAGATCGAACGGTCTCGGGCGGCCTTCGCCAACACGGTCACCGGCGGCGGACGGCTTGCATTGGTCGACGTGGCCAGCGCGGTGCCGGCATTCACCCGCATCTGGGAGCGAGCCCGCCACAGCCAACCGGGAATGCTCGGGCTCGATGAGCGCTGGATCCGCAGCGAGCTCAGCGACCTGGAGTTGCACCGGGAAGGCGCGAGCCCGCAGTATCGGGTGCTCCATCAGACCGGCGACGAGCCATCTGGCTTTGCGGTCTATCGGATCAAGATGGACTGGGACGCCGCTGGGCCGAACGGGACGCTCCGGCTGGAGAAGCTGGTGGCGGCCACAACCGAGGCCTACGCGGCGCTCTGGCGCCATGTGCTGGACGTCGATCTGATGGCCAGGGTCTCGGCCGAGATGCGGCCGGTGGACGAACCCCTGCGGTTTCTCCTCGCCGACGGGCGGCAGCCGAAGACGAGGATCGAAGACGGCCTCTGGGTGCGGCTGGTGGACGCCGCTATCGCCCTCGCCGGCCGGCGATACGCTGCCGACGGCCGGCTCGTGCTCCGGATCCACGACGAGTTCTGTCCGTGGAATGCCGGTCAGCTGGAGCTGCAAGGCGGCCCGTCCGGCGCCGAGGCTCGGGCCAGCACGGCAAGCCCCGATCTCGAACTCGATGCAGCCACCCTCGGCGCCCTCTACCTCGGTGGCAATCGGTTCCGCAGCCTGTATCTGGCAGGGCGCATCAAGGAGCTCACCGCCGGTGCGATCGCGCGAGCCGATTCCATGTTCTCGATCGACCGAGCTCCCTGGTGCCCGAGCCACTTCTAGGAGAGCCCCTCGCGGGATAATCCCACCGTGGACCGCGAGACCTGCCTCTCGTTCGATCGGCAGGATCCGCTGGCTGCCGTGCGTCAAGAGTTCGCCCTCCCCGACGGCGTCATCTATCTCGACGGCAATTCCCTGGGGGCTCTGCCGCGGCAGACCGCGCAACGGCTCAACCAGGTCATCGCCGAAGAGTGGGGCACCGGCTTGATCCGCAGCTGGAACGCCGCTCACTGGATCGACGCGCCGGCGCGCATCGGGGACAAGATCGCCCGGCTGATCGGGGCGAGTGCCGGCGAGGTGATCGTCGCCGATAGCACCTCGGTGAACCTGTTCAAGCTGCTCGCCGGGGCGCTCCGGCTCCAACCGGGACGGCACTTCATCCTCACGGAATCGGCAAACTTTCCAACCGACCTGTACATCGCCCAGGGATTGATCGAGCTACTGGATGGCAACCACGCGTTGCGCGTCGTCGAACGCGGCGAGCTGGAGCGCGCGCTCGATGGCAGCGTGGCGATCTTGATGCTCACGCACGTCGACTACGCGAGCGGTGAGATTCACGACATGCGGCGCCTGACGAGCGCCGCCCATCAACACGGCACGCTGGCGCTCTGGGACCTGTCGCACAGCGCCGGCGCGGTGCCGGTTGACCTGAAGGCGAGCCAGGTCGACCTGGCCATCGGCTGCGGCTACAAGTATTTGAACGGCGGACCCGGCGCGCCGGCGTATCTGTTTATTGCCCGCGTGCTGCAGGACGCGATCCGGTCGCCGCTGTCGGGCTGGATGGGGCATGCCGCGCCGTTCGCGTTCGAGTCCGAGTACCGGGCGGCGGCGGGCATCAGCCGGCAGCTCGCCGGTTCGCCACCGATTCTCAGCATGCTGGCGTTGGAGGTCGCTGTCGATCTCTGGCTGAAGGTCGACCGGCCGGAGGCCCGGAAAAAATCGATGGCGCTCGGGGATCTGTTTATTGCGCTTGTCGATGACAGCCTGCGTGACCTGGGCATCGAAGTCGCCTCGCCACGGGAGGCGCCGATCCGTGGTTCGCAGGTCTCGCTCCGCCACCAGGAGGCCTATCGGGTGATGCGCGCCTTGATCGATCGCGGCGTGATCGGCGATTTTCGGACGCCGGACCTGATGCGCTTTGGGTTTGCGTCGCTGTACACGCGTTACGTCGATATTTTTGATGCGGTCAGCTCCCTGCGGGATGTCCTGATCACGCGAGCCTGGCAGCGTCCCGAGTACGCCACCCGCCTGACCGTGACCTGATGGAGAACCACCAGGGCGACCGCCTGCTCCGTGGATATCTCAGCAGCCGCTTGCTGCTGCTGGTGATCGGCATCATCACGCCGGTCGGCATTTTGGTGGTCAACGCGGCGGCCTTCGTGATGCGAAACCTGCAGCAGTTCCGGATCGGCATCGCCGTGTGCGCGCTGATCAGCTCGCTCGTCCTCAACGGCCTGACCGCCTCCTGGCTGCTTCGCCTGGCCGGACGGCGATCGATCTCGATCTACCTCCAGCACCAGGAGTGGGCGACGGTCGTCGCCACCACCGTCGTCCTCGCCACCTCGATTGGCGCCGCCATCTTCACCTATATCGGGATGGGCAACCCGAGCCACCTGCCCGATACGCTGTCGGTGCTCACGGCGCTGGCCGCGTTGCTGGTCCCGATCGGGATCACCTACTTCAGCCGGCTCTTCGCCAACAGTCGCTAGGATCGGGTCGCGGCAGCCCTTATGCGCACCCGCCGGCAACCACGTACCAACCGCTCGCGACGGCGGGCGCGCTGGCCACCCGGGTGAAGGCGGAGTTGGCATAGAGGTAGACGGAGCCGTCAGCGGCAATCAGCCAGGTCCCGTGCGAGTCGGCGATGCTCTGCGGCGGGCTCAAGGGACCGAGCGCCAGATCCGGCAGCCGGGTCGCCTGACCGGCGGCGGTCAGCCGCCAGATTTCCGAGGTGTGATCGTCGACATACACCTGGACCAGCGGATGCGACCCGTCGAATCCAAGCACGCGGATAGTCTTCGAACCAGCCTCGGGCGGTTGTGGAGAGGCCACCTGAAACCAGGTTTCGACCGCACCCGTTGAGAGGTCCATGCGGGCAAAGCTATTCGATCCGAAGCGGCTGCCATTCGGGCTGTACGACCAGGCTGCACCGGCGGCGATCCAGCCCCAGGTTGCCTGTTGCCCGGCGGGATAGGCCTTGAGCGATCCAGAAGTCGGATCGAGAAGCCAGAGGCCGTTTGATGCGTCGGTTCCGCTGAGATGGTTATCGACGTAAATACCCTCGGGCCGATAAGCGATCACGTGGTAAGAGCCCTGGTTGTAAATCATCCGGTCACTTCCGGTCGAGACATCGACGATGTGGATCTCGTTGCGGGACGGGGTCGGGCTGGCCTCCTTGGAGTACGCGTAGGCGGAGCCATCCGGGAGCACCTGGGCCCAATTCACGGGCAGCCAGCGATGATGGGGACGGTCATAAGACATGCCGTTCGAGGCTGAACCGGCATTCGGATCGGCGGTGTACTTGCCAGACGAAATCGCGAGGAACCCAGACTGCTGGCCCGAGTCGGTGCTGATCGGCAAGCTGCAGTTGAGCGCCGCAGACGACGTGGAGGCCCCTGGGGACGGCGAACCGAGATTCGCAGCCGTTGTCGTGCCGCCGCACGCCGTAAGGATGATGCCAACAAACGCGCCCATGAAAACCGTCTTTTTCATTTCACTCCGCGTTCAGGTTCTGCGTCCCTTGGGGGAACGGCGGCTGGCCGATTAAGTAACGAAAATCGCGTCGCGCTAGAGCTGGGAGCGGACCTCCCAGAGCTCGGGGAAGAAGCGCTTGCCGAGGGTCGACTGCAGATAGCGCACGCCGGTCGATCCACCCGTTCCTGGCTTGTCGCCAATTTGCCGCTCGACCATTTCGACGTGGCGGAGCCGCCAGAGTCGAAAGCCCTCGTCGTGGTCGAGCAGCGCTTCGGCGAGCTCGAGCAGATCGGGTTGTTGATTGCCTTGCCGATAGAGATCGCTCACCGTGACGCTACGGCGGTCGAGCAGCCGCGTGAAGACATCGAGAAGAGACGGTTCAGCGAGCCGCTGCTGCAGCCGGGCCCGACCGTCCGCGTCGCTCTCGAGCGCCTTGATGTAGCCCGGATCTTTCAGCCCGGAGAGGAACTCGATCTCGCGGAACTGGGCCGACTGGAACCCGCTGGCAGGGGCCAGCTCTGAGCGAAACGTCAGAAAGTCCTGCGGTGCCATCGTTTCCAGCACGCCGACCTGCTCGACCAGCAGCGCCTCGATGACTTTGACGCGAGATAGAAAATGCCGTGCGGCGTGGAGATCGTCGGTCTCGATCGCCGCGCGCACGGCTTCCAACTCGTGGATCAGGACTTTGAACCAGAGTTCATAGACCTGATGCACGACGATGAAGAGCAGCTCGTCGTGCGCCTCGGTGAGCCCGCCCTGCAGCCCGAGCAGTTCGGAAAGATGCAGGTAACTGCCGTAGCTCAGCCGGCGGCCGGAGGCATCCTGGTAACCCATTCCGCCGAGGCGGTAGGGAGGGCTTTCCTCGCGCTTCGATTGTTCGGCCGTGGCCAAGCTGGGTTCAGCTTAGCGCGGAAAGTGCTACAACGAGTGCGAGTCAAAAGGAGGGGTTGCGTGAAGGAATCGCCCTACTGGAACCCTCGGCACGAGACCATGCCCCGCGATCAGATCGACGCCCTCCAGGTCCGCAAGCTGAAAAATCTCGTCGCCTGGACGGAGGCACGAGTCCCCTGGCAGGCAAAGCGGCTAAAGGCCGCTGGCGTCACCGCGGAATCGATCAAAAGCCTGAAAGATCTGCGCCGCGTCCCGATGATGACGCGCGACGAGTGGATGCAGGCGCAACTGGAAGACCCGCCCTTTGGCCCGCTGCTCGCCGCCCCCGAAGAGGTGGCGATCCGCTACCACCTGACCTCCGGCACCACCGGCCGGATTCCGCTCCAGGTGCTGGACAGCATGAAGGACTGGGAGTGGATCGCCGAGATGTGGTGCTACGGCTTCTGGGGATTCGGCGTCCGGCCGGCGGATGTCGTTTTCTTTGCTTTTAGCTACGGCACCTTCGTGGGCTTCTGGGGCGCCCATTACGCGAGCGAGAAAATCGGCTGCCTGGTGCTACCAGGCGGCAATATGACGACCGAGGCCCGCGTCAAGCAGATCCTCAACATGAAGGCCACGGTCGTGTGCTCGACGCCAACGTATGCACTCCGGATGGCCCAGGAAGCGAAGACCATGGGCGTCGATCTTGCCGCGAGTCCAGTCAAGCGGCTGATTTTATCGGGTGAGCCGGCCGGCTCCATCCCGGCGACCAAGAGGCTCATCGAAGCCGAGTGGGGCGCCAAGGCAGCGGACACCGCCGGCATGACCGAGGTCGGCACCATCATGATCTTCGAGTGCGAGAAGCAGCCGGGCGGAACGCACATCATCGAAGACCATTACATCGAAGAAGTCGTGAATCCGGAGACCGGCGAGCCGGTCGGGTACGGTGAGCTGGGCGAACGGCTGATCACGTCATTTGGTCGCGGCTTCATCCCGGTACTTCGCTATCGGACCCGCGACCTGGTGGTCCGGGTGCCGGCCAGCGGCTGCACGTGTGGACGCACTTTCGATCTGTACGAGGGCGGCATTCGCGGTCGCGTCGACGACATGAAGCTGGTGCGCGGCACCAATGTCTATCCGCGCGCGGTCGAATCGATCGTGCGCGAGTACAAAGAGATCGACGAGTTCCGGATTCACCTCTACACGGCTGACGGCCGCCAGGACGAAATCGAGGTGCTGGTCGAGATTCCTGGAGGGGAGGCCGCCGACTCGGACCGCATTCTGGAGGCGCTTGCCAAGTCGCTCTCGGAAGCCCACGAGGGCTTGCGCTTCGGCGTCAAGCGAGCCGAGAACGGCAGCCTGCCTCGCTTCGAGCTCAAGGCGAAGCGGCTGCAAGACGATCGGACCGTGATCGGCACTCCTGGTGAGCGGAGGGTCAAGGCATGAAAAACGTCATGGGCGTCGAGCTGAGTGATTCCGAGCGCACCCTGGTCGAGTGCTACCAGGGCCTCGTCCGGATACTGAAAGACACCAAGGACCTCGCGCCCTTCGAGCGGCGCAACGCGCTCAAAGCGGTAGCGGCCCTCTGGCAGGTGGTCAACGGGCTCGACCTCGATCCCGGAAATATCTACGAGATCGGGGTCTGAGCGACACCCAGGCGAAGCGGGCGTGCCTCCCCGCAGCGGCGGTTGGCTCAGCCGGTTCGCGCTCGCGGCATAACCCTGAGCGGCGGCGGCGTGGCGATCCATCGTCCGTCTTTCCCGCGCTGGAGTTTCCAGCCCTCCTCGTGCACCTTTCGGTGATGCGACCCGCAGACCAGGCCCAGGTTCTCCAGCTTGGTCGGCCCGCCGTCCCCCCAGAACACCAGGTGATGCCCGTCGCACCAGGGTGGCGGCCGGTCGCAGCCAGGGAACACACAGTGCTGATCCCGGGCCACCAGCGCGCGGCGCGTCGAGGGCGGAATCGTCCGGGCGGCGTGCGTGATTTCCTGCTCGAGCTCACCCAGCCCGGTGATCCGGGTGATGGCCGAGTCGCAGGCCATCCGCCGCACCGTCTCCGCCGGGATGGTGCCGCCCCACTCCAGCTCACCGGCCGGCGCCCCATCAAGGCCGGCCAGGGTGTCCAGGCTGGCCCGGATGATCAACGACGGCCGCGAGCCGCCGCCAGCGCTCTCCGGCCGGCCCGTGCCACCGGCGCGCCGGCAGACCTCGACCAGCGCG
>VBDZ01000034.1 GCA_005881215.1 Chloroflexota bacterium | reverse complement strand
CGATGCGGCCGAGCTGGCCATCCTGGGGGCTGGTGTCCAGGCCCGCACCCACCTCGAGGCGATTGCCGCGGTTCGGCCGCTCCGGCGCGTCCGCGTCTGGAGTCGTAATCCGCAGCACGCTGCCGACCTGGTCAAGGCGTCGGCCGGCCGCTTCGGCGTCTCGATTGAAGCGGTGCCCACCGCCGAAGCCGCGGTTCGAGAGGCCGACGTGGTGGCGACCGTCACCGCCAGCCCCCAACCGGTGCTGCAGCGCCCCTGGGTGAAGGATGGCGCCCACATCAACGCCGTCGGCTCCTCGATTCCCACCACCCGCGAGATCGACACGGCCACCATGGCGGCGGTGCGCCTCTTCGTCGACCGGCGGGAGTCGGCGCTGAATGAGGCCGGCGACCTCCTGATCCCGATGCGCGAAGGCGCCTTTACGGCGGATCACATCCAGGCCGAGCTCGGCGAGGTGATCATCGGCAAGGACCTGGGCCGCCAGTCCCCGGACGAGTTGACCCTCTTCAAGTCGCTCGGGCTGGCGGTCGAGGACGTGGCATCGGCGGCGTTCATCCTCAAGCGTGCCCGGGAGATCGGGATTGGTCAGACGGTGCGGATGTGAGGGCTACCCGGCTCGGCATCGAGGACATTCGCCGCGCTCAGCCGGCGGTCGCCAGCGCGGCCGTCCGCACGCCGCTGGTGCGACTCAATGTCTGGGACGCCCCAGCACAGATCTATCTCAAGCTCGAGAACCTGCAGCCGATCGGCTCATTCAAGATTCGTGGGGCGGCTAATGCGATGAGCCTGATGTCACGGGACGAGCTGTCCCGGGGGGTGCTCGTGGCCAGCGCCGGCAACATGGCCCAGGGTGCCGCCTGGAACGCCCGGCGGTTGGGCATCCCGTGCACCGTGATCGCGCCCGACTACGCGCCGGACACCAAGGTGCAGGCGATCGAACGGCTGGGTGGTCGCGTGATCAAGGTGCCGTTTGATCGCTGGTGGCAGACCTTCACCGACCGGAGCTATCCCGGGGTCGATGCCGCGTTCATTCACTCCTTCGATGACGACCGGGTGATGGCGGGCAACGGCACCATCGGGTTGGAGTTGCTGGAAGACCTGCCCGACGTCGACACGGTGCTGATTCCGTGGGGCGGCGGCGGGCTGGCCAGCGGGATCGCGACGGCGCTGCGGGCGCTCAAGCCGGCCATTCGCATCTTTGCGGTGGAGGCCGACACCGGCGCGCCACTTTCGGCGTCGTTGAAGGCGGGTTCGCCACAGGCCGTCGATTACCAGCCATCTTTCGTCGATGGGATCGGGAGTAAGACGGTCTTTAAGAACATGCTCGAACTCGCACAGGAGCTGCTGGATGGATCCTTCACCGCCAGCCTCGAGGAGATCGCCGCGGCGCTGCGCCTGATGGCCGAGCGCAATCGCGTGATCGCCGAGGGTGCCGGCGCGGTTGCCCTGGCGGTGGCGCTCTCCGGCAAGGCCGGCCAGGGACGGATCGCCTGCGTCATCTCCGGCGGGAATATCGATCTGCCCAAACTGGCGAAGATCCTGGGCGAGCCCTGAGTTGGCCGAGCTGACCGGCCGGGTCGCGCTCATCACGGGCGGCGGGCGTGGGATCGGCCGCGCCATCGCGTTGTCGCTCGCCCACGCCGGCGCCGACGTCGCGGTCAGCGGTCGATCGGCGGACGTGCTCGAGGAGACTGTCAGCGCCATCCGCGCCATCGGCCCGCGGGCGGCGGCGATCGTCTGCGACGTGGGCGAGCGCAGCCAGGTCGATGACATGGTGGCGCAGGTCGGGAAGGCTCTTGGCAATCCGCTGATCCTCGTCAACAATGCGGGCATCGCCGGCAGCGCCAAACTGTCCGAGACCACCGACGACATGTGGGACGCGATGCTTCGGGTCAATGCCACCGGAGCCTTCTACTGCATGCGTGCGCTGGTGCCGATGATGATCGACGCGAAGTGGGGTCGCGTGGTCAACATCGCTTCGATCGCGGCCCGGGCCGGGGCCGCCTATATTGCCGCCTACTCAGCGTCGAAGCACGCGCTGCTCGGGCTCACGCGCGCCATCGCCGCCGAGGTCGCCGCGAAAGGGGTCACCGTCAACGCCATCTGTCCCGGGTACGTCGACACCGAGATGACGGATCGGTCGGCCGCATTCATTTCGGCGCGGACCCGACGGAATGAGCAAGAGGCTCGCAAGATCCTGGAAGGATTCAGCCCGCAGCAGCGCCTGATGACGGCAGAAGAAGTCGCCGGTATTGCGGCCTATCTCTGCTCCGAGGCAGCCCGTGGCATCAACGGGCAGGGCATCGTGCTCGACGGCGGCGCTCTCCAGGGATGATCGACCGGGATCTCGCCTCCGAGGCGGAGGCCACCGCCCGGAAGCTGGCATCGATCGCTGCTGCCGGCGAGGACGGCCGCGTCAATCGGCGACTGATCCGCGGCTTGGCCGAGGAGGGCTTGCTGCCGCGGCTGTTTCCGCGCCGTGCCGGTGGATCCCGTGAGGGCGAGGTGTCGGCGGTGGATCTCTGCGTGGTTCGAGAGGCGCTGGGACGGGAATCGACCTTGGCCGAAAACGCGGTGGCGATTCAGACGCTGGGCGCCTATCCGATCGTCCTGGGAGGCACCCCCGAGCAAGCCGGGCGCTACGCCGGACCGGTTGCTCGCGGTGAGGCCGTCGCGGCCTTCGCGCTCACCGAGCCGGAGGCCGGCACGGATGCCGCGGCGCTCGCCTTGCGCGCCGACCGCGACGGCAACGGCTACCGGCTTACGGGAACGAAGGCTTTCATCTCGAATGCGCCCGACGCGGATGTCTACACGCTGTTCGCGAGGACCACGCCCGACGCCGGGGCGAAAGGGATCACCGCGTTTGTGGTCAACGGTGACGCCAAGGGCCTGAGTGGGACGTCGCTCCAGCTGTTATCGGCGCATCCGATCGGCCGGCTCGAGCTTGACGGCGTGGTGGTCTCGGCAGACCAGGTACTCGGCGAGGTCGACCATGGCTTCCGGCTGGCGATGCGGACGCTCGACCTGTTCCGCCCCAGCGTGGGCGGATCGGTGCTTGGAATGGCCCGAGCGGCGCTCGACGCCGCGATCGCCCACGCGTCAAACCGCAAGGCATTCGGCCGGCCGATCAAGGAATTCCAGGCGGTCTCCCACCAGCTGGCCGAGATGGCGACAAAGCTCGAGGCCGCCCGCGCGCTGGTTTACGCGGCGGCCGAAGCCTACGACCGCGGCGATCAGGACATCGCCCGACGTTCGGCCATGGCCAAGCTCTTTGCCACCGAGACCGCCCAGCAGGTGATCGACGTGGCGATCCAGGTCCATGGGGCCGTGGCTCTCGAACGCGGCCACCTCCTGGAACACCTCTATCGCGAGGTCCGGGCCCCCCGGATCTACGAGGGCACCTCGGAGATCCAGCGCGAGATCATCGCCCGCGACCTGTTTCGCCGGTAGAGGCAACCAGTGAAGGTTGCCATCACCGGCGGCACGGGGTTCGTCGGCGGTCATCTGGCGGTGGCCCTGGCGCAGCAGGGGCATCAGGTTGTCGTCATCGCCCGCGGCGTCGATCGGCGTCCATGGGCCACCGAAGTCCTGAGCACCAAGGGCGTGAGCATCGACTTCGCCGGCCTTAGCGATGGCGACGCCTTACGGCGAACATTTGACGGCTGCGACGCGGTAGCGCACTGCGCCGGGATCAACCGTGAGATCGGCAGCCAGACCTACGTTGCAGTGCACGTGCGCGGGACAAGGAACGTAGTGCAGGCCGCCGAGCAAGCCGGCGTTGCGCGGCTCGCGCTGCTCAGCTTTCTTCGCGCCCGACCGAATTGCGGCTCCGCATACCACGAATCGAAGTGGGCCGCAGAAGAAATCGTCCGCTCCTCGACGCTTGAATGGACAGTTCTGAAACCGGGGATGATCTTCGGTCGGGGTGACCATCTGCTCGACCACCTGACTCGAGCGCTCTGCACCTTTCCGGTGTTTACCAGCATGGGATGTCGCCGAGTGCGTCCACTCGCCGTTGGCGATGCCGTCAACATCCTCAGGGCGGCGCTGATCGAAGGACGGCTTGCGCGGAGGACGACCCCGATTACCGGGCCCACTGAGTTGGAGTTCGACGATGCCGTTCGTCTGCTCGCCACGGTCCTCGGCAAACGGACCCTCCTATTGCGTGCGCCAATTGCCCTAACGTATGCGGTGGCCCGCGCGGCTGAGCTGATGATGACCGTCCCGCTTATCGCGGTGGCCCAGGTTCGCATGCTCGAGGAAGAGGTTGTCGAGCCAGTCCTGGCACCGGATCCCCTGCCGGCCGACCTGCTTCCGGTGACCGCCTTCAACGACGAGAGCGTCCGGGCCGGCATGCCCGACTGCTCGCCGTTTGGGCTCACTGACCTTCGCGCGTTCGCAAAGCGAGCCGACGCAAGGGAGACGCGCGCATAGCCGATGCCAGGGTCCTTTGTCATTTGCGGTGAGGGGCGAATCGTCATCTGTCGATCGCCTGCGGAGATCCTCGAGTTTGTCCTCGATGTCGATCGCTACCGTCAGGCGGATCTGAAAATTGGCCGGGTGCACTACGTCAAACGCGAGGGTAACGTTGGTGAGGTCCGGCACGACGGACGGCTGATGGGGATCAAGGCGCCACCCGTCACCCTCGGCTACACGCTGACGCCGTACTCTCGATTGGAATTCCGCGGGCTGAAGGTCCCCTGGCCGCTGCGAGGCTTCGAGGGATTCTTCACCTGTGCCGAGACGCCCCAGGGAACCGTGGTCCTGCACCGGGAGTGCTTCATCTTTGGTTGGTTTCTTGGCCGGCTCTTCAGCGTGCTGCTGGGCTGGTGGGTGCGAAGGGATACGCCTGCGGAGGTGCTTCGCATGAAACGCCTGCTGGAACGCACTTCATAAGGGCCTCTGTCCTGAGGCCTCCGCTGGCGGGAGGGTTTGTCGCTGCTGGCCCACCGTCAGGCCGTCACGGCGACGCACATCAGCTCGACCTTGGCGGCCGGCTCGAATAGGCGGCGGACCTCGAGCAGGGCCATGGCAGGGTAGTGCCGGCCGAAATGACGCCGGTACGCTTCACCGACTTCCTTCGATAGTCGCCGGTACTCGGTGACGTCCGTGACGAAGATCTGCATGCTGACCAGGTCCTGCGGATGCGCGCCGGCGGCCTCGAGGGCCTTGACGACATTTCCGGCGGCCACATCGAATTGCTCGGCCACGGTGGCGCCAACCACCGTCCCATCGGTTCGCTGCGCGGTCTGACCGGCGAGGTAGACGGTGCGGCCGGACTGGGCAATGACCGCGTGCGAGAAACCCAGGGCAGGCGGAAGCGTGTCCGGGTTGCGGATCTCGTGCGGGCTGGCTATCGGCCGGTCCATTTCGCCTCCCGCCCTTCGCGGAACGCGGCGTAAAACTCCGCGTGGTCGGCGCTCTTCATCAGCAGCGCCTGCGTCATGCTGTCCAGCTCCAGCGCCGCGCCGAGGCTCGTCTCCAACTCCTTCGCGATCAGCATCTTCGTCGCGCCGTAGGCGAGCGCAGGGCCCTGGGCGAGCCTGCGCGCGATGCCGTTCGTCTGTTCCGTGAGCTCGTCATCCTCGACCACGGCATTGGCAAGGCCGATCGCCAGTGCCCGTTGGGCCGTGACTTGCTCGCCCAACAGGAGCAGCTCGCTGGCTCGCCCCAGGCCGATCAATCGCGGCAACAGGTAGGCGGCGCCCATGTCGCCACCGGACAGCCCGACTTTCGTGAACAGGAAAGTGAAAGTCGCCGACGCGGCCAGGATACGCAGGTCGGCGGCGAGGGCAATCACCGCTCCCGCTCCGGCGGCGACGCCGTTGACCGATGCGAGGATCGGCATCGGACACTCGCGCATTCGCTGAGTCACCGTCCCAGTCATCCGGGTGAAGGCCAGCAGATCGCGGGGATCCATTTTTTGCAGCTCACCGATGATCTCGTTGACGTCTCCGCCGGAGCTGAATCCCCGGCCGGTACCGGTGATCACCAGCACCCGCACGTCGTCTCGTTGAGGTAATTCCGTCAGCAGGTCGCGAAGATCCGCGTAGACCTCGAAGGTCAACGCGTTCAACTTTTGCGAACGATCGAACGTTATCGTTGCGACACCGTCCTTGACGGTGAAGCGGAAATGGTTCCACGATTGCGCCGGCGCCACCGATCCGCGGAACGCACTCATCCGGGAAAACTTATCATCTCCTCCGAAGGAGCGACGGCAGATGAACATCGGGCTCGGCCTTCCGACAACGACGGCCGGCGTCACGGGTGAGCTTCTCGTCGACTGGGCGAAGCGTGCTGACGCCGGGCCATTCACCAGCCTCGGAGTCCTCGACCGCATTGCCTACCAGAACTACGAGCCATTCACCGCGCTGGCAGCGGCCGCCGCGGTCACCCGCCGGGTGCGGCTGGCGACGATGATCGTGATCGCGCCGCTGCGAAACACCGCCCTGCTCGCCAAGCAGGCGGCGTCACTCGACGCGATTTCCAGTGGTCGGCTCACCCTCGGTCTCGCGGTCGGAGCGCGCGGCGAGGACTACGAGGTCGCTCAGGTCGAGAGTCGCGGTCGCGGCCGGAGATTTGCGGAACAGCTCGAGAGCATTCGCGATATCTGGGAGGAGGGAAAGATCGGCCCGACGCCAGCCGGGCGCGGTCCGCATCTCCTGGTCGGCGGATCGAGCGGCGAGGCACTGGCCCGAATGGCGCGTTACGCCGACGGGTACATGCATGGCGGTGGCCCGCCACGAGCGTTTGGCGGCGCCGTTGCCAGAGCGCTTACCGCGTGGTCGGACCTGGGCCGGCCCCGCCGTCCGGCACTCTGGGGGATGGGGTATTTCGCACTCGGCGATGGGACGGCCGAGGCGGGCGCCGAGTACCTGCGGCATTACTACGCGTTCACTGGATCGTTCGCCGACAAGATCGCGGCCGGGAACCTGACGTCGCCGGGCGCCATCGCCGACTTCATCCGTGGCTACGAAGACGCCGGCTGCGACGAGCTCGTTCTATTTCCGACCGTCTGCCGGCTCGATCAGGTCGACCGTCTCGCCGAGGTGATTCACTAAGCCGGTGCGCTACGCCGTCATCGGCGGCGGCCCCGCCGGACTGTACTTCGCGCTGCTGGCCAAGAAGGCCAACCCGGGCGACGAGGTGCGCGTCGTCGAGCGAAACCCGCCGGACGCGACCTTTGGTTGGGGGGTGGTGTTTTCGGAAGAAACGCTTGGGGCGCTGCGCGACGCCGACTACGACACCTATACCGAGATCGGCGAGAGCTTCGCCCGCTGGAACGCGATCGACATTTACTACCGCGATACGAAGATCCGCTCCCGCGGCCATGTGTTCACCGGCATCTCGCGGAAAGTTCTGCTCAACATCCTGCAGCGCCGCTGCCAGACGCTCGGCGTCCGGCTGGAGTTCGAGCACGAGATCCATGACCTCAAAGAACTCGAGGGCGCCGATCTCATCATCGGGGCGGACGGGATCAACGGCCTGGTGCGACGGACATACGCCGAGGTCTTCAAGCCGCAGATCGTGGTCCATCCCACGAAGTTCGTCTGGTTCGGGGGCGACTTACCGCTCGATGCGTTCACCTTCATCTTTCGCCGCAACGACGACGGTCTGTTCCAGGTGCATGCCTACCCGTTCGACGCCCACACCTGCACCTTCATCGTCGAGTGCCCGGAGGATGCCTGGCGGCGGGCCGGGCTGGAAACCGCCACCGAGGCGGAGAGCATCGCGTATTGCGAGACGCTTTTCCAGCCGGAGCTGCGTGGTCGCCGGCTGATGTCGAACCGCTCCCTGTGGATCAACTTTGCCACGCTGCGACAGGAAAGCTGGCATCACGGCAATGTCGTCCTGCTGGGAGACGCGGCCCACACCGCGCACTTCTCGATCGGCTCGGGAACCAAGCTGGCGATGGAGGACAGCATCGCGCT
>VBDZ01000015.1 GCA_005881215.1 Chloroflexota bacterium | reverse complement strand
CCCGCCTGAAAGCCGACCTGGAGCAGCCGGTCAACGCCGCGGTCGAGGCGGCGCGCTTACCGTGGTGGCGCTGACCTGGCGCCGTGGTTCGCTACGACGGTTCCAGGCGTCCCCGCTCGCGGGGGAGGGCCGGGCTGGGGCTCGATATCGCGATCGGATCGCTGGCCGGAAACGTCTCCATCAGCGCCTCGTCCAGGGCGTCGTATTCATCGCCGTCGGCCGTCGGTACCTCGTCCGCCGCCGCTAGCCCTCCACCGCGAGCTGGTCGAGCTCAGCGAGCTCAGCCGGGGCGAGCTCCAGCGCGACCGCGCCGAGATTTTCCTCCAGGTGCGCCACCTTCGAGGTTCCCGGGATGGGCAGCATCACCGGCGAGTGGGCGAGCAACCAGGCGAGCGCGACCTGCGTCGGGGTGGCTCGGTACTTCATGGCGATCTGGCCAAGGGCGCCGCCGGCGCTGATCACCTCGCCGCCCTCGACCGGGCGCCAGGGGATGAAGGCCACCTCTTCCAGTGAGCACGCCTCCAGCACTGGTTCGGAGGACCGTTCGAACAGGCTGTATCGATTCTGCACCGAGACGATCGGGGTGAGTTTCTGCGCCCGTTCGAGCTCGTCGACGGTGACGTTGGAGAGACCGATGTGCCGGATCTTCCCCTCGTTCTTCAGCTGCACCAGGGTGCCCACCGATTCCTCGAACGGAACCTGCGGGTCGGGCCGGTGAAACTGGTAGACGTCGATCCGGTCGACGCGCAGCCGTTTCAGGCTGCCCTCACAGGCGACGCGCAGGTGCTCGGGCCGTCCGTTCGGTGTCCAGCGGTTGGGGCCCGGCCGATCGAGACCACCCTTGGTGGCGATCACCAGCTCGTCGGGGTAGGGGTAGAGAGCCTCGGCGATCAGCCGCTCGCTCACCGCCGGCCCGTATGAGTCGGCCGTATCGATCAGGTTGATGCCCAGATCGAGGGCGCGGCGCAACACGCGCTTGCACTCCGCGGGGTCGGCCGGTTCTCCCCAGATTCCTTCGCCGGTGAGCCGCATGGCGCCGAACCCGAAGCGGTTGACGGTGAGGTCGCCGCCGATATCGATGGTTCCGGCAAGGGCGGCGTTGATGGTGCCGGTCGTCTGCTCTGCCATGACGTCCTCCTCCGAGATCCGGGCTGCGGGGTATCCCGCATGACGGGGACCGCTGTTCCTGATTATCACGTTATCGCCTGACCGGGTAGGATGCCACGATGAAGCTCGGACTCATCCTCCCCTACGAGGGCAGCCTTTCATTCGCCGACGCGCTCCAGCTGACCCAACGCGCCGAGGCCCGTGGTTTCGACTCGGTCTGGATGCCTGAGGCGTATGGAACCGACGCGATCTCTATTCTCGGGGCACTCGCGGCGCGCACCGAGCGCATCCGGCTCGGCACCGGCATCGTGAACGTCTTCAGCCGGACGCCCGCGCTGCTGGCGCAAACGGCAGCGACCCTCGACCTGATTTCCGGTGGTCGCTTCATCCTCGGACTGGGGACCAGCGGCCACCAGGTGATCAGCGGCTGGCATGGCGTCCCCTTCGAACGGCCGGTGCTCCGCATGCGCGAAACCATCGCCATCGTCCGGCAGGTGCTGCGGCGCGAGCGGCTCGAGTTTCGGGGCGAGGTGTTCGAGCTCGACCAGGGCCTGAAACTGCTGGCGCATCCGGTGCGGGCCACAGTCCCGATCTTCCTGGCGACCCTGTCGCCGGCCGGCCTCCGGCTCACCGGCGAGCTGGCCGATGGATGGATGCCGACCCTATTTTCTCCCGAGCACATGGACGTCTTCCGTCCCGACCTGGAAGCGGGGGCGCGCGCCGCCGGGCGGCCCCTCGCCTCGCTGGTGATCGCGCCGCACGTCCCGGTGATGGTCGACGACGATCGCAGCCGCGCCCGTGATACGGTCCGGCCCTGGGTCGCCCTTTACGTGG
Organism: Chloroflexota bacterium; assembly: GCA_005881215.1. Classification (GTDB taxonomy): domain Bacteria; phylum Chloroflexota; class Dormibacteria; order CF-121; family CF-121; genus CF-13. Next base: position 38,147 of record VBDZ01000015.1, on the reverse strand, counting down.
GCGGCATGGGATCACGGAAGAAGAATTTCTACAACGAGGTCGTGACGCGCTACGGCTACGCGGAAGAGGCCCGCGTGATCCAGGACCTCTACCTTACTGGCAAACAGCGCGAGGCGATTCGGCAGGTTCCCGACGCGCTGGTGGACGCGATCACGATCGCGGGACCGGCCGGCTACGTGCGCGACCGCCTGGCCGCCTGGTCAGCGGCGGGCGTGTCACTACTGGTGGCCGCCGTCCACGGGAAGACCCAGGATGACCGGCTCCAAACGGTCGAGATCCTGTCGGCAGCCACGGCCGACGTCCACTAGCATCAGATCAGGACGGCAACGATTCCAGAGTGAGGTGGAAAGCCATGCCCGTACGTACCGCGGAAGCCCGCTGGCAACGCTCTCTGCAAGACGGATCGGGAACGATGCGGTTGGGAAGCGGCGCCTTCGAAGGGAGCTATTCCTTCAAGAGCCGAATGGAGGATGGTCCTGGGACCAACCCTGAGGAGTTGATCGGCGCGGCGCACGCCGGGTGTTTCTCGATGGCCTTCGCCAACGGGCTGTCGCAGGCCGGCCACAAGCCGCAGGAGATTCGAACCACGGCCAGTGTGCACTTCGACAAGACCGAGCAAGGGTGGGGCATTACGCGGATCGAGCTCGCGACCGAGGGCAACGTCCCGGGCATCGACGAGACGACCTTCAAGCGCCTGGCCGACGACGCCAAGAAGAACTGTCCGGTCTCGAAGGCCCTGGCGGCGACGCCCATCACCCTGACGGCGACGCTCAAGAGCGGGGTCACCGCCTAGCGGCACGGATGAAGGCGATGCGGCTGCGGGCGGCCGGGCAGCCGCTCCGCCTCGAGGATCTGCCGGTGCCCAGCCCGGGCGAGGGACAGGTCCTGATCCGGGTCTCGGTCTGCGCGGTGTGCCGGACCGATCTCCATGTCGTGAGCGGCGAGCTGAGCCACCCAACGCTGCCGCTGGTGATCGGCCACATGATCGTGGGTCGTGTGGAGACCGCCGGCGAGGGCACCCGCCGGTTCGCGCCCGGGCAGCGCATCGGCGTTCCCTGGCTGGGCTACGTCGACGAGACCTGCCGCTTCTGCCGCCGCGGACTGGAGAACCTGTGCGTGAACGCTCGCTTCACCGGCTACCAGATCGACGGCGGCTACGCCGAGTTTTGCGTCGCCGACGAGCGTTTCTGTTTTCCACTCCCTGAGCGTTACGACGATCTGCACGCGGCACCGCTGCTGTGCGCCGGCTTGATCGGCTATCGTGCGCTTCGGCTCGCCGGCGACGCACAGCGGGTCGGCCTGTATGGCTTCGGCGACTCGGCGCACATCATCGCGCAGGTCGCCCGCTACCAGGGCCGTCGGGTTTTTGCCTTTACCTCACCCGGCGATACGAAGAAGCAAGCGTTTGCGCGGAGCCTCGGGGCCGAATGGGCGGGCGACTCGCTGACACCGCCGCCGGAACCACTCGATGCCGCCTTGATCTTCGCGCCCGTCGGGGCGCTGGTGCCGGCGGCGCTCAAGGTCCTGGATCCGGGCGGGGTGGTGGTCTGCGCCGGCATTCACATGAGCGACATCCCATCGTTTCCCTATGACCTGCTCTGGATGGAACGGCAGATCCGCTCGGTCGCCAACCTGACCCGCCAGGATGGGGAGGAGTTTCTGCAGATCGCGCCCAGGGTGCCGGTCCGGACCGAGGTTCACCCGTACCCGCTGGGGGAGGCAAACCAGGCCCTGGACGATCTCGCGCAGGGCCGCATCGAAGGCGCCGCCGTCCTCACGATCGCCTGATCGGATTCTTACCCTCGGCTCATGATGACGGGCTAGCCTGTCATCGAACTGAAAGGTGATGGCCCTCAGCATTTCCTCATATGAATCGCCGAACGCTGATCGCCGCCATCATCGCCGGCGGCTTGACCCTGGGCGCCGCGGCCGTCGGCGTCGCCTACTTCGCTGGGTTCGCGGGCTCGTCGCCGCAGAAACTGGCGCTGAGCTCACCAACACCGACGCCGAGCGGCTCGCCGACGGCCACCGCCAGCGCGGGCACCGGGACCTGGACCGTAACATCGGGCTCCCAGGCCGGCTATCGCGTCCGCGAGCAGCTCGCCTCCCTGCCGGCACCGAGCGATGCCGTCGGCCGAACCTCGTCGATCACCGGCAGCGTCACCATCACCCAATCGGGAAGCAGCTACACGGTGGCGGCCGCCTCCCTGACGGTCAACGTCAATACCCTCACCAGTGACCGCCCGATGCGCGATCAGCGGATCCGCCAGATGGGCCTGGAAAGTAATCGCTATCCGACGGCCACCTTCGTGCTGACCACGCCGATCGACCTCCCGGCCGGCGCCACCGGCGGCCAGGTCGTCAATGTCTCGGCCACCGGCCAGCTGACGATCCACGGCGTCACCAAGACGGTGACCATTCCGATCCAGGCGCGGTTGAGCGGCACGCAGATCGAGCTCGCCGGCTCGATCACCTTTCCCTTCGGCGAGTTCGGGATGACGCCCCCCAGTATTGGCGGATTCGTCAGCGTGCAGGACAATGCGACCATGGAGTTCGACATCAAGCTCGCCCAGCAAGGGGCGTGATCCAATGCGCATCCTGGTCGCCGAAGACGACCGTGGCCTGCGGGAGGTCCTGGTGCAGGGCCTCGAAGATGCCGGCTACTTCGTCGATGCGGTCGACCGCGGCGATGACGCGATCGAGCAGCTGAAGTTCTACGAGTACGACGTCGCCATCCTCGACTGGCGGATGCCCGGCGTGCCAGGCGTCGATGTGGCGTCGTGGGCGCGAGCCAATGACCGACCCACGGCCATTCTGATGCTGACGGCCCGGGACGCACCGCCCGATCGGATCCAGGGACTCGATGCTGGGGCCGACGACTACCTGGTCAAACCCTTCGACTTCGGGGAGCTGGTCGCCCGCGTCCGCGCGTTGCAGCGGCGGCCCCGCGGCGTGGATGCTCCGGTGCTGACCCGGGGTGGCCTGTCGCTCGACCCCGCCCGCCGCCACGTCACACTCAACGGTCGGCTGCTCAATGTCACCACCGCGGAATTCCACATCCTCGAGCTCCTGATGCGGCGCTTCCCGGCGGTGGTGGAGCGCAAGGCGATCGCCGAGCACGCCTGGCGCGATGAGACCGAGCCACTCGGATCGAATGTCATCGACGTGAAGATGAGCCGGCTTCGGGCCAAGCTCGTCAACTCCGGGGTCCGAATCGTGACCGTGCGCGGCTCCGGATTTCGCCTCGAAGAACTAACTTAGCCCGCGAAAGCGCGGCGACCCTGCGGGTCGCTGGCGTCACGTTTTCGACAGGTTGAGGCGCGCATCATGGCTTCATTGATCGAAATCATTCCGGTGGAGGTGTACGGCGATGACACATGAAATGCGGCAAATGATTCGTCTGGCGACCGGCGGCGCGTTGATTGGTGGTGGGGTCGGCGGCACGCTGTTCACCCTGATCGGCACCATGCTGGTCGGTCTGCAGCCGGTCGTGTTCCTGGCATGCGGCGTCTACGCGGGCGCGGTTTATGGCGGCGTCGTCGGTGCCGTTGTTGGCGCCCGTGAGCAGCAGCTCGACCGCGAGCCCGAGGCAGCCGCCGTCCCGCGGCCCGGCCTGGCATTGGCCCTGGCGCGTTCGCGTTACGACTGATCGGACTCCGGCCTTTCCCCCTTCCCCGTCCCGGCCGATCTGGCCGGGACGTTGTTTTGTCTGCGGTGACTACGATGGGAGAGTTGTGATACACCCGGGCGCGATTGCGCAGGTCGCCGAGTGGCCGGAGTTACCCTACGACGCCTGGGCGCCGACCCTCGACACGCTCCACATGAAGCTGCAGGTGATCGGGAAGATCCGGCTCGCGCTGACGCGCCGTGAACCGCAGTGGGCCAACGTGCCCCTCTATCTCACCGCGCGCGGACTGACCACCTCACCGATGTGGAGTGGACACACGGGTTTCGCCATCGACGTCGACCTCGTTGATCACGAGGTCCTGGTCGCAGTAAACGATGGCCGAGTGGAGCGCGTGCCGCTGCGCGCCCGCCCGGTCGCCGACTTCTATCAGGAGCTGATGGAGCGGCTACATCGCCTCGAGATCGACGCGCGGATCACGACCAAGCCGTCGGAAGTCTCCGATCCGATTCCGTTTCCCGAAGATACCGTCCACCGGAGCTACGACCCGCAGTGGGCCAACCGTTTCTGGCGGCTGCTGGCCCGCGTCGACCTGATTCTGAAAGAGCACCGCGGTCGTTTTCGCGGCCGGACGTCGGCCGTGTCGTTCTGGTGGGGCACCTTTGACCTCGCCCTTGCCCGCTACTCCGGACGCCCGGTGACGCCTCCGGCGGACGGCGGCATCATCCGCCAGGTCGGCGGCGATGCGGAGCAGGTCTGCGTCGGTTTCTGGCCGGGGAATGGGGTGTTGCGCCAGCCTGCCCTGTTCGCCTATGCCTATCCCTCGCCACCAGGCATCGAGCAGGCGGCATTGCGGCCTGGATCGGCGCGATGGAACCCGGACATGGGCGAGTTCATCCTGCCTTACGAGGACGTCCGCGGAAGCCGCGATCCTCGCCAGGCGATCCTGGACTTCGCGGAATCGACCTTCCAGGCCGGCGCCGCCCGGCAGCAGTGGGACCCGGCGCTGCTCGTGCCGTACTGAGCTCGACCCCCCACCGGACGCCTCAAACGCTCGCATCGCACTAAAACGCGGCTCGCGTGGGCCGGCGGGCCCGAACCCTCCCCCACAAGGGGGGAGGGAAATTGGCCCGGGGCTTACGCTGGCGAAACCCGTAGGGTCGTCGGTAAGATCGAGCGCCGCAGCATCGGCTTGGTGTCATCCGGCCAGCGCTCGCCGTACTTTTCGCGATAGCCGGCATTGACTTCCCGAATAACGCTCGGATTTTTCTCCGGCTCCACCCGCGCGGCGAGCTTGCGCCGGCCGACCCTGATCGTGACATGCGGATTGGCCACGGCTTCCTGATACCAGCGACCCTTCTTGCCATTGGCCGACCGGATGTACACGCCGTCTTTGGTCGGCACGATCCAGATGGTGGTCCGATGCAGGGGCGACTTCGGATCGCGCCGTGTCTCGATGTCGATCTCGTCGCTTTCGGCCAACTTCCAGAGGAGGTCGTTGCCGGCTTTTGCCATCCAATCCAATCGTAGGCCGGAGGAGCGTTAGGCTGACCCCGTGAGTTGGAGAGCCTTTGGGGAGGCCTTCATCACCCTGGTGGTCATCATGGACCCACTCGGCAGCGCGCCGATCTTTATCGCGCTCACCGCCGGGCGGTCGGTCGCGGCTCGCCGGCGTGCTGCCCTGGAGGCGGCCGGCGCCGCGGGCGGCCTGGTGGTCGTGTTTGCCCTCTTCGGACGGTTGATCCTCGACTACCTGCACGTCTCGGTCGAGAGCCTGACGATCGCCGGCGGGATGCTGCTCCTGCTGGTCGCGCTGCAGATGCTCCGCGGTGAGGAGATGGCTTCGGCGGAAACCGCGAACGTCGCCCTGGTCCCGCTGGCGACGCCGCTACTCGCCGGACCGGGCGCCATCGCGGCGGTGATGGTGCTGACCCGGCGCTACGAGGCTGCGCCGGGGCGGATCGGCGTCGTGGTGGGCATCATCGCGGCGGTGGTGGTGGTCGCCGTCGGCCTGCTGCTGGCCGACCGGATCGCCCGCCTGCTCCGTCCGTCTCTGATCCAGCTACTCACCCGGGTGCTGGGGCTGCTGCTGTCCGCGATCGCCGTCCAGTTCATCGTGGACGCGGTCAAGATCATCGCGGTGCGCTAGGTCGAGCGATTACCAGCTCGGCCGGTGACCGATGTCACGCGACGGCCGTTTCGTCGGGCGCACGCGCCGGCGGCGAGTAGGCGTAAGTCGGCGGAATGGCCAGCAGGCGATCGTCTTTCGCTCGAACCAGTTTCCAGCCACCCTCGTGCACCAACCAATGGTGCCGATGGCATAAGAGGATCAGGTTGGACAGATCGGTGTTACCACCCTGCGTCCAGTGCACCAGGTGATGCGCGGCGCTCCAGGTCGCGGGGCGCTCGCATCCGGGCCACTGGCAGTTCTGGTCGCGCGCGTTTAGCGCTCGCCGCATCGAGCCTGAGACCACTCGCCGGGCGCGGCCGGCGTCGATGACCGTCGAGTCAGGTCCGAAGATGACCCGAGAGATCGCCGCGTCACACGCGAGGCGCTGCACGGTCGGGGTAGCAATCGGCTGCGCGAATTCCATGTCGGCGGCCGGCGATCCCGCCAGGCCACGAAGCGTCTCGAGCGTGGTCGTCACCTGAAGATGGGGCCGCTGGGTGGCGACGTGCGGCAAGCGCCCGCTGTCGAGAGCCAGGGTGGCGAGTTCGACCAGGGCATCGCCCATGCGACGCTCGAGGCACCGATCGTCGCCCTGACCCGTGCGACGGGCGAGTGGCTCGACCGCGGTGCGCAGCGCAGCTCCGCCGATGGAATCGACGCGACCGGTGATGGAGACCGAGCCGTCCTCCAGTGATGTGAGCCGGAGCCAGCGCTCCGCGGCTGCAAACCGTTGCTCCATGGCGACTGCCTCGGCATTCAGGGCGTGGCGCAGCCGAATGCAGTAATGCCACAGGCGTCCGGGCGTGGAAGTCTTCGCCTTCTCGAGCAGTTCTGCCTCGTCGAGCCGAGCATCCGGCGTTTCTTTCGCGAGGACGCTGAGGGTGCGAGCCATCACGGACATGTGAGCGAAACCGATTTCACCGGCCGCCAGCGCATCGGCGCTCTTCGGCAACCTGAGCAGTTGCTCGCCAACGGTCAGGCGATCGACGGCGGTGCCGAACGACATCTTGCAGTCGTGGCGCATCCACTCGATCGGTGATGTTGAGTCGTCATTTACGAACTGCTCGTCCGCCGCGAAAGCCGCGGCGTCGCCGGCGAAGCCGAGCTCCATGTGGTCGATGGCCTGCCGCCGCCGGACCATCCTGCCGGCATAGTCGTCGGGGGCCAGGTCCGCAAAGAGCTGTTCAGAAAAGTGGTGGACGAGCTGCTCGATATCCACGGTGCCCCTCGCGCAACTCCCCCCTTCCCCCATCATTTACGCTCACGATTATATCGAACATATGTTCGATCTGTCAAGAACCAATCCGGCGCCCGCTCAAGACGCGGATTGCCCTAGCGGATCAGGAACCCCGTGCCGATCGGGTCGTCGGCGACGAGGACGAACTGGTGGTACCCGGTCAGGTGGGCCGACCCCTCCACCTCGGTGATCACCGCCGGGTGATCGGCGACCCGATCCTTCCCCACCACGCGCGACGCGAAGCGTCCGCCGATGACGCTCTCGTGCATGAATGTCGTGCCGGTGGCGAGCTCGCCGCGTTGATCCATCAGCGCCAGCCGCGCCGACGTGCCGCTGCCGCAGGGCGAGCGATCGACCTCACCGTCGGCAAAGACGGTGACGTTGCGATTCCCTTCCGTGAACATCACCCCGTAGATTCCCTGGATCTCGGATTGGAGCGGGTGCACCACGTCGCGGTCGGCCTCGATGGCGGCCTTGATATCGCGACCGAGCTCGATGAAGCGTGGCACGAAGGCCGGCTCGATCGGCAGCTCGAAGCGTTCGGCCTGGACGATCGCGTAAAAGGCACCGCCGTAGGCGATGGCCACCTCGGTTGACCGGCCGCCCACCTTGACCTTCAGGCCGTCGACCACGACAAAGCTCGGGACATTCCGGAAACGGACGGCTCGCACGCGTCCGTCCTGGATCGTGGCCACCGTCCGCAAGCGCCCGGATGGCACGTCGACCACGACCTCAGTTGATGGACCGGTGACCGGAACCAGCGCAGCGTCGATCGCCCAGGTGACCAGCGCGATCGTGCCGTGCCCGCAGGCGGTGCTGTAGCCGGCGTTGTGAAAGAAGACGACGCCCAGCTGAGCCCCGTTATCCACGGCATCCGTGACAAATCCGCCGTACATGTCGGCGTGCCCGCGTGGTTCGAAGACGAGCAGTTGCCGGATGTGGTCGAGATGGTCGAGCGCATAGCGCCGCTTCTCGAGGATGGTAGTGCCTCGCAACGTTGGGACGCCGCCGCTGACGACCCGAAACGGCTCCCCTGCCGTGTGATAGTCGACGGTGGTCACCATCAACTGCCGGCCCGCGATCGGAACGCTCATCGGCTCATGGTTGCACAGCCCGGCGCCCGCCCCACCCGCTCCATCCGCGCACCAGGGTAAACGCGAGAGCCACGATGACCGCGCCGAACAGGGCGAGGTAGATCCAGGCATTGCGAGCCAGGACGCCTCCGATCGAGCTCCCCAGGGTCGCCCCCAGCCAGAGGCCGACGGCCGCCCAGATCGCCGATGAGACCGCAACCGACGGCGCGACTCTCCTCGATGTAGAGGAGGGCCAGGCAGGCCGCCGCGCCAAACCGATTCAGCAGCCCGATGACCAGGCCGCCGAGATGCGTCAGGTCCTCGGCAATGTCGCCCTCGACGACGCCGACGACCAGCAGCGCGATCGCGAGCAATCCGACGGCCAGCGCCGCCCGGCGCACGTTCCGCCGATGCCTCACGGCCTAAGTGTCGGCTACCCTTAGCAGGACGCTGAAGCATGCGAGACCTGGCGTGACATCCCTCAAATGGCCCGGGCTCGTGGCCGTCGCCATCCTGCTGCTGGCCGGGACCGTGATGGTCTTCGAGGCCTTCGACCGTCAGTCGCACTCGGCCAGCGACACGATTCGTCCCTTCGTGATCACCATGGCGCCGGTCTGGGCGGTCGCGATCGCTGCCGCAGTGGTCCTCCTCCGACGCCCGACGAAGTAGAGGTTCTTGCTATTAGGCCGGCGCCGAGTTACCTGGACGCCAGGATCTGGCTGACCACCAGTGCCAGCGACAGCAGGCTGATCAGGCCGGTGACGACCCACCCGGCAACGTACAGCGGCACACTGCTGCGCAGCCGGCCCAACAGCCGGCGATCGCGACTCATCAACATCACGAACACCAGGATGAAGGGCAGCAGGATCCCATCGAAGACCTGGCTGAGGTACATCACGACGATCAACGGCAACCCCGGGATCAAGACGAACAATGCCGAGAAGCCGACGAAGAACGCGAGTAACGCGTAGAACGCCGGCGCCTGCCGCCAGGTGCGGTCGAGGCCGCTTTCCCAACCGAACGCCTCCGTCACGGCATACGCGCTGGTGAGCGGGACGGTGCCGAGCCCGAGCAGGGAGGCGGTCAGCAGACCCATCGCAAAGATCAGCTCGGCGAAGCGCCCGGCGAGCGGCCCCAGCGCTTTGGCGGCATCCGCCGCGGAAGTGATGGTGGTCTGCCCGTGCGCCCACAGGGTCGCGGCGCAGGCGATCACGATGAACCCCGCCACGATGTTGGTGAGAAAGGCCCCGGCGCCAACGTCGAGCCGCGACGCGTACAGGTCCTTGGGCCCGAGGTGCTTATCGGCTGCATACGACTGGATGAAAGCCTGGCCCCAGGGGGTGATGGTGGTCCCCACCGTACCCATCACCGCGACCAGGTACAGGCCGGTCGCCGAGCCGTGCGGGATCAGCGTATGGGAGAGCGCCGCGCCCCAATCCGGTTTGGAAAGAAATGCCGAGATGGCATATGCCAGCGAGGTGCCGATCCCGACCGCCAGGAACACGAACTGGACGCGACGAAAGTTCGCTCGCGACAACAGAAAGATGATGGCCAGTGCCGCCAGGGCGGAGCTGAGCCAGATCGGGACGCCGAAGATCGCCAGGGCCGCCCCGATCCCGGCGAACTCCGCCACCGTGTCGCCGAGGTTCGCGAGCAGCATGATGCCGATGGCGAAGATTGCGCGCGGCACCCCGTACTGCTGACGGATGAGACCACCGAAGCCCTGGCCGGTCGCCAGCCCGAGGCGGGCACCAACCTCCTGGGTGATGCCCAGCGCGATCATGCTGGCCAGCACCACCCACAGCAAGTCGTAGCCGAACTGAGCACCGACCACCGAGTACGTCGTGATGCCGCCGGCGTCGTTGTCGGCGAAGCCGCTGATCAGTCCGGGGCCGAGGGCGGCCAGGAACGCCATCCGTGGCAGGCGCGAGCGCACCGCCCAGCGGGCCGACAGCGACAGGCGTCGCCGAATCCGACGGTTGATGAACGGTGCCTTGTTGAGCATGTCCTGTACCCGGTGCGAGCGACCGTCGACCCGCAGGTTTCATCCGTACCTTAGGGCTCAAACTTGCTTTTGGGTAAAGAAGACACGGCAGTTATGAAGTTTCCCGACCCGACCAGCTGGCAGCTCGCGGTCGCCGCCGTTGCCGAGGTGACACCGCGGATGCGACGAATCCAGCTGACCGCTCCCGCACTCGAGACCTTCGCCTATCTGCCGGGACAGGACGTGGCGCTGGGCATTCGACGCGACGATGGCACCACGGTGCGCCGCCGCTACACCATCCGGCGGTTTACCCCGGAGGCCCGGTTACTCGAGCTCGACGTCGTCATGCACGGTGACGGTCCGGGAATGCGCTGGGCGAGCGCGGCCGCACCCGGGCTTCCGATCGATGCGATCGCGCCTCGCGGCAAAATCACCGTCGCGGATGCCGAATGGCACCTGTTTGCCGGTGATGCGACCGCCGTCCCCGGCGCCCTCGCCATGATGGAGGCGCTTCCTGCCGACGTCGCGGCCCGAGCGTTCCTTCGGGTCGACGACGCGACCGAGCGCCAGCCCGCTGACCTCGCCGGCGACAAACGGATCAGCTGGCGATACGAACAGACGGCGCCGGCCGGGACAGCGGACGATCTGATCGCGGCGGTCGCGAGTGCCGACCTTCCGCATGGCCGCGGTCACGCGTACCTGGCGGGCGAGGCCTCCCTGGTGCTGGCGTTGAAGGCGGCCCTGCTCAGCCGGGGCTGGGACGCGGACCAGGTTTCGGCCAAGGCCTACTGGAACCGTGGCCGCGCCAACGCCGATCGGGGCGAGCCCGAGCAGCGAGCCTCGTGACCCGGGTTACGGCCTGATATCGGGCGCGCCGATTCCGCCGTCTTCATCCACCCGGATGTCGGCGGACCCGACCTTGTGTTCCTCGTCGACTTCGATGTCGGCCTCGGGTTCCTCGATCATGACGCCTTTGCGGTCGGGCAATTCCTTCTTCATGGTGCTATAACATAAAATAACACCAAGAGCATCATGTGTGGAGCCGGGGGAAATCGCCGGCCGCGAGTCCCGAAGGAGGTACACCATGGCAACGCCGAAACAGAAGACGGCAGCCCGCCGAAACATCAGGAAGGCGCGTTCGGTCCAGAGCGCACGGGCTCACGGCGCGCGCATCCCGAAGAAATCCCGCGGGCTCAGCACCAGGCAGCAGAACCGGATGTCGACGCAGACGTTTGCCTTCCCCAAAGAGCGCAAGGAGCCGCTCAACGACGCGCGCCACGTCCGCAACGCCGTCGCCCGCTTCGACCAGGTCGAAGGCGTCAGCAACGCCGAACGCGACGCAGCCTGGCGGCGGATCAGGGCAGCGGCCAGGAAGTACGGCGTCGAGATCCACGAGCGGGGTTGGCGCCAGCTGATGAGAGGCGGGAAGACCGGCAGCCGCTCCTAACGGATCTCGTCGTCGCTCAGCTGCCACAGCCGTTGCGCGGCCTGCAGATCCTGCGCCGCCGCGGACGGCGTGGCCGGACGCATGTCGAAAAAATAGCCGCCACTGGTCCGGCCCGCCTCTTCGGAGTCGACCAGCCAGACGAGCGTTTGGGCGCCCTGATCGGTGCTGCGCGCGAAGGGCCGTGTGATCGCCATGCCGATCCGCATCAGGAGACCGTTGTTTCGGTTGAACCCGCTGGCGACGAACCCGGGATGGTACGCGTTCGCGGTCACACCCGTGCCCGCCAGCCGGCGGGCCAGCTCGGCTGTGAACAGGATGTTGGCGAGCTTCGTTTGCCCATACCGCGGAAAACCCCACCCACCACTCCCGCGATTCGCGGCCAGGTCGTCGAACGGGATCGCGGCGTCCTCATGCGCGCCCGATGAGGTCGTCACGATCCGCGCCGGGGCGCTGGCCTTGAGCCGGTCGAGCAGCAGGCTGGTCAGCAGAAAGGGGGCGAGGTGATTCACCGCCCAGGTGAGCTCGATCCCGTCGGGGCTCAGCTGTTGCCGCGCGTAGATCGCGCCGGCATTGTTGATCAGGACCTGGATGCTCGGGTACTTCGTAAGGGCCTCCGACGCCAGCCGGCGAATCGAAGCCTGCGACGCGAGATCGGCGAGCAGCACGTCGACCTGCGCATCAGCACGCTCAGCCTGAATCCGGCGCACCACGTCGGCGGCCCGGCTCTCGCTGCGGGCCACCAGCGTCAGCTGCGCGCCGCGCCGGGCCAACTCGACCGCCGCCGCCAGACCGATTCCGTTCGTCGCTCCGGTGATCACGACGCGCTTGCCGGCCACCCCACCCCAGGGCTGCACTCGGGTCATCGTAGCTTCGCGCCAGCCGGCCGCGAGCCGGCGGTGTCACCATAGAGACGTGCCGGTCGTCTACATCTCCAATGTTCGGATCGAGCGCGTGAAGGGCTCACTTCGTCGCGCATACCTCCCGGCGCGAGACGCGCCGGTGCTTTTTGGCGTCCACGACGAGGTGGCCGAGCACTACCAGGCCGGCCCCGGCACCTACGAGCCGCAGACCACCACCCTCGACTACGTCGTCGCCGCCGCCGCCGGTTGACTGACCGGCACCCTGGGTGGCGCGCTGGAAGCGCGCAAGATCGAGGCCGGCGAGGGCCGCCTGACGTCAGAATCCGAGGGCGATGTCGAAGTCGAGGATGGTGTGCTGGTCATCAAACGCATTCGGGTCCGCTACCAGCTCAGCGGATGTCCGGCGGATAAGCGCGATGCGGCGCGTCGCGCTCACGAGCATCATGCGTCCCGCTGTCCGGTCTTCCGCAGTATTGGTCGGTGCATCGAGATCACGACCACGCTCGAATTCACCGGCGACTGAGCGGGGTTAGAAGTCGCGCCGGCCGTCAAAGCTGGCGGCCGCGCCCGGGCGGGTGAGCTGATAAATCGCGATCCGCTGGCCGCCCGGCGTCTTGAAGGAGCAGATTGGACCATGCGGAATTTCGAACGTCGCCTGCTTTTTCCAACCCCGCTTCACCAGGGCGGCGATTTTCGTCTGCAGGTCGGGCACGCGAAATACCAGGACCGGCGTCTCGCCCTCGACGTGGTCGGCTAAGAGCAGCAGCGGTGGCGGCGGCGCCAGCTCGATGGCGGCCACCCTCGCCCCCATGCCCTCGACGGCGAAGCGGAGCCGGCCACCGAGCACGTCGACGAAATACGCCATATCCCGCGCGACGTCCCGGCTGGGGTGATAGACGAAGTCCAGGGATTTGAAGACCACGGTCACTCACCCGGTCGGATCGCTGCGATCCTCAATTTCCCAGGCGTGATCGAGCGCGTGCCAGGCGATGCGGCGAGCGGCGTACCGCTGGGGCCACCCCTTCTCTGATGGCGGAGCGCCACTCGACGGCTTTTCGAGCGCCTCGATCACGGCGGCGCGAAAGGCGCGAATCGCTGCTCGATCGGCGCGCGGCGGCGCGGAAAGTCGCAGCCCCAGCTTTCGCGCGTAGATCTCATCGGCGCCGAGCACGTGGTCAATCATCTTGTCCCTGTCGCGGCCACCACCACGCGGACCTTTGCGCAGCTCGGCCGGCGCGGACGCGGCCACCTCGTCGAAGAGATCCCATGCCGCCTTCACCAGGGCCGCCATCCGTTTGGCACCGGCGGCTGATAGCCGGGTCGTGTCGCGCTTCGAGATCTCGTGCGGTACGCCGAAATCGGTGTTCGCCGATCCCGGAATGCGTTCGACGACGCGAACGCCCCTAACGGTGCGCGGATCGAAGGGGAGCTTCGCTCTCTTTGCCACCGGCGCGTAACGCGGCGCGTAGCTAGCCAGCGCGGCCAGCGCCGCCTCCTCGCCTTTCGCGGATCGGCACCAGCCGGGCCAGTCGTACGCGCACGCGAAGGTGCGCGTACGACCCGACTCGATGTAGACCGGCGTCGCCGGTTGCTTAGCGGACGGCGGCAGCCTCTTTTTCCTGGACCGGCGCTTTCTTGCGCAGCATGCGGATGAATTCGCGCATCCACGCGGGATGATCTGGCCAGGCGCGGGCCGAGACCATCTCGCCATCGATCACGGCGTCCGAATCCACATAGGTCGCGCCCGCCGCCTTGACGTCCGGCTCGAGCGCCGGATAGGCCGCCGTTCGCTTGCCCTTGAGCACGCCGGCCGCGGCCAGGGCGAGCGGCGCGTGGCAGAGCTGCGCCACCGGCTTCTCCTGGTCGAAGAAGTGGCGGATGATCCGTTGCACATCCTTGTCATTACGGATGTACTCGGGAGCACGCCCGCCGGGGATGACGACCGCCGCGTAGTCGGCCGGGTTGACATTCGCAAAGGCGAGGTCGGCGTCCCAGCTGTAGCCGGGCTTCTCCGTATAGGTGTCGAACCCCGGCTCGAAGTCGTGGACGACGAAGTGCAGCTTCTTCTTGCTCGGGCCTGCGATCTCGACCTCGTAGCCTTCTTCTTTGAGCCGCTGGTAGGGATAGAGCACCTCGAGCGATTCGCCCGCATCGCCGGTCAGGATCAAGACTTTAGGCGTCGGCATAGGACTCCTCCTCAATTCACGAGCCGATGCAACAACCTACTTATATTAGGAACACATGCGGCTCGATCAGTTCCGCTTCGGCGCCATCCGGATCGATGGCGTCACCTTGACCAGCGATGTGGTGATCGACCGCGGCGAGGTGCGAAAGCGTAAGAAGAAAGCCTCGAAGCCCTTCCGCGATCGGTTCGGGCACACGCCGCTGTCCGTCGAAGAGAAGATCCCCTGGAAATGCCGGACGCTCGTCGTCGGCACCGGCGCCGAGGGCGCGCTGCCCGTCATGCGGGAAGTCGAGCGCGAGGCCGAGCGCCGCGGGGTGAAGTTGATCACCGTGCCGACGCCGAAGGCTATCTCGCTCCTCAATCGTCGGGCGAAGCAGGTCAACGCCGTCCTGCATCTGACCTGCTGAGGCAAGGCGCGGCTCCGGTGGCGGGCTGGAGCCGCGCCCCGTGACTACATCGCGGGGACGACCTCGCCCACCTCGACGCTGCCGCCGCCTGACAGGACCGGACAACCGCCAGCCAGCTTCACCGCCGATTCCAGGTCATTCGCCTTGATCAAGCTGTAGCCGCTGATTGGGTTCTGGCCGCCGCCCTCACTGACGGAGCCCTTGCTGGTGATGGTCTTCGCCCGCATCACCGGGTTACCGCCGTCCACCAGGGCGGACCCCAGGTCCTGGAACCACTTACCCCACTGGGCCATGAGCTTGTCGCGCTCCGCCTGATCCTGCGCCATGCCGCCGCCGCCGTGATACGCCAATAGATAGTTCGGCATCGGTTTCCTCCTCCTCGAGATCATCCAGCCGGTCGTTCGGTCGCCGCTACGCGAGAGCATACGCGAACATAATCGGGAAGGACACCATTCCATCCCGCGTGTCATGTGACGTCGCGAGCGCGAACGACGAGTGCCGAGGCCGCGGCGAACACGGCGGTGTAGATCGCCAGCACGATAACGGCTTCCCCGGCGGAGACCAGCGGCGGCGCCGCGCCGGGAGATGGGAACACACGCCCGAAGGACCCGAGCAACGCGCTCGCGTTCTGCCCGGCGAAGAATTTTTCCACCGTCGACACCCAGGAGGCGTCGAAACCGTTGAGCACCCTGAACAGGATGCCTTCGATCACGAACAGGTAGGCGAGGCCGATGCCGATCGCCATCGCCGACTGGCGGAAGAGGTACCCGAACGCCATACCAAGGAGCGACCAGCAGCCGAAGATCAGCCAGCTTGCGCCGGCGGCCTTGAGGATGTCGATCGCGGCCGGCCAGGTGGCTGCCTGGCCGTCAATGGTGGCAATGATCCAGCTGCAGAGCGCGGCGACGGCGAAGAACGCGACGCTATAGCTGGCGGTGATCAGCGCGATCACACCCAGCTGGCCGGCCAGGGCCTGGATCCGGCTGGGCCGCTGCGTGTAGACGGTCTTCACCGTTCCCCAACCGAACTCACTGCCAACCGCCAGGGCGCCGAGGATTAGCGACAGGGCGCCACCGAGGATGCCGACACCGACGAGCGAGTTCTTGACGAAGTTCACCGGGTAGAGCGCGACTTTGAGCTGCGCCGGCGTCAGGCCGAGTTCATTGTGGAAATTCTTTGCGGGGAACGTAACCTGGATCCACTGGAATGCGTAGCCGAACAAGACGAGCGCCACCAGCAGGATCCCGCCGAGGATCCACACCGCCGGCCGCTGCCGAAGTTTGCGCCATTCCGCCTTGAATGCGTTGATCATGCTGCTTCTCCTGTGAGGCTGAGGAAGACTTCCTCGAGAGTTCGCTCGGCTGGCCGAAGCTCGCTGACGCGGATGCCCGCTGAGACCAGGGCGGCGTTGATATCGGGAGCTCGATCGGGACTGACCGAAAGCCGCAGGGTACCATCGACACCGGCGACGGCCGCCTTGCCAAGCATTCGCTCGAGTGACTGGCGGGCCGCATCGCTGGGGCTGGCCTTGACGATCAGGGTGGCCTGGCCGCGGAGTTCGTCGACGCGACCCTGCGCCACCAGCTTGCCTTTACGGATGATCGCCACCCGGTCGCACGTCTGCTCCACCTCGTTGAGCAGGTGGCTGGAGAGCAGGACGGTGCGCGAGCCGGTACCGAGGCGCCGGATCAGGGTGCGCATCTCGACCACGCCCTGGGGATCGAGCCCGTTCGTGGGTTCATCGAGAATCATCAGCTCCGGCTCCTTGATCAGCGCGGCAGCGACCGCGAGCCGCTGCTTCATGCCCATGGAGTACGTTCCGAATCGGTCCTTCGCCCGCGGGAGCAGTTCCACCTCGTCGAGGGCGGCATCGATCCCAGCAAGTGAAAGCCCAGCGTAATCGGCGACCACCTTGAGGTTCTCGCGGCCCGAGAGGTACGGGTAGAACGCCGGTGACTCGACCAGGGAGCCGATGCGCGCCAGCCCCGCCGGTTCACCCGGGCGGCGTCCGACCACCCGTGCCGAACCCGAGGTCGGGCGAATGAGGCCGAGCAGCATCCGAAGCGTGGTGGTCTTGCCCGCGCCGTTCGGTCCGAGGAATCCGAATACCTCGCCGCGCCGCACTTCGAGGTCGAGGGCGTCCACCGCGGTGATGGTCTTGCCGTAACGCTTCGTCAATCCAGTTGTCGAGACGACGTTGTCAATTGTTGATGTCATAAACGCCTCCTTGTCATAGCCTCACGCTAGGGCCAACGGCCGTCGCTGTCGTCACCTGCGCGCCCGATTTTTGACTCCCCTGCGGGGCGGACCCCGGCGCCCGGGCTCCTCCCTACGGGGGAGATGGGCTCAGGCCCCTGGTTTGATCAATCCGACTTCGTAGGCGAGGATCACCGCCTGCACCCGGTCGCGTAGTTCGAGCTTGTCGAGGACGTGCGCCACGTGTGTTTTGACGGTCGCTTCGCCGACGTGCAGCTCGCTGGCGATCTCCAGGTTCGATAGGCCGCGGGCCAGCAGCTTCAGGACCTCGCGCTCGCGATCGGTCAGCGAGTCCATTGCTTTCGAGGAAGCTTGAACCGGCGACCTTTGCCGGGCGAACTCCTCGATCAGCCGCCGAGTCACGGACGGAGCCAGCAGCGATTCGCCGCCGGCCGCGATGCGAACGCCGTGGACCAGCTCCTCGGGCGGGACGTGCTTGAGCAGAAAGCCGGTGGCGCCGGCGGCCAGCGCGTCGAAGACGTATTCGTCCAGGTCATAGGTGGTCAGGATCACGACGTGCCCGTCGAGGCCCATCGCGGTGAGCCGCCGGGTGGCCTCGATGCCGTCGAGGCCCGGCATCCTGATGTCCATCAGCACCACGTCGGGGCGAAGGCCGCGCGCCGCCTCGATCGCCGCCAGCCCGTTTTCCGCTTCGCCGATCACCTCGATGTCCGGCTGGGCCTCGAGGATCATGCGAAAGCCGGCGCGCACCAGCGCCTGGTCGTCGACGATCAAAACGCGGATCGCCATCAGGCCGCGGGGTTGACGGGCAGCCGCGCCACCACGGCGAATCCGCCGCCCGGTCGTGGGCCGGCGCTCAAGGCGCCGCCGAAGAGCGCGACCCGCTCGCGCATGCCGATGATCCCGTGACCGCTCGTCGACGACGTGCCGTTCTTTCCGGCCCCGTCGTCGAGGATCTCCAGCCCGAGAAGGTCGCGGCTGTAGCGGACGCGAATCTCGACGTGGCGGGCGTGCGCGTGCTTGAGCACGTTGGTGGTCGCCTCCTGGACGATTCGATACGCCGAGAGATCGACTGCCGGCGGAAGTGGCGTCGCCTCACCGATGACGGCGAGATCCACCGCCAATCCGGCCGAGCGCAGTTCGGACACGAGCGCCGACAGCTGCTCGATCCCGGGCTGCGGGTTGCGGTCCGGGATGGTCCCATCGCTCTTGCGGAGGACGCCGAGCAGCTGGCTCAGCTCCACCAGCGTCCGCCGCGCTGTCGTCTCGATCAGCGCCAGCGCCTGGGCGGCGGCCTGCGGCTGGCTCGCCTGAATCGTCCGCGCGGCTCCAGCCTGGATCGCGATCACGCTCACGTCGTGGGCGACCACGTCGTGCAACTCGCGCGCGATCCGCGAGCGCTCCTGGTCGGCGGCCAATTGCCGGTCCTGGTCGCGATCGCGCTCCAGCCGGGCGGCGCGGTCTTCTAGCTGCGCGACGTACGCCCGGCGAGTCCGCAGGTAGTCGCCCAGCAGCCAGGCGGCGGCGTGGGCAAGCGACGGCACCGAGAGGGCGAAGCTGCGCGGATTGCCGGTAATGGCAAACACCACGAAGCCGGCGATGAAGCCGAGGC
Source organism: Chloroflexota bacterium (assembly GCA_005881215.1). Classification (GTDB taxonomy): domain Bacteria; phylum Chloroflexota; class Dormibacteria; order CF-121; family CF-121; genus CF-13. The sequence goes on along the minus strand of VBDZ01000015.1, from coordinate 19,330 downwards.
CTGCAAGGGCCAGGAAGAAGACGCGCAGCCGGCCCGATGCGTAGACCGCCACGCTGTACATCCCGATCAGCAGGCCGACGGCGGCCACGCTGGTGTTGATCCCGAACAGGATCTTGAGCCCGAAGGCGCTGGCGATCAGGACCAGCACGAGGCTGGGATGGGTCCGTCGCCACGCCAGCGGAACGGTCTGCACCAGCAGGAGGCCCACCGCCAGTGGAAACAAGAATGGTGCGGCGATCCGGCGTTCGCTCGAGGGATCGACTCCGAGGGAGATCAAGCCCAGCACGGTGAGCACGACCACGATCAGCCAGTCGACGGTGCGCGGCTTCAGCCGCCCGGTCCACGCCCATACCGGAGCCCGCATCTCCATGGCTACAGGGTAACGACGTACTCCCAACGCCGAATCCACCGCAGGGCGGATCGTGTCACCCGCGCGGCGGAGTCAGCTTCGGACTTTCGCGAGCCGGAGGGCCAGCACCGGGCAGGCGTCCACCGCTTGCCTGGCGTGCTCCGCCAGCCTGGCCGGGATGGCGCCGGTTTTCAAGATCGGAAAACCCCAGTCGTCGAGCGAGATCGCTTCGGGCAGCAGCTCGGCGCAGAGCCCATGCCCGTCGCACCGGATGCGGTCGACCTGAAGCTGTTCCATCATGCCACCGCCGCCACGGGTTGGAGCGATGCCGGGTGGCTCGTCGACCGCCGCAGGCAGCGGCGTTGCTGATGCGCGGCGAAGTCATCGGCGAAGACGCTGAGCGCGCTACCCAACAGGCCGGCCGCCCCGTCGGGATGCTTGCAGGCGCCTCGACCCGCGAGCTGTCCGGACCAACGGGAAAGCCGGTCCAGGTCGGAAGCCTGCGGGGATCGAGCCGCGAGCCGGCGGACGCACTCTCCGATCGCGTGAAGGCCGAACAGGCACGGCCCGCATTGCCGCGCGCTCTGCGAGGCGAGGTACGCCATGATCCGCGCGGTCGCATCGACGCCGCACGCATCCTCGGAAAGCGCATGGACGACGCCGCAGCCAAGTGTGAACCCCCGAGCGCGGAGGGACGGCGCCGCGATCGGCAGGGCCCAGACCTCGTCGACCGGCGCCCAGGCCCCGAAGTATCCACCGAGGAGAACGGCCTGCACCGGTCTGGCCAGCCCGCCGGCGGCGGCGGCAACATCGGAGAACGTCCAGCCGAGGTCGATCTCCTGAAGTCCCGGCTTCCGGACGGCACCGGAGACGGTCACCAAACCAGTGTTGGCGTCGATGCCTCGGGCGATCTGCGCCGCCATGGCGAGGCTCTCGACGTTCTGGACGAGCGTTGGCCGCCCATCGACGCCCCGCTCGAAGGGCCGCGGCGGGGTCGTCGTCGGCCGGGCATCGCCGGCGTTGATGAAGTGAACAGCCGCTGATTCTTCCCCGGCCACGTAGCCGTCGGGCGCGGACATCATGCGAACGCGCGACCGCAATTGGTTCGACCGCTCCGCGAGTGCTCCACGGATCGCCGCTTCGGCGGCGCGGTGTTTCGCCCCGACATAAATGATGATGTCCGGCGCGCCCACCGCCTCGGCCGCGAGCAGCGCCCCGTCGATGACGAGGTGCGGGCGGGTCGCCATCAAGGTACGGTCCTTGAGGCTCAGCGGCTCTCCTTCGGCGCCATTGGCGAGGACGACGGCACGGCCGCTCGCGCGTTCGGCGACGGCGCGCCATTTCCGACCGACCGGGAACGCGGCGCCGCCACGGCCGAGCAGATTGGCCGACTCGAGCTCGCCGATCAGGTGTCGGCTGGAGGGCATGGCCAATGGGCCGGCAGGTCCGCCAAGCAGCCTAGCCATTGGCGGCCACCTGGCGCCAGGAGGTCGGCGAAACGCGACTCCACCTCCAGGCAATCGCCAGCAGGACGCTGCCGACGCAGACCGCGTCGATCCCGAGCATCCAGGCGAAGCCCGAGTCGCTGCCGGTCCCAAAGCCGTGGGCGACAGCGATCGGCCACATCGCATAGGTCAGCCAGTGCACCAGGCGCCAGCCGCGATATCCGAACAGCGGGCGGAGCAGGCTGGTCACCATAATCGCGACCAGCAGGTACATGGCGATCACGCCGAGACCGAGCCAGAGCGTCCGGTAGGGGGATGAAAAGGGAATGAGGGCAGCGTTCCAACCGAGCGCGGTGAAAGGATCCACGACGGCGGTGACGATATGGATCGCCAGGAACGCGAGCGTCGTCAGGGCGAGATTGCGATGAAAACCGACGGTAAGAAAGCGCGGCCAGCCGGCGGATTGCCAGCGGACCGCCGCCGTCAATCCGAGCAGCACGACCGCGGTCAGCAGCACGAGCGACACCACGCCGGCGCCGCGCGAGGCGTACCAGAGGATGGTGGTGCTCACGCCGCCACCCGACTCGGATCCGGCCAGGGGCCGATGTAGTGGATGGTGCCGTCGTTTTCGACCAGCCGCGCCGGTAGCCGGCGGGCCTGCAACCAGGCAACCGCGGACTGGCCCTGGACGATGGCCGCCGTGGCCGCGATATTCGCATCGACGCAGCTGTTGGCCACCACGGTGACGGTTCGCCAGGGACCGCTGGCCGGGAGCCCGGTCTGGGGATCGATGATGTGATGGAGGATCGTGCCGCCGCGCCTCCAGCGCCGCACCGTGGTACTCGAGGTCGCCACTCCTCCGTTCCCGATGCAGATGACCTGACCGTCGCCATCCGGTGGAACGGCGCTGTCTTCGGCGATCAGCACCCGCCACCCACCTTCGGGCGGAGGTCCGGCAACGGCGATGTCGCCACCCAGGCTGACCAGCACGCCCCCACGGTGCATCGCCGTGTGGGCGGCGTGTGCCGCCAGGTCGGCCGCGAGGGCTTTACCGGTCGAGCCGAGGTCGAGCTCCACGCCCGCGGGCAGGAACACGCTCTGCGAGGCGCGATCGACATGGACCACCTGCCAGCCCGGCACCTTGAGGGCGCGCAAGCTGACCGGGCCGCGGTCTTCGGTAATCCGTGAAAAGTCATCGTCGTACCCGGCGATCCTGATCGCCGTCCCAACGGTGGGATCCACAGCGCCGTGCGTCACGCTGGCCGCCATCAGGGCAGTGGTTACCGCCGTCGCCAACAACGGGCTGACGCTCACGGTTCGACCCGCTTCAGCGTTCAATCTGCTGAGCTCGCTGTCTGCGCGGAAGCGGCTGTACGCCGCGTCGACGTCCTCCAGGATCTCCCTGACGGCCAGCTCGGCCGCCGCCAGCTCGTGAGGATCGGTCGTGAGCACGTGCACCGACGTGCCGAGCGCTTTCCAGGTCTTGCTTGCGACGGCCATCACGAACCTCCGCTGGTCACGGTGCCGCTGCCGCTGCTCCCGGTGGTGGCGGTCGGCGCCGCCGTGGCACTCGTGGTCGCGCTTTGATCGGTCGAGGGGCTCGAGCTCGTGGTGGTGGCGGTCGAGCCCGAAGTGCTGAGCGCCGTGGTCGATGCGGTGGAGGCTTTGCCGGCGTACGACGCCGCGGCGACGTACGTCATGCCGAACACCGCCACGGTTGCGCCGGTCACCGCCCCGAAGGTGAGCCGTCGCAGGCGACGTAGCCCGCGGTCTCGGTCAGTCGATGTGAAAGATTTCATATCGACATGCTGCGCCCCGCCACCTTGCAAATCCGTGATGCCGTAAGGTCTCCCTCCCCCTTGTGGGGAGGGTAGGGAGGGGGTATTAGCCGTCAGGCATCGAGTGAGGCGAGCGGCGGACTCTCGGGCGACACCGCCCGCGTGGAGGCCCCGTGAGCCAGCAACCGCGGCCAGCTGACCGCCATGCTGGCGCCGCCGGCCGGTGAGGTGCCGATGTCCCAGCGCCCGTTCGTGGCTCGAACGACGGCGTCGGCGATCGCCAGGCCGAGCCCTGCCCCGCCCGGCTGATCGGTGGCGCGACGGAACCGGTCGAAGACCTCGCCCCGTTGCTCTTTCGGAATTCCGGGACCCGAGTCGTCGACGATCAGCGCGACCCGGTTTCCCTCGGCCGTCACCCTAACGTCGATCGATCCGCCGTCCGGGGTGTATTTGCAGGCGTTGTCCAGCAGCACGCCGATCAAGTGATCCAGCCATTCCGGAGAGGCGGCGATGACGTGGGAGTCCCCGCTGAGCCGGCTGCCCAATCGCTGCCGCCGCGCTTCCGCGACCGCAGCGAAGCGGTCGACGGCTTGCTGCGCCATGACGGCAACGTCGACCGGCTCCGCCTTGCTCGAACGTGGCATGGCTTCGAAGCGTGCCAGCCAGAGGAGATCATCGACGAGATGGCGCATTCGCTGGCTTTCACGGTTGACCTGCTCGAAGGCGCGCCGGTACCAGTCGGTATTTCTCGGTGACGCCAGCGCCAGCGAGGTCTGTGCCTGGATGACGGCCAGTGGCGTGCGCAGCTCGTGTGAGGCGTTGGCCGTGAAGTCCATCTGACGCTGGCGCGCCTGTTCGATCGGCGAGGCCACCCGCCGGCCGATGGCGAGGGCGCCCAAAAACACGACCAACAGGAGCACCGGTCCGATCAGCAGCTCGGCCTGGATCAGGTTCGACCGGGCCTGCTCGACGCTGGTCAGCGATTGAGCGACGACCGCCCAGTCATCCCCGACGTGGCCACCCTCGACCCGGAAGTCGACGCCTGACACGGTGATGGTTTGCGCACTGGTGATGCTCGTTGGCGGAACCGGCAACTTGACGGACTGCGCCTCGGTACTGCTGTCACTGAAATTGCCGTCCGGGTGCCACATCCACCAGAGGACCGGCGCGTCACCGAGTCGCGGTCCGCCGGGCCCTCGGTTAGGTCCCGGGAAGCCCCTGGTCACGGTCTGCCGATCCGCGGCCATCGAGGTCAGCCACCTGGACAGCGTTCCATCGACGTTGGAGGTGAGGTTGTGGGACACGATCAGCACCACAGCGACCGCGATCAGGACATACAGGGCGGCGACGATCCCGGTCGCGGCAAGTGCAACCCGCTGGGCGCCAGCCCGAACCAGGTCGACCCGTGCCATGCTCAACGTCCTTTCACCCGGTGCTTATGCTGCCACCAAATTCCTTTCGAATTCATGACGGTTCACGGATAGTGTGCGCCGTAGCTGCTGAGCGTAAACCACCACCCAGGCCGATCCGGCGAGCAACGCCAGCCGCTCGAGGAGGCCGGGTGAAGCGACGCTGGGCGCGAGGAGGCTGGCGGTAAAGAGGATGACCACGACGAAACCGGTGGCGAGGCAGTAGCTCGCCAGGGCCGGATTCCTGCCGGCGTGACGGAGATCGCGCCAGGCCAACAGCGCCGCCAGCCCGAGGGAGCCGGCGATCACAAACGACGCGACGTAGTGCAGCTCGCCATGCAGGGTGACGCGAGCGGTGGTCGGGTCGATCTTGAACGCGCCCGCGGCAATCAAGCCGAAGCCCATGACACCGAACACCACGGGTGCCCAGGCTGGCGCCGCGCGCGTCTCGGCGAGCTGGCAGAGGGCAGCCGAAAAACCAACAGCAGCCAGCCACAGACGATAAAGCTCGCCACCTGCATCCAGCCGTCGGCGCTAAGGCTCATGGGAGTCGAGGGAGGGGCCGACCGGGTCGACCCCTCGTCTCTGATTAAGGCGCTACGGAACGGTCGGGAACTGGCCGGCATTCTCCTGGGCCTCCCGCGCGGCGCTCTCACCCGCCTCGTGCGTCGCGTTTTCGTTCGGCACGAACGTTCCCGAGCCGGTGCTCGGTGACGCCGCCGTGCTCGCTGTGGTGGACGGGTTCGCGGCACTTGCCCCGAGCGGGCCGGCAATGGTGGCGCCGATGACGCCACCGGTCAACAGCGATCCGCCCATCGCGACTCCGACGAGAATCCTTCGCATACGGTTCATGGTCTGTTTCACCTCCTCGAATCGTTGATGGAGGCAGCATGCGGCCCGGTGCCTTTCGAAAGGGTTACGAACGCGACCTGGCCTGACCGCGCGACGGCGGGACCCCGGCGCGGAAGATGGCGGCTGCCGCACGCTTGACCAGCGGCGCCACTTGATCGGGTGTGCGCTCGGGCCCGGCGAGCACGTCGAAATTCTCGAAGCTCGTCAGCGCGAAGAGGACGTCGATCAGGTCGCTCGTCGCCTTGCTCGTGGCCTTCCCTTGCGAATCGAGGCGCGATAGGATCACGCGCAACCCCTGGCGCCTCCCCTCGTTGCGCTCACGAAGCACCTCGTCGAGCTCGGGATCCAGCGCGGCCATGGCGCGCAAGCGGCGCAGCACCAGGCGATCGGACGACCAGAAGCGGGCAAAGACGTCGATCAATCCGTCCAGGGCAACGCGCGGATCAGTCTGCCGGAATGTCGATGGCAGGCCCCGCAACCCGCCACGCGCCGCCAGGGAATCGAAGAGCGCTTCGAGCAGCCCGCGTTTCGACCCGAACTGGTAGTAGACCGTCATGCGCGCCACATCGGCGCGGCGGGCAACGGCATCGATGCTGAAGCTGGACTGCGTTTCGAGTTGGGTGCGAGCCGCATCCAGAATCTTCGATCGCGTCTCATCGGCCAGCACCTGGCGCTGACCGAGTCGATAGGGCCTTGGGCTCATCTCAGACTTGACATCCAATCATTTCATCATGCAGTATATACAACGAAATCTCGCTCGTCAAGCAAGATCGAAGGAGGTCGATTGGCGATGGCATCACTGCTTTATCCATTCGCATTGTTTCTTCACATCGTGGGGGCTTTCGGGTTGATCGCGTCGGTCACCCTGGAGGCGATTGGGCTCCGCGGGCTGAGGCGCGCGACCCGGGCCGACGAGGCTCGACTCTGGCTCAGCATCTCCCGCCGGCTCGTCATCCGGCTCGCGCCGGCTTCGCTGGGCACGATCCTGATCACCGGCCTCTACATGACGGCCGTCGCCTGGGGACCAAAGGGCTGGATCATCACCGCATTCGCCAGCTTGATCGCCCTGGCCGTCATCGGCGCCTTCGGAACCGGCATGCGGATGGCCCGCCTGGAGCCCGCCATCAGTCACGCCCAGGGTGAGCTCGCTGATGACCTGCGCCGCCGGCTGCAGGATCCGGTGTTGCTGACATCACTGCGGGTACGGATCGCGATCGTTCTCGGCATCGCCTTCCTGATGACCGTTAAGCCCACGTTCATCGCCGCCATCGCGGTGGTCGTGCTTGCCGCCGCGATTGGCTGGCTGACCGCACAAATTCCCGCAAGGAGGACAGGACATGAACTCGGCAACGAAATTGGCTGAGCCGATCACGCCCCGGCCCGACGAGCGACGCTGGGTGGCGCTGGCCTTCATCGCCCTGGCGCAGCTGATGGCCGCGCTCGACGCCACCATCGTCAGCATCGCCCTTCCCTGGGCGCAGCGCGCCCTTGGCGCCTCCGATGCCGAGCGGCAGTGGATCATCACCGCCTACACGCTCGCCTTCGGCGGGCTGCTGCTGGTGGGCGGGCGGATCGCGGACGCCCTCGGACGCAAGCGCACGTTTCTGATCGGGCTGGCCGGGTTCGCGCTGGCGTCCGCCCTTGGTGGGTCAGCCGGGACGTTCGCCATGCTGCTGGTTGCGCGCGCGGCCCAGGGCGCCTTTGCGGCGCTGCTGGCGCCGACGGCGCTCTCGCTGCTCGCCGTGACCTTTACCGAACCGCGCGAGCGGGCCAGGGCCTTCGCCCTGTACGGGGCGATCGCGGGTAGCGGCGCGGCGATCGGGCTCCTGCTCGGCGGCATCCTGACCCAGTACCTCAACTGGCGCTGGTGCCTGTACGTCAACGTCCCGATTGCGATGGTGGCCGCCGTCGGCGGGTGGCGCTTCCTGAGCGGTGCCCGCGGCGGGTCGGGTCATCAGTTCGACATTCCCGGGGTACTGCTGGTCACCGGTGGCCTCGTCGCCCTCGTCTACGCCTGTACCCAGGTGGTCTCGGCCGGCTGGGGATCGGCGACGGTCATCGGCTTTCTCGCCATCAGTGCGGTGCTGCTGATCGCGTTCGTGCTCCGCGAGGCCCGCACCCGCTCACCGCTGTTGCCGTTGTGGATCGTGCTCGATCGAAATCGGGGCGGGGCCTACCTCGCCGCCGCCCTGGCGATCGCGGGAATGTTCGGCGCCTTCCTCTTTCTCACCTACTACCTGCAGGTCGTTCTCCGTTACTCGCCGCTGCAGGCCGGGCTCGCGTTCCTGCCGCTGACGGTGGCATCGCAGGCGGGCTCCTGGGGGATTGCCAGCGTCCTGATGCCGCGCGTTCCCGCCCGGCTGATCATGGCCCCGGGCGCGCTGGTGGCTGCCGCCGGGATGCTGGTGCTGACCCAGATCCCGGTCAACGGTGCCTACGTCAGCCACGTGCTGCCGGCCGAGATCCTGCTGGGTATCGGGATCGCCTGCGTGATGGCGCCCGCCTTCAACATCGGCACGCTCGGTGTCGATCCGCGCCAGGCGGGGGTCGCCGCCGCAACCGTCAACGCAGCGGTCCAGGTCGGGGCGTCGATCGGCACGGCCCTGCTCAACACCATCGCCTCGGGCGCCACCGCCGCCTACCTCCTCGGCCGGCAATCGTCGGCGGGCGTGATCGATCAGGCGCTGGTTCACGGTTACGCTACGGCGACGGCGTGGGCCGCGGCGGTTCTGGTGCTGGGCGCGGTATCGACATTCCTGCTGGTCAACGCCGGGCCGCCCCGACCGCACGGGACCTGAGGGAGAATGACGGTCGGATGCCGAAGTACGTCGTCTTTTACGAGTCCGCCGATGATGTCCGCTCGAAGGCGCCGGCGCACTTTCCGGCCCATCGAGCCCGCTGGCAGGAGTTTCGCGATCGCGGCACCTTGCTGATGATCGGCACCTTCGCGAATCCGCAGGCGGACGGCTCGATGGGCATCTTCACCACTCGCGAAGCCGCCGAGGAATTCGTCCGGGGCGACCCGTTCGTCCTCAACGGCGTGGTCCGCAAATGGACCATTCGCGAGTGGAACGAGGCGCTGGCCGGTCCCTGAGCCGGTCAGCCCTGACGCGGCTAAACTCGAAGAGGCCCATGGCTGAGGAATCGCTGTCGGTCGTCGACAACCGAACTGGTCGCCGTTACGAACTTCCCATTCGGGATAGCGCGATCGCGGCGACGGACCTGCAGAAGATCGCGGGCGATGGCGCCGGCACCGGCTTGATGAGCTACGATCCCGCCTTCCTCAACACGGCCAGTTGCCGCAGCGCGATCACCTTTATCGACGGCGACCGCGGCATCCTGCGCTACCGCGGCTACCCGATCGAGGAGCTGGCCGAGCAGTCGACGTTTCTCGAGGTGGCCTACCTGCTGATCCACGGCGAATTACCCAACCCGGCCGAACGCCGCGAGTGGGTGGACGCGATCACCCATCACACCTTGCTGCACGAGAACATCAAAAAGCTGATCGACGGCTTCCACCACGACGCGCATCCGATGGGCATCCTGGTGGGGGTGATCGGCGCCCTTTCCACCTTCTACCCGGACGCAAAGGACATCTTCAACGCCGAGAGCCGCCACCTGCAGATCCTCCGGCTGATCGCGAAGATGCCGACGGTCGCGGCCTTTGCCTATCGCCATGCGATCGGCATGCCCTATGCCTACCCGGACAATGACCTGTCGTACTCCGGCAACTTCCTGAACATGATGTGGAAGGCCACCGAGCTCAAGTACGAACCGAATCCGCTCCTGGAGCACGCCCTCGATGTACTGCTGATCCTTCACGCCGACCACGAGCAGAACTGCTCGACAAACGTGATGCGGGCGGTGGGCAGCGCCCATGCCGATCCCTTCTCGGCCACCGCGGCGGCCGCCGCCGCACTGTACGGCCCGCTCCATGGCGGCGCCAATGAACAGGTCCTACGGATGCTGAAGGAAGTCGGTTCCGTCAGCCGGGTTCCCGAGTACGTCCGGCGTGTGCGCGCGGGTGAGATCCGGTTGATGGGATTCGGCCACCGCGTCTACAAGACCCATGATCCGCGGGCGCGCATCATCAAGAAGATCGCCGACGACGTGCTGGCGGTCACCGGTCGCAGCCCGCTGCTCGACATCGCACTGGAACTGGAACGGGTGGCGCTGGCCGACGATTACTTCATCAAGCATCGCCTCTATCCGAACGTCGACTTTTACTCAGGGATCATCTACTCGGCGATCGGCTTCCCGCTCGACATGTTCCCGGTGCTCTTCGCCATCGGCCGGACCCCCGGATGGCTGGCCCAGTGGCAGGAAGGACTGCTCGATCCCGAGCAGAAGATCGCGCGACCGCGCCAGGTCTACACCGGCCCGCCCGAGCGCCATCTGCCGGGCGTCCGCGCGCCCGCTGTCAGGGCAGCAGGCGGAACCAGCGGAGGCTGAAGAGGCCGCCGACCACCAGGATGATGGTGCCCAGCGCCAGGAGCGGCACCGTCAGGTCCAGCTTGCTGGTGACCCAGCCGATGTGCGACCCGAGGTCGCTGTAGATCTTGCTCAGCTGGGCCTCGTCGGCCGCGTAATAGTAGTGGCCGCCGGTGGCGGTGCTGATCTGCTGCAGGGCCTGTTCGTCCACCCCATCGACCACCCGTCCCTGCACCGTCGTGGTCTGGTTGCGGGCGCCGATCCCGACGGTATCGACCGCGATGTGCGCCTGGGTCGCGCCGGCAGCGGCGGTCATGTTGTCGATGCCGGTGTTCGAGGAGCCATCGGTGAGCAGGACGACCATCGCGTACTTCTGTGACTTAGCGCTATTGGGGTCCACGATGTTGGCGAGCTGGGCGACCGACACCTGGATCGCCTCACCGATGGCCGTCCCGCCACCCGGAGCGAGCGACCCCAGCGCGTCTTTGACCGAGCCCTTGTCAGTCGTCAGGGCGGCCAGCACCTGCGCCTGGGAGTTGAAGATCACCAGCCCGACCTGGGCGTTGCCCGGCAGCTTATCGATCAAGGTGCGGCCCGCGGCGATCGCCGCTTCGATGCGGGTCGGCTGCACGTCGGCGGCCGCCATTGACCCGGAGACGTCAACCGCGAGGATCACGTTCGTCTGCCCTTTGGGGATCCGGATCGTCGCCTCGGGGCGCGCCATGGAGAAGAGCAGCCCGCCAAGCCCGGCGATGAACAGGATCGCGGGAAGGTGCCGGCGGAAGCCTGGGCCCTTTCCCATCACTTGGTTGAGCAAGGCGAGGTTGGTGAAGCGGACGGCATAAGCACGGCGCCGCCGCTGGCTCGTGACGTAAAGGCCGATCAGGAGCGGGATCGCGAGTAGCCCGAGCAGGAGCCAGGGAGACTGGAAGCTCATGCCGTCACCCGCGCCGGCGGCCGGCCGCGCTGAGCCTCCCGCTGTTTGATGAAGCGGACCAGCTGCGGAACCAGGTCCGCGACCGTGGAGAGCTCGGCGATCGCCGCCCGGGCGCGCTGGAGATCGGTGCGAATCGCCTCGCGCTGCGTGTCGGCGGCGCTCTCGAAGCGCAATCGCAGACGGGCGTCACCGGTATCAACCAGGATCTGCTGACCGCTCTCCGGATCCTCAAAGGTGACGACCCCCACGTCCGGGATGTCCCGCTCGCGCGGGTCGGTGACCCAGGCCGCGATTACCTCGTGGCGCATCGCCAGCGAGCTCAGGGGTCGTTGCCAGCCGTCGGCGGTCATGAAGTCGGTGATAACGATCACCAGCGAAGGCTTCCGGATCAACCGTCCGGCCTCCGTCAGCGCCCGGCCGAGATTCGTCGACGAAGCGGGATCCTGCGCCTCCCTCTCCACTCGCGCGATCAGGCGGAGCAGCGCGGTGCGTCCCGACAGGGGCGGCACGATCGCCCGGACGCGCTCGTCGAAGAGCAGCGCCCCCACCCGGTTGCCGCGGGCGATCAACAGTTGGCCGACCGCCGCCGCGAACTCGAGGCCCAGCTGCCGCTTCAGACAACGGGCCGTTCCCCAATCCAGTGATCGGGTGACGTCGATCAGCATCCAGGCGTCGAGGCCGCGATCGGGCAACGATTCTCGAACGTACGGACGGTCGGAGCGCGCGGTGATGTTCCACTCGATGCTCCGCGGGTCGTCGCCGGCCTGGTACTCGCGAACGTCGCTGTACTCGATGCCCACGCCCCGGAATCGCGATTGCTCGTCGCCCCCCGGATGGAAACCCAGTCGCCGAAGCACCGGCCAGCGGGCGCGTCGCATCAGCTCGTCGACCGGGACGGTGCCGCCGGGCGCGTTAGGAAGCAACCCGGTCCCCGAGGTCGATCCGCGGTGGCGGGAAACGGTCGAGCACGCGCCGGACGACGGTCTCGGCGCTGACCCCGGCGGCGATCCCCTCGTAGGTGAGCACCAGCCGGTGGCGCAGTACCTCGGGCGCGACCTCACTCAGGTCATGCGGCAGGACGTAGGAGCGGCCGCGCATGAACGCGAGCGCCCGACCGGCGGCCACCAGGTTGATCGACGCCCGCGGGCTGGCGCCGTAGGCGATGGCGGAGGCCAGGTCCTCGAGACCCTTGACCTTCCCGGGCCGGCTCGCATAGGACAGCGTGGCCGCGTAGGTCCGCACCGCCGGGTCGACGTAAACCTCGGCAACGGACTTCTGCATCTCGCGCAGCTGATCCAGGGTCACGACCTGCCGCAATTTGATCTCCGGACCGGTGATGCGCTCGACCACCACCACCTCGTCCTGGAAGGACGGGTAGTCGACCAGCACCTTGAGCATGAAGCGGTCGAGCTGCGCTTCCGGCAGCGGATAGGTGCCGTCGGTTTCGATCGGGTTCTCGGTGGCGAGGACGACGAAGGGCTCGGGAAGCTGGTGGGTGTCCTTGCCGATGGTGACCTGCCGCTCCTGCATGGCTTCCAGTAGCGCCGACTGCACCTTGGCGGGGGCGCGGTTGATCTCGTCCGCGAGCAGGAGGTTGCAAAACACCGGCCCCAACTCGGTGGTGAACTCGGCGCGACCCGGGTTGTAGATCCGGGTGCCGACCAGGTCGGCGGGTACCAGGTCGGGCGTGAACTGGATGCGGCCCGACTTGCCGCCGAGCACCTCAGCGAAGGCCTTGACGGTAACCGTCTTGGCAAGGCCCGGCACCCCTTCGAGCAGGACATGCCCCCCGGAAAGCAGGGCGATCAGCAAGCGCTCGAGCAGCCGGTCCTGACCCACGATCAGGCGTTTGACCTCGAACAGGATCTGCTCGATCGGTGCGGGCACCCGGGCGGCGAGCTCTCGAGCGCTGTCGGTCGGGCTCCCGGCGTCCGGGCGAGCCAGCTGTGGTCGGTTGATCATTGCACCCTCCCTGGCATTGACAGTTCATCGATTCAAGCCCATTGAGATGAACCCGTTCTGAGGGGCGGCTAAGCGAACTCTAAGACTGGAGGCCATCCGGCTCGAGGCGATCGCAGTCGCCCACTGAGATCAGCACGCAGGGCGAGGTCCGGATCTACGGTAGGGTAGCGCCGTGGGAATGATGCCACCGAGTCACGGTGGCCCCTCCATGTTCTGGATGTGGGGTCGTCGCCGCTCCGGCAGTCCGGACACCGGGCCGGCGAACAGCGGTCTGACCGGGGATCCGGTGATCGAGGAGCCGCCGGATCAGGGTCCGAAGGACTGGCGGACCCGCTGGCGCACACTGAAAGAGTCTGTCCGTGGGACCACGGCGGCGCTGCCGCAGGTCCTCCGGCTCGTGTGGGATGCCAGCCCCGGGGTCACGGCTGGGTTGTTTGCCGCGACCGTCGTGGCGGGGGTCATCCCGGCCATCTCCGCCTACACATCGAAGCTGCTGGTGAACTCCGTTGTCCGGGGCATTGTGGTTCACCAGGGGATCGTCAGCGGGAAACCGGTCCCCGACCAGGTCAGGCTCGACCTTGGCCCGTGGCACCCGGTTTACACCGCGCTGAACGCCATCATCTTTCTGGCCGTCCTGCAGCTGCTGATCTTTGCCCTGATCGCGTTCCTGAGCACGGCGCGCAACATCACCCAGCAGCTGCTGCAGAACTCCGTCTCGATGCGAATCCAGCTGATGGTGATGGAAAAGGCGGCCGGTCTGGACCTCGCCTTCTACGAGGACCCGGCATCGTATGACCTGCTGCGCCGGGCCCAGACGGATTCGATCAACCGACCGGTGATGATGATCTCCACCGCCTTCGGGCTGGTGCAGACCACGCTGACCTTCATCAGCATGATCGCCCTGCTCGTCGTGGTCAGTCCGCTGCTGGCATTGATCGCCCTCATCTCCCCCATCCCGGCTTTCATCGCCGACACCCGGTACGGCTGGCGCGGCTACAACATCGCCCGCTGGGGATCCCGTCTGCTTCGCCGTATGAACTACCTGGTCACCCTGCTGACCACCGACAGCTACGCGAAGGAGGTCAAGCTCTTTGGACTCGGCCGGTATTTCATCGATCGCTACCGGTTGATCGGCGGGACCTACTACGGGAGCCAGCGACGGCAGGTGGTGCGCCGCTACTCGATCGGCTTTCTGTGGGGCAACCTGAGCACGATCGCGACCTCGGTCACCTACCTCTACGTCGCCCTGCAGGCGATCGCCGGAAGGCTGACGCTCGGAGACCTGACCCTCTACACGACCGCGGCCCAGTCGGTGCAGAACTCGATCCAGGGGATCCTGGGGGGATTCTCGGGGATGTACGAGCACAATCTCTACCTGAGCAACCTCTTCGAGCTGCTCGACACGAAAACCGTCCTTCCGGCCCCGGACAAGCCGGTCCCGATTCCCACGCCCATGCGCGGCGAGATTCGGTTCGAGCACGTCACCTTCGCCTATCCCGGGGCGAAGGAAAACGCGCTGACCGATCTGAGCTTCACGATTTCACCCGGCGAGACGATCGCCATCGTCGGCCGCAACGGTGCCGGCAAGACCACCCTCTTCAAATTGATCTGCCGCCTCTACGATCCCATCGCGGGTCGCATCCTGATCGATGAGGTCGACATCCGGGATTACGATCCGGCCCAGTTGCGGGCGCAGATCGGTGGCATGTTCCAGGATTACGTCACCTATCAGGCGACCGCGGCGGAGAATATCGGACTCGGCAATCTGGGCGCCCTTACCGATCACGACGCCGTCGTCAAGGCCAGCCGGCAGGCCGGCTCGGATTCCCTCATTGCCGGGCTGCCCCAGGGGTACGAGACCGCGCTCGGGAAATGGTTCGACGCCGGCGTGAACCTTTCCGGCGGCGAATGGCAGAAAGTGGCGCTGGCCCGTGCCTTCATGCGCGACGCTCGCATCCTCCTGCTCGACGAGCCGACCTCGGCGCTCGATGCGCAGGCGGAGTATGACCTGTTCGAACGGCTTCGGTCGCTGACGCGCGGCCGGACGGCCGTGTACATCTCCCACCGGTTTTCGACCGTGCGGCGCGCCGATCGCATCCTCTTCCTCGAGCATGGGCGGCTCATCGAACAGGGAACTCATGAGCAGTTGATGCGGCTCGGCGGCCGCTATGCCCGGCTCTTCCGGCTGCAGGCGGCGGCGTACACCGGCGAGGACGTCCTGCCGGAAGAGGTCGATCTCGACATCGCCCCGAGCGCGTGAGCTGATCCGGGTGGCATGACCCGACGCGGCTGGCTGCTGTTCGCCGCCATGGCGGTCATCTGGGGCATCCCCTACCTGCTGATCAAGATCGCCGTGGGCGAGCTGACACCCGTGACCCTGGTGTTCCTGCGCACGGCGGTCGGGGCGACGCTGCTGCTGCCGATCGCGGCCGCCCGCGGCGGGTTGCGGCCCCTCCTTCCCTACTGGCGCTGGGTGCTCGCCTACACCGTCGTCGAGGTGTCGCTGCCCTGGTTCTTGCTGTCGGACGCAGAACGCCGCCTCTCCAGCTCACTCACGGGCTTGCTGATCGCGGCGGTGCCCCTGATTGGTGCGGTGGTGACCTGGCTGACGCGCGGTGATGACCGGCTGGACATCCGCCGCATCGCCGGCCTGGTCCTCGGCTTGCTGGGCGTCGGGGCGCTGGTCGGGCTCGACGTCTCCTTCCGGGACCTGGGGGCGGTGGGTGAGGTCGGGCTGGTCGCGCTCGGCTACGCCACCGGACCGATCATCGTGGCGCGGCGGCTCCCGAGTGTCCCGTCCATCGGGGTCGTGGCCGCCTCACTGGTCGTGACCGCCCTGGTCTATGCCCCGCTCGCGCTTGGGCAACTCCCGGCCACCGTCCCCTCGCCAAAGGCGCTGCTCGCCGTCGCCATCCTCGCTATCGTGTGCACGGCGCTGGCCTTTCTGCTCTTCTTCGCCCTGATCGGCGAGGTGGGCCCGGTGCGGGCCACGGTCATTACCTACTTCAACCCCGCGGTCGCCCTGCTACTGGGCGTCACGTTGCTGAACGAGCCCTTCACCGCGGGCGCCGTCGTCGGTTTCTCGCTGATCCTTACCGGTTCGCTACTGGCGACGCGTCGAGCTAGCGGGCCTGCTGCCGGCGAGGCATCGTCAGCATCGAGTTCTTCGGCATCTGGAGGACCTGATACACCCGGGCTGCTGCGCCGATCCCGAGGATGAGGAAAATCGCCGCCAGCACGAAGAGCGCCACGAACGCCAGCCGGTTCGCCGAGTAGACGGTCAGGTAGAGAACCGCAGCGACAGCCCAGAACGCGGCCACCGCCGCCGCCAGCCGACCCCACACCGGCACGCTGGTGCGAAAGCGCTGGTCGGTGCCGAGGTTGAGCGGCAGTCGCGCGGCCCAGGCCGGCTTGACTGCCCAGGTCCAGGCGAGGAGCGCCCAGAAGACGACGTTGAGGATCGCGAATATGCTCAGGACAACCCGAAGGAAGGTCATGCGGGTGGAACGGCCGTGAGGCCTGGAATCCTGCGCCGCCCGGGTATTCGCCGCCTTAATACTTGGCGAAGAACTCGAGCGCCCGGTTCTCGTCGGCCGGGATATCGATCTCGGCCCGCGCGGGGTTATGGCGGACCTGGCCGGTCAAGGTGTCCTGATCAGCCTTGAGCCAGGCCGGCACGACGAACCCGAGACTGATCGCGTCCCGAACCAGTGGCTCGACCGCGTTGCCCGGCTTGATGGCGACGGTGTCACCGGGCCGGAGCTGGTACGAGGGACGGTTGACCCGCCGGCCATTCACGCTCACGTGACCGTGGCTCACGAACTGCCGCGCCTGGGCCCTGGTCCCGGCGAATCCAAGCCGGTAGACGGCGTTGTCGAGGCGAAGCTCGAGCTCGCGCAACAGCGCTTCCCCAGTTGCCTGTGGCTGCCGGCGGCTGGCCTCGACGTAGCGCCGGAGCTGCCCGGCGGGCACCCCGTAGAACCACTGCAGCTTCTGCTTCTCTTTGAGCTGCAGCAGGTAGTCCGAATCGCGCTTCCGGCGGCGGCCCTGTTGCAGCCGGCCTTGCTGGCCAGGCGGATATGGCCGCCGGATGCGGCCGCTCTTGCCGGCAACCTGGCGGGCGCCCTTGAGGCCGAGCTCGACGCCGGCGCGGCGCGAGAGTTTTTCGAGCGATCGACGAGGAGCCATGCCGCACCTATACCTCTATATATGCGCGCCTCAAACCGGTGCCCACGGTATCCCCCTCCCCGCGGGCGGGGGAGGGTCGGGGTGGGGGCTACGACACCTCCACCTTCACCGAGATTTTGGTCGCGACCGCGACCGCTTTATAGAGCGGTCAATGGCCCTGGTAGTGCTCGACGAGCTCGAGCGCCTGCGGCTGGGTTGGACCGCTGAGGCGAAACAGCATGTCGATGTGCTGGAAGACGGAGGTGTCCTGCCGGTGTCGGACGGCCTCCAGGCTGACGTCGATCTGGTCGAGCCGAATCCCCGTCTCTCGGGCCCGGCCCTGGACCAGCAACACACCGCAGGCCGACACCCCGGCCAGGAAGGCGTCCGCGGGCGTGATCTCCTCGCCGGGCCCGCCAAGGTGGGTCGGCTCGTCGATGACCAGCCGGTGTTGGCGGACCTCGTTGATCGAGCGACCCGGAGTCGAGGTGCTCCGGGACTGGACCCGGTTCACCACCAGGTCGTCGTTTGCCATGTCGTTATCGTAGGTTCAGTAGCGACCCGGTAATGGCGAAGCGCCCGGGCCCAACGACCGAGAACAGGGCAAAGAGCGCCAGAGCGGCGCCCACCAGGCTGACGTTGCGGTAGAAGTTCATCTCCTGGGTCCGTCGCTGCGCCGGATCGGAGATCGCCCAGAACGGGTGAAAAAGAATGGTTATGGGGACCAGGAAGGCGGCCAGCATCAGGGTGCCGATGTCGGGCCAGACCCCCAGCACCAGCGAGGCGTCGGCGAGCAAAAGCCACACGCCCGCCGGCCAGCCGGCCACGTAGGGGATCGGGATGCGCCCCTTGGCGATGGCGACGTACCGATCGCGGCTGCGGATGTGGTTTACGGCGGTTGACATGAACAGCCCCACGAAGAGGAGACGACCCACAAAGAGGATCGCGCTGGCCGCCGTGCTCATGGACTCATTGATAGCGTGAGCGGTTCAGGACTAATTCGCCGCCGTCGGACGTCGCGACGCCGAGGGAATGCTCTCCAACGCCAGGCGATCACCAGGCCGGCCTCGTACCGTTGGTTCAACGTCAACCAGGCGCGTGTACACAACCAGCCGGTCGCGGTAAGTGCGATGGTCGTGCAGGTACGGGCCCGCACAGGTAAGGAGGTTGAGATTCGGCTGTTTCGAAGGCCCAAAGACGGCAACGAGCGGGACGGCCTGCCGGTCGTACCGCGCGATTCTGACGACGACGAAACGCAACTGCGCGCCGCCTGCCGTGGTAACGATGACCGTGTCGCCCGATCGCAACCGGCCCAACCGCCAGAACGCGGCCGGCTGCCCGGTGGCGTCATCCAGGTGCCCCGCAATCACGGCGTTGCCGACCGAGCCCGGCGCCGTCCCGCTTCCTAGCCAGCCGGCATCGGACACGGCCTGCGGCACCGCCATCGCACCGTTCTGGAGGAGGCCCAGATTCTCTACGGGTGCATCGATCCCCAGGACGGGGATGCTGATCTGGACCGGTGCATCACCCCGCACGGCGGCTGCGGGCACGAAGTCGGGTGGCGGCATCGGCAGATTCAGCCCACGGCCGGCAGCCGGGGGTCCAGGAACGCCGACCGCAAAACACTCGGAGCCGGTATTGGTGTGCCCAGCTGTGTCGAAGATTCCGACGCTGGCCCCGCCCGGCGTGTAGGCCGCGCGCCAGCAGTAGGTTCCAAGGGCAGTCGTTCCCGCCGTCGGGTCCGATGTCGCGGCTCCGCCGATCAAGGTCTTGACGGCGCCCACCGGGCTTCCAGCCGCGCAGCCGCCCGCCGTGACCTGGGTCGGGCCGCAGAGGAAGAAGGCGATCGTCCCTTGTGGTGTCCCGCTCCCGGCAGGATCCTGGACGGTGACATGGTCGCTGGCCGTCACCCCGGGCGCCAGATTAAACCCGGTCGGGCTGGATGCGGTCGCCATCGCCGGTGTGCGGCAGGTCGTTAGGGGCGATGGACCGGCGAAGTC